>NZ_PCOC01000001.1:2235000-2465000 GCF_002975205.1 Ochrobactrum vermis | reverse complement strand
CATCTAAGTACCCAGAGGAAAGGACATCAAACGAGACTCCGCTAGTAGTGGCGAGCGAACGCGGACCAGGCCAGTGGCTTATATGAGTAAAGTGGAACAACTTGGAAAAGTTGGCTAAAGTGGGTGATAGCCCCGTACACGCAACACGATTATAAGTCCTTGAGTAGGGCGGGACACGTGAAATCCTGTCTGAACATGGGTAGACCACTATCCAAGCCTAAGTACTCGTGCATGACCGATAGCGAACCAGTACCGTGAGGGAAAGGTGAAAAGCACCCCGACGAGGGGAGTGAAATAGTACCTGAAACCGAATGCCTACAAACAGTTGGAGCCCAAGATTTGTTCTGGGTGACAGCGTACCTTTTGTATAATGGGTCAGCGACTTAGTGTATCGAGCAAGCTTAAGCCGGTAGGTGTAGGCGCAGCGAAAGCGAGTCTGAATAGGGCGATATAGTTCGATGCATTAGACCCGAAACCAAGTGATCTAGCCATGAGCAGGTTGAAGGTACGGTAACACGTACTGGAGGACCGAACCCATATCTGTTGCAATAGATTGGGATGACTTGTGGCTAGGGGTGAAAGGCCAATCAAACTTGGAGATAGCTGGTTCTCCGCGAAATCTATTTAGGTAGAGCGTCCAGCGAATACCCCCGGGGGTAGAGCACTGAATGGGCTATGGGGACTCACCGTCTTACTGATCCTAATCAAACTCCGAATACCGGGGAGTACTACTGGGCAGACACACGGCGGGTGCTAACGTCCGTCGTGAAGAGGGCAACAACCCTGACCACCATCTAAGGTCCCTAAGTTATGGCTAAGTGGGAAAGGATGTGAGGATCCCAAAACAACCAGGATGTTGGCTTAGAAGCAGCCATCATTTAAAGAAAGCGTAACAGCTCACTGGTCTAAATAAGGGTCTTTGCGCCGAAAATGTACCGGGGCTAAAGCCATACACCGAAGCTGTGGATGCACATTTGTGCGTGGTAGCGGAGCGTTCCGTAAGCCTGTGAAGGGACAGTCGTGAGACATCCTGGAGGTATCGGAAGTGAGAATGCTGACATGAGTAACGATAAAGGGAGTGAGAGACTCCCTCGCCGAAAGTCCAAGGGTTCCTGCTTAAAGTTAATCTGAGCAGGGTTAGCCGGCCCCTAAGGCGAGGCCGAAAGGCGTAGTCGATGGGAACCACGTTAATATTCGTGGGCCTGCAGGTAGTGACGGATCGCGTGTGTTGTACATTCTTATTGGATTGAATGTGCAGCGAAGCGGTTCCAGGAAATAGCTCCTGCATATAGACCGTACCCTAAACCGACACTGGTGGACTGGTAGAGAATACCAAGGCGCTTGAGAGAACTGCGTTGAAGGAACTCGGCAAAATGCACGCGTAACTTCGGAAGAAGCGTGACCTCCATTCAGGCAACTGGGTGGGGGTGGCACAGACCAGGGGGTAGCGACTGTTTACCAAAAACACAGGGCTCTGCGAAGTCGCAAGACGACGTATAGGGTCTGACGCCTGCCCGGTGCTGGAAGGTTAAGAGGAGATGTGCAAGCATTGAATTGAAGCCCCAGTAAACGGCGGCCGTAACTATAACGGTCCTAAGGTAGCGAAATTCCTTGTCGGGTAAGTTCCGACCTGCACGAATGGCGTAACGACTTCCCCGCTGTCTCCAACGCAGACTCAGTGAAATTGAATTCCCCGTGAAGATGCGGGGTTCCTGCGGTTAGACGGAAAGACCCCGTGCACCTTTACTATAGCTTTACACTGGCATTCGTGTCGGCATGTGTAGGATAGGTGGTAGACTTTGAAGCAGTGGCGCCAGCCATTGTGGAGTCATCCTTGAAATACCACCCTTGCCTATATGGATGTCTAACTGCGGCCCGTTATCCGGGTCCAGGACCGTGTATGGTGGGTAGTTTGACTGGGGCGGTCGCCTCCTAAAGAGTAACGGAGGCGCGCGATGGTAGGCTCAGAACGGTCGGAAATCGTTCGTCGAGTGCAATGGCATAAGCCTGCCTGACTGCAAGACTGACAAGTCGAGCAGAGACGAAAGTCGGTCATAGTGATCCGGTGGTCCCGCGTGGAAGGGCCATCGCTCAACGGATAAAAGGTACGCCGGGGATAACAGGCTGATGACCCCCAAGAGTCCATATCGACGGGGTTGTTTGGCACCTCGATGTCGACTCATCGCATCCTGGGGCTGGAGCAGGTCCCAAGGGTATGGCTGTTCGCCATTTAAAGCGGTACGTGAGTTGGGTTCAGAACGTCGTGAGACAGTTCGGTCCCTATCTGCCGTGGGTGTAGGAATATTGATAGGATCTGTCCCTAGTACGAGAGGACCGGGATGGACGTATCTCTGGTGGACCTGTTGTCGTGCCAACGGCATAGCAGGGTAGCTATATACGGACGGGATAACCGCTGAAGGCATCTAAGCGGGAAACCCACCTAAAAACGAGTATTCCCTATCAGAGCCGTGGAAGACTACCACGTTGATAGGCCGGGTGTGGAAGTGCGGCAACGCATGTAGCTTACCGGTACTAATAGCTCGATCGACTTGATCACTCCCATTTACAATATCCATCGAACAACGTTCGATAGATATCAGTTAAGACTATGTCCTTACGGCTGAGCGCCTGACTTCGTCAGGCTAGCCTGCGGACGGCACGCCGAAACATCGGCGACGGCCAGTCGGCCTTGCGAAGCTTACGCTTCGAGGCCCTTAAACTGATATCATTACAATCAGCACGAAAGACAACCAGCTTCTCATATTTGTGTTCTTCGCCGACCTGGTGGTTATGGCGGAGCGGCTGCACCCGATCCCATTCCGAACTCGGCCGTGAAACGCTCCAGCGCCAATGGTACTTTGTCTTAAGACACGGGAGAGTAGGTCGCTGCCAGGTCTGCTAAGCACACAAATCAAAACATCTTCTCAAATCCCATACAAAACAGATCATTTAAGCGATATACGCAAAAAAATACCAAAACCGGTTACAATATAACACCCATAACGCGGGGTGGAGCAGCCCGGTAGCTCGTCAGGCTCATAACCTGAAGGCCGCAGGTTCAAATCCTGCCCCCGCAACCAAATCCCCTTAAATCACTAAAAGCTCTGATGCATACGCCATCCTGGTCGTAGCTGTACGGCTCGTGCAAGCTGCATCGAGCGGCACGTTCGACCGCAAATCGATCCTCTGGATCGATTTTTTTATGCTCTCACCCCAGCAGGATCACAAGCCGAAGCGGGACGACGACAAGGAATTGATCCCGTGAACCAGTTCACCGACGAACGGATCAAATCCTGCCCGCAACAAAACATAAAACCCCGTGGCATATGCCACGGGGTTTTTGCGTTGGCAGCACCCCTCGTCAAAACTCCCCACCTCCCAGAATAGAGACAAACAAGCACACCCAAGCTATCAAACGGCGCGGGTAGAAAAGGAAGCGCAATGGCGAACCTCCACCGGTCGGTCATCGCCGATCTCAACATATTCGTCACCATCGTACGGCGACAAAGCATGAAACAGGCCGCTAACGAAATCGGCGTCTCAACTTCCGCTATCAGTCATCGGATCAGAAAGCTCGAGTGCGTTTGCCGACTTGGGTCCAAATGTTCTGTTAAGTGAGTGACTTGTTCATATTGACACCGGTCACGTGAAATCCCGTTGCGTCATAAACATGCCTTGCGCGCACGTTGTCAGCAGCGACGCGGAGTTTGATTTGCCGAAAGCCTTTACGTTTTAGGTCCATCTCCAGGGTTGCTAACGCCAACTTGCCGTATCCTTTTCCCTGAAACGAAGGAAAAATGTAGAAGTCCATAATGAATGCCACATGCTTTGCTGGATCCTGTTTGTACCAGAGATAGCCGAGGAGCTTTTCAGGGCCGCTGGCAGGATCGATTAAACACAGCAAAATCTGGTCGCTCGTATTGACACCGTCAGGCAAGTCCGAAGCCATTTCTCGTTTTACTTGCTCAAGAGCGGCTGCGTCGGAAAGACGATAACTTGATGCAACTTCTACTGCGTAATCAGGAATGAAATAGCCGAGATAGGTCGAGAACTCATCCTCTCGCATAGGTCTTAATTGGAGCATGAAGGTTCCTTTCATAATATGGACCGGGATCGTGTCACACTCCGCGCTTTTGTTGGAGAGGCTGTGAAACGATAGTCTAACCAGGCCATCGTTCGTGTTGTCTTGATCGAGCATGAACGAAACGCTGTTTATTGGTTGTACGGGAACCTATGTCTCGGGCTCAACTTCCGCAACAAGTGGAGCATTTGGAGTAAGCGCGTTGCTTGATGGGGTGGCTTCTGCCGATTGCGACACGCAAGCCGCCTCCCCTTGAAGTTCGTGGGTGTCAGTATGCATTGAGGAGTTCGTTCGCCACCCGCCGTAAAAATAAAGGACTGTCGCCATCAGCAGGGTTGATACCATAGCGGCTGGGAAGCTCAGCCAGAGCGCATCGGAACCAAGCTGTTCACGCAGGCCAATGGCGACGCCAAGGCGCACCGGGTACATGGATACGAAAAGAATGACGAGTGGCCAGATGACCTGACCGTTTGCGCGCACGGTTCCGAAAAGAACCATCGACACACCGAAGGCGATGAAGCCCCACGTCGCGATCCGCCCGATATGCTGACCGATCGCGATCGCCGCGCTGTCTGCGCCGAGAAATATCTGCATGGCCTGCCGGTCCGCGAGAAGCAGAAGAACAACAAGTGCTCCCGTCATCAGCACCGCGTAAATTGCCCCGATGCGAGTTATCGAGTTCACACGATCCCATTTTCCGGCTCCGATATTCTGGGCAGCCATGGCGCTCACAGCGGCGCCCAACGCCATTGCAGGCATCTGCACATAGGTCCAGAGCTGTTGTGTGGCGCCAAAGGCAGCCGTCGTATCGACACCTTCCTGATTGACCAGCCGCATCATTGTGAGCATCGAGCTTGATACGACAATCATCTGGATGCCCATCGGCAACCCTTTGGTGAAGATCAGTCGCAGTAGTTCCCGGTCAGGGACAAGGAGCCATAATTCCTTGCCACGCAAGCGCAACGGAAGGTCGCGGTGATAGATATAATAAAGCATTGCGGTCAGGCTTATGTAATTGGCGGCAGCCGTCGCCAATGCAGAACCCGCAATACCCAGTGCAGGTAGGGGACCCCATCCCAGAATGAAGACGGGATTGAGGGCTATATCCAGCAGCACGGCCATTCCCATGAATATCAGCGGGGTCATGGCGTCACCACTGCCGCGCAAAGCCATCATCAGGATCGTCTGCATCAGGATTGCCGGCATAGCGAGAAAGGTGACTTGCAGAAATGCGCGGGCCAGCGGCTCGATTGTTTCAGGCGTTCCGAGCAGTTCAAGCACTTTGGGGGCAAGCAGCCAGCCGATGACGGCGACAACGATGCTGAGCGGCACGAAAGTGCCGACGGTGGTGCCCGCTATCGTGCGCGCCGTTTCAACGTCGTGCCGTCCGAATGCCTGTCCGATCAGGATCGTTGATGCCATGCCAAAGCCGAATACGAAAGCAGTCAGCAGAAACATCACCAGATTGCCGTTTGTCGTTGCCGCAAGTGCATTCTCGCCAAGCAACTGGCCGATCCAGATCGTGTCGATTGACCCGTTCGCCGATTGCAATATTGATGAGCCGAGTGTCGGCAACGCGAAGAGCAGCAAAGCCTGATTGATCGGGGCCGTCGTCAGGTCGATGCTCTGTTTCATGAGACCTCGTCATCGGACTGATATGTCGTGAATTAATTGCTTAAATAAATCCCGCGAATTCAAACGGGGGAATCGTAATTTATTCTACTCAGGATCGATGTTGGCAGTTTGTGCGCGGCTCGTAAAGTCACGGAAAAGAGTATCGGATGTGAGTAAAGCGGGGGATGCGGCCGTTTTATGCCATTCACAGCAATCAAAAGATTGCTAATATGATCTTGTAGGCATGGAGGGGCTCTATCCATGAAAGGACTGGCAGATCAGGCGGCGCAAGGCGCTGATGAGAACAACGGCAATCCGCACCCTGCTGAAGGGACCAGTCAACCGTCACAACTGAAGGTGGGCGACAATGCCCCCGTTGGCACGGAGCAGCTTGATTGGCTCGTTGCGATGATCAATCACGTGCCGGACTTCATCTATGCCAAGGACTTGCAGGGGCGGTTTCTGTTCGCCAATGATGCGGTGGTTCGCAACAACGGCCTTTCGGACATCAATGAACTCATTGGACTGACCGATTTCGATATTCACGGGGAAGCCGCGATCACGGCCCATATTTCCGAGATTGAAAAACAGGTCATGGAAAGCGGCCAGCCCGATCTCGGCTATGAAGAGCGCGCCATGCGTGGCGGAACGGATCGCTGGCTGATGATCTCGCGGGTGCCTTTGCGCGATAGAAACGGCAATATCATCGGCGTTGTGGGCGCGTCTCGTGACATTTCCCTCAAGAAAAAGGCCGAACGCTTCATGCAGGTTCAGGCCCGTATTCTGGAAATGACGGTAAGTGCGGTGGCCATACCGGATTTCGTCGATCAGTTGACCCGTTTGCTGGAAGGTCTTGCCGCCGGTATTCGCTGTGTTGCCGTTGTTACCGGGGAGACCGCTGAAGATGTTGTCATTTCTGCGCCTTCCCTCCCTTCTTTGTCGTTCGGTGTGAGAAACGGACGTGAGCCACTTTCTCTCGCAGCGCTTGAAGCGGTGCTGAAGACATTGGTTCCCGATAGTGAAGCCATATTCTCCATGGAAATCCCGTCTGCGGACGGGCAGGGGCATGGTGCTCTTGGTTTCGCGGTCAATGGCGACGCTTCGGATGACCGCGTCCTCACGGAGTTTTTTACCACTGCTGCCAGGATGAGCGGAATTGCCATCGACAGGCGTATCGCCGACGAGCGCATCCGCTATCTGGCCGAACACGATACGTTGACGGGGCTGGCTAACAGGGCTTTCCTGGAGCGGAAACTTGGACAGATTCTCGAACAGGCGGCGGCACACTCTCAGCGAGTGGCCGTTGGCTTTCTCGATCTGGATCAGTTCAAGCCGGTCAACGATACGCTTGGTCATGCTGCAGGCGACAAGCTTCTGCAGCAGATTGCCGGACGGATTTCACTTTTACTGCGCGATGGTGAACTTGCCGGGCGCATGGGAGGCGATGAGTTCATTCTCGTCTTGCAGGCGGATGATGGCGATTTCTGCTCCCGGCTGGATGAAATCAGACGGAAGATCAGCGAGCCGGTCGAACTTGACGGAACTTATCTGGAAGTCACCTGCAGCATCGGTGTCGCCTGCTTTCCGAAACATGGTCGCTCGGCTGCGGAACTGTTCGCGGCCGCAGATGCTGCGATGTACGATGCCAAGGCGAAGGGCCGCAATGGGGTCAGCGTCTATTCCGTCGAAATGTCGCGTGGCCTTGCTTCAGGCGGGAGCAAGCAGTCGTAGCTATTGCGCAATATTCAGCTAATTCGGGCCTTGACGAACACGTCATAGCGCGTGCTTTTGCCGAGTATCTGGTGGGATGGTTTGCGCAATCCGGCCATCGGGTCGGCGCGCAAGGGCCATTTCAGAACCACACGGTTCTGTGCTGCCTCCAGCGCAACCTGCATCAGCTTTTCGGCATCGGGATCGGTACCGACGATCTCGCGGATCTGGCGCATTTCCTTCTTGACGAGTGCGCTGTTGCCGCGGGGAGGGTGCATCGGATCGACCAGAACGACCTGCGGCTTCAGTTCCGGCAGGAGCAGGCAGGAATCGCCCTGTAGAAGTGTCATGCGTGCGACAGTCTCGGCATAGCGCCCGCCTTCCGCCGCTGCGCGCGCCAGCCCTTCGGCCAGAAGGCCATGCATCGTTTCGGAGCGCTCGATCAAAGTCACCTTTGCACCGAGCGATGCCAGCAGGAAAGCATCACGCCCGAGCCCGGCTGTTGCGTCCACGATTTCGGGCATGACATCGCGCGTCATTCCGACAGCCTTGGCGAGAGCCTGCCCGCGTCCTTCGCCGGAGCGGAACCGGTGGCCGACAGCGCCTCCGACAAAATCGACGATCAGCTCCGATGTATCTATTTTCTGCGACATGAATGCTCTCAGAAGGGGCAGGGCGCGGTGAATGTCACGTCGCGCCCGTCGGGGTGCCGGAAAGCCAGTTCTTCCGCATGCAACAGCAGACGGTCTGCAGCAGCGAGGGCTTCACCTTCGGCGTAGAATTCGTCGCCGAGGATCACATGGCCGAGCGCTTTCATATGAACGCGCAACTGGTGCGTCCGGCCTGTCAGGGGAAAGAGCCGCAGCCGGGTGCTTGCATCACCCCTGTCGAGAACCTGCCAGCGGGTCTGCGCCGGTTTGCCATGATCATGGTCGACGCGATGGCGCGGCTTGTTGTCGGGGTCTATCGCAAGGGGCAGGTCGATCAGCCCTTCGTTATCTTCGACGCAGCCCCAGACAACGGCGACATAGGATTTTTGCGCCGTTCGGGCCTCGAACTGCGAGGCGATGGCGGCGTGGGCCTTGCGGTTGAGCGACATCAGCACAAGGCCGGACGTATCCTTGTCGAGACGGTTGATCATCTGGGCTTGCGGAAACTGCTTTTGAACTCGTGTCGCGAGGCTGTCCGACAGTGCTGGATGACGCCCCGGCACGGATAACAGACCGCTCGGCTTGTCCAGCACGAGAAAGCCTGCGTCGCGATGAAGGATCGAGACATAGGGTTCCAGCGGGGGATGATAGATGGGAGCATCGGCGGATAACACAGTCATAATGCTCTTCTAGCATGGTTTGCGCGGCGTGGAGAAGCGCGCCTTTGTTGACAGTGCGTGTGGGTAGCTCTACCTTATATTAAAATAGTCTAAAGTATTAATTTTCTTTGTTATTTTCATGGTGATGCAATGATGACCCGCCGCCAGACCTTGCTTTTTGCCGCTGCTGCCACCGCTGGCCTGTCAATACAATCACTCCGTGGGCAGGCAGGCAGCTCCTCGGCTCGTTCTGCCGGTTTCTGGTATCCGGAAGAAACAGAGCCCCATGAGCGCACGTTCATGCAATGGCCGGTAAATCCCGCTGTCTATGACGATCCTGATTTCCTTGATGATATTCAGAAAACCATTGCGAAAATTGCGAACGCCATTGCACAGTTCGAGCCGGTTGTGATGCTGGCTGCGGCCCGGTATCACCGCGCTGTCCGCAAGCTGGTCTCGCGCAACGTTGAAATTTGGGACATTCCGACTGACGATTTGTGGTGTCGCGATTCCGGCCCCTCATTTGTCATTGACGGCAAGGGTGGTCTGGCCATTACACAATTCAACTTCAACGGCTGGGGTAACAAGCAAACCCACGGTGCAGACGGTCAGATCGCCGCGCGGATAGCCGAACGGCTGGGGCTGCAGGTTTTCGACGCAGGCCTTGTGGGTGAAGCGGGAGGTGTTGAGACCGACGGCCACGGCACGTTGATCGCCCACGAAAGCAGTTTCATCAATGCCAATCGCAATCAGGGTAGCAAAGCTGAAATCGAACAGATGTTGTTGAACACGATGGGTGCGCGCAAGATGATCTGGGCGCCTGGTATCATCGGTGCGGATATCACCGACTATCATATTGATGCGCTGGCTCGTTTCGTCAAACCGGGGCAGTTGTTAATCCAGATGGGAGACAAGATCGACTCCGACGATCCATGGTCGGTTGCTGCCTCCGAAACACATGACATATTTGCCGCAGCCACCGATGCCGAAGGGCGCAAGCTGGATATGGTCATTTTGCCGGAGCCCTATGACATCCGCGTGAGCAACAGCGATTTTGTGTCTTCCTATGTTAACTATTATGTTTGTAACGGCGCGGTGATTGCTGCTGAGTTTGGCGATCGGGAAGTCGACGAACAAGCAGCGGCCATTCTTGGCAAGCTGTATCCCGGCAGGGAGATTGTCACGTTGAATATCGATCCGGTGGGTGAGGTTGGCGGCGGCATCCATTGCGCCACCCATGAGCAACCCAAGGTCTGACCATGCGGAACTGGTTGCGGCGCAATATCGAACCCTTGACCGCTTTGGGCGGGATCGCTACGGCCTTTGCCGCGCTTTCTGCGCTGGTTATCATTCCTTATCAGGTCGGTCAGGCCGATTTGATTCAGCGCGACCAGACCGCGCGTGAGATATATCGCGAGTTTCTGAATTTGACTGTGCAAAAACCTGAGCTGGCGCGTGCGTCTTATTGCTCGCTCAGCGATAAGACGCAGCTCACCGCCTATGGGGCATATGTCGAGTATCTGCTTTATACGTCGGAACAGATGATCGAAACCTCATCAGACTGGCGTGCGCCGATGGCCGGATATCTGAGTGATCACATGGAATATCTGTGCGATCCCGAGGGGCTGGGCGCGCGTGATGGCGTGGCTGGTCTGCTGGCGCAGGCCGGATTGACCTGTAAGCCCGAGAATACCTGTCAGGAAGACGCACGACCTTGAAGTTATATGGCGGAGAGGGTGGGATTCGAACCCACGGTGGAGTTACCCCCACGCCGCATTTCGAGTGCGGTACTTTCGACCACTCAGCCACCTCTCCGCATTGTGCAATCCGGTAAAGCGATCTATAAAATCGCGCCGTCAAACAGCATCTAAAGCGAATGCTAAGTGTGTAGCGGCTCAATAACGGGCCAGCGCTGATTAGACAAGAGCTAATTTGCATTCCGTTGTGAAAATTCTTGACTTTTCTGCAGCTTCAAACCTATAAGCACCAGACCTTGGGCGTGGGGTGATCTGCGCCTATTGTTTTGATTGCGGAATTTCGGGTTTCCGAGGTCGCAATCAAGGGCTTCACGCCCACTCATCAACCGACTGATAAAAAGACGGCCCATCACTTCGACGCCAATGTCGTGGAAATGAGAGCCGGACCGAACAACCGAAAGGACAACAAATGTTCGCAGTCATCAAGACCGGTGGCAAGCAGTACCGCGTTGCCGCAAATGACCTGATCAAGGTCGAAAAAGTTGCTGGCGAAGCCGGTGACATCGTAGAATTCGCAGAAGTCCTGATGGTCGGCTCGACCATTGGCGCACCGGTCGTCGCTGGCGCTCTCGTCACCGCCGAAGTTGTTGAACAGGGCCGTGCTCGCAAGGTCATCGCGTTCAAGAAGCGTCGTCGTCAGAACTCGAAGCGCACCCGCGGTCATCGTCAGGAACTGACGACCATCCGTATCTCGGAGATCCTCACTGACGGCGCAAAGCCATCCAAGAAGGCCGCCGAGAAGAAGGCTCCGAAGGCAGGCGCCGCTGAAGGCGAAGCCGCAAAGCCGAAGAAGGCAGCGCCTAAGAAGGCTGCAGCCAAGGCCGAGTCGGCTGAGTAAGTAGAGAGATTAAAGGAGAACACCAATGGCACACAAAAAAGCTGGCGGTTCCTCGCGTAACGGTCGCGATTCAGAATCCAAACGCCTTGGCGTGAAGAAGTTCGGCGGCGAAGCTGTCGTTTCTGGCAACATCATCGTGCGTCAACGCGGCACGAAGTGGCATCCGGGCGCCAATGTCGGCCTCGGCAAGGACCATACGATTTTTGCAACCACAAACGGTTCCGTGTCTTTCCGTACGAAAGCCAACGGCCGCACGTACGTATCGGTTAACCCGATCGCGGAAGCAGCAGAGTAAGCCGGGCACTCTCTAAAGCACCGGCGTCCCATCGGACCCGGTGTAAATGGCAGCCTAGCCAAAAGATCGAAGGGAAGATGGGGCCACCATCTTCCCTTTTTGCATCTGGAGGAACGAAAAATGGTTGTCGAAGTTCTGGAAGAAGATTGTTACGACGCAAGCAGTAGCGAAAGACGAGACAGTTACACGGATCTGTCGCCCGGATTAGGGCCCGATCTGGCTTATGAATTAGACTGTCCTGTCCTCGTCACTGAAAGGCTGGTCCTGCGCCCGCCGCATGTCGAAGACGTGGATGCGATTTCCTATCTTGCCAATAACGCCCGCGTCTCCGGTATGCTTGCTCGTATGCCGCATCCCTACACGCGTGAAAATGCCGTCGATTTTGTCGAGCGCGTGCGAAAAGGCGAGATGGGCAATTGTATCTACGCCATCACGCAAGCGGAAACCGGCATCTTTATGGGGTGCTGCGGCATCCATGCGTATAAACACGGTGAAGGGCTGGAAATCGGCTATTGGCTGGGTGAACCCTATTGGGGCCACGGCTTTGCCACGGAAGCTGCTCACGCGCTGATCGACCTGGCTTTCCGTGCAACTGCTATCGAGCGGCTGCATGTCTCGTGCCGTGCCAGCAATGGCGGCTCGCGCCGGGTGATCCACAAGTGCGGGTTCCAGTTCAGCAGCATGGGCATGGCCGACTCGCTTGCCGCAGGCAATGTCCCGGTCGAGCGCTATGTCCTCGATCGCCGCACCTGGATCGGGCTGAGAAGCTGGCAGTCATAAGTAAAGGGTCCTGCTGCGTACCAAACCTTACCGGATATGCGCAGGACCTGAAATAACGGGGAATGAAATGATGGATACTCACGCAATCGCCCGCGACAAGATCGTGGTGCGTGCGCTCGAAAAGGGCGACCTGCATCGCTATCGGGCCATAAGATTAAGCGCTTTGCAGCGTGCGCCAATGGCATTCGGTTCGAGTTTCGACGAAGAAAACGCCTATTCGGACAGCCTGTTTGCACGTCGTCTGGAGCAGGTGAACGGCAATGTGGTTTTCGGCGCCTTCGATGGTGAAAACCTGTTGGGAACGGCAGGCATGTTCCGTCACGATCGCAAGTCGGAGCGCCATCGCGGCACGCTCTGGGGTGTCTATGTGGCTCCCGAAGCGCGTGGGCTGGAGCTGGGCAAGGCTCTTGTCAGCAAGGTCATCGATCATGCTGCAAGCCAGGTCGTCGTTCTGGATGCCAAGGTGGTGGCCACCAACGATGCCGCCAAACGCGTCTATTATGCGCTCGGTTTCAAGACTTACGGTGTCGAACCCAAGTCACTTTCCGTGCAGGGTCAGTATCTGGATCAGGAGTTGATCTATATCGATTTCACTGATCCGGTCTGGAAAGACAAACTCGGGTGAAATCTCGCCTCCTCAACTGTTTGCAGGAGGCCGCTTTTGCTGTAATTGCAACACACCACATGCGGGCACGCCCGCATGTAACGACATTCGGGGCGCATGCCGCCCAAAAGCCTGCCAGAGCGCAGGCATCCAAGAAGGTTACATTCAAATGAAGTTTCTCGATCAGGCAAAGATCTATATCTGCTCCGGCAATGGCGGGGCGGGGGCGGTTTCGTTCCGCCGCGAGAAATTTCTCGAATTCGGCGGGCCCGACGGCGGCGACGGCGGACGCGGCGGCGATGTGTGGGTGGAGGCTGTAAACGGTCTCAACACGCTGATCGATTATCGCTATCAGCAGCATTTCCGGGCCAAGACCGGTATGCACGGCATGGGCCGCAACATGACCGGCGGCAAGGGCGATGACGTTGTTCTCAAAGTACCCGTCGGCACGCAGATTTTCGAGGAAGACGACGAAACGCTGATCTGCGACATCACCGAAATCGGCCAGCGCTACCGGCTCGCTAAGGGCGGCAATGGCGGCTTCGGCAATCTGCATTTCACGACCTCGACCAATCGCGCGCCGCGCCGCGCCAATCCCGGGCAGGACGGTATCGAGCGCACGATCAGGCTGCGCCTGAAGCTGATTGCCGATGCCGGTCTGGTCGGTCTGCCCAATGCCGGAAAATCCACCTTCCTTGCAAGTGTGACAGCAGCCAAGCCGAAGATTGCCGACTATCCATTTACCACACTGCATCCCAATCTGGGCGTTGCGCGTGTGGATGGCCGCGAATTCGTCATCGCCGATATTCCTGGCCTGATCGAAGGCGCCAGCGAAGGCATCGGTCTTGGCGACCGTTTCCTCGGTCATGTCGAGCGCACGCGCGTTCTGCTGCATCTGGTTTCCGCGCAGGAAGAGGACGTGGCGAAGGCTTACAAGGTCATTCGCGGTGAACTCGAAGCATACGAACACGGGCTTGCCGAAAAGCCGGAAATTGTTGCCTTGTCGCAGATCGATACGCTCGATCCCGAAGCACGCAAGGCGAAGATCAAGGCGCTGAAAAAAGCATGCGGGCGTGAGCCGCTGCTGCTTTCGGCGGTGAGCCATGAAGGTCTCAACGATGCGTTGCGCCAGCTCGCAAGCGTCATCGATCGAAGCCGCGCCGCAGAGGCGGGTACGGCAGAAGCCGAAGAGTAAGCATCGGGTTTTATTTGGGCGCGTATCTTGTCCGAAAACCGTTTCACACTTTTCGGGATGCGTTTTAGATGCGGCGAGGGGAATGAAAGCATGCTGAAGAAACTGAAAGACTATCGCCGCATCGTTGTCAAAATCGGGTCCGCTCTTCTGGTGGATCGTGCAACCGGTCTGAAGCGCGACTGGCTGGAGAGCCTCGGGCAGGACATTGCTACTCTTCATCATGCAGGTGTCGAAGTGCTGGTGGTCTCATCGGGCGCAATCGCACTCGGGCGCACGGTTCTGGGCTTGCCAAAGAAGGCGCTGAAGCTTGAGGAAAGTCAGGCGGCTGCCGCAGCTGGCCAGATCGCGCTCGCCAAGGCCTATGCCGATGTGCTCGGCGGCCACTCCATCCGCTCTGGCCAGATTCTCGTCACGCTCTCCGATACCGAGGAGCGCCGCCGCTATCTCAATGCGCGCGCGACCATCGAGACGTTGCTGAAGCTGAAGGCCGTGCCGGTCATCAACGAGAACGATACGGTGGCAACCACCGAAATCCGCTATGGTGACAATGATCGTCTGGCCGCGCGAGTGGCGACCATGATGGGTGCGGACCTGCTGGTCCTGCTGTCCGATATTGACGGACTTTATACCGCCCCGCCGCACAAGAACCCGGATGCGGAGTTTTTGCCGCTGGTTACAACCATCACCCCGCAAATTGAAGCCATGGCCGGAGCCGCAGCTTCCGAACTGTCGCGCGGCGGCATGAAGACGAAGCTGGACGCGGGCAAGATCGCCAATGCGGCAGGCACTGCGATGATTATTACGTCGGGCACGCGTTTCGGTCCGCTTTCGGCAATCGACCGCGGGGAGCGCGCAACGTTGTTCGAACCGGCGCGGGCACCGGTCAATGCCTGGAAGACCTGGATTTCCGGCAATCTTGAACCGGCAGGCCGTCTGACGGTGGATGCCGGTGCGGCCAAGGCGCTGAAATCCGGCAAATCGCTCCTTCCTGCAGGTGTCAAAGAGATCGACGGCCAGTTCGAGCGCGGCGATACGGTTGCGGTGATCAATGAAGATGGTCGCGAGATTGCGCGCGGACTGATTGCTTACGATGCCGAGGATGCGCGCAAGATTGCAGGCCATAAAAGCGATGAGATCAGCGAAATTCTTGGCTATGATGCGCGAGCGGCGATGATCCATCGCAACGATCTGGTGGTGCGCGCTGCCAGTAATACGGAAGCTGCATAAAGGGGGAAGAGGATGTTGAACAAAGTGGGTGCCGAAACTGACATTGCAGCCATCATGGCAAAGGTTGGCCGTAAAGCTCGGCAGGCAGCGGCTCCGCTTTCCATCGCTTCGCCTCAACAGAAAAACAAAGCCTTGCTTGCCGCCGCCGATGCGATGCTCGCAAACAAAGATGCCATTCTTGAAGCCAACAAGCTTGATCTTAGCCATGCGGAAAACAGCGGCATGGCCGCGTCTTTCGTTGATCGCCTGACGCTCGATGACAGCCGGATCAATGCCATCGCCGAGGGTATCCGCGCCATCGCTGCCCTGCCTGATCCGGTCGGGGAAGTGATTGCCGAGTGGGACCGCCCGAATGGCCTCCATATCGAGCGCGTGCGCACGCCGCTCGGTGTTATCGGTGTCATTTATGAAAGCCGCCCCAATGTGACCGCCGATGCTGGCGCGCTGTGCCTCAAGGCGGGCAATGCCGTCATTTTGCGTGGTGGCTCGGATTCCGCGCATTCGTCGGCTGCCATTCACAAGGCGCTGGTCGAGGGGCTTGAAGCAGCCAACCTGCCTGCCGATGCGATCCAGATCGTGCCGGTGACCGACCGTGCCGCTGTCGGCGAAATGCTGAAAGGTCTGGACGGTGCGATTGACGTGATCGTGCCGCGCGGCGGCAAAAGCCTTGTTGCACGCGTTCAGTCGGAAGCACGGGTGCCGGTCTTTGCGCATCTGGAAGGCATCTGCCATCTGTATGTCGACAAGTCCGCTGATCTCGACATGGCCCGCAAGATTGCGGTCGATGCCAAGATGCGGCGCACCGGGATCTGCGGTGCGGCGGAAACGGTTCTGGTGGATCGCGCCGTGGCAGGCACGCATCTGGTGCCTATCCTTGACGACCTTGCCGCCAAGGGCTGTGAAATTCGCGGTTCGCAGGACGTGCTGGCGCTCTATCCGGCAGCAAAGCCTGCGACCGAGGAAGACTGGTCGACCGAATATCTTGATGCGATTATTTCCGTTGCGCTGGTTGACGGTATTTCGGGGGCGATTGAACACATCAACCGCTATTCCTCGCACCATACGGAAGCGGTCGTGGCGCAGGATGCGGAGGCGGTTGCACGTTTCTTCAACGAGATCGACTCGGCCATTCTCCTGCACAATGCCTCGACGCAATTTGCCGATGGTGGCGAGTTCGGCATGGGTGCGGAAATCGGTATCGCCACCGGCAAAATGCATGCGCGTGGGCCGGTCGGCGTCGAACAGCTCACCTCGTTCAAATATCGTGTGCGCGGCAACGGGCAGATTCGTGGTTAGACGCGGATGAAATTCGGCTTCGGTCTTTCCGCATTGAAGGAACAATATCCCGGTGTCGATGCGCATTATCTGCGCATGCCGCATGTCGAAAAGGGCATGGCGGTCGGGCTGTTCGGCGGCTCGTTCAACCCGCCGCATGGCGGGCATGCGCTGGTGGCGGAAATTGCCATCCGGCGGCTGAAGCTCGACCAGCTCTGGTGGATGGTGACGCCCGGCAACCCGCTGAAGGACAGTCGCGAACTGGCGCCGCTTGCCGACCGGCTGAAGCTGAGCGAGGAAATCGCATCCGACCCGCGTATCAAGGTGACGGCGCTCGAAGCAGCCTTCAATGTGCGCTATACGGCGGATACGCTGGCGCTCATCCGCGATGCCAATCCCGGTGTCCATTTTGTCTGGGTAATGGGTGCGGACAATCTCGCCTCCTTCCACCGCTGGCAGCGCTGGCGCGAGATCGCGCAGAATTTTCCGATTGCGGTCATCGACCGGCCGGGTTCCACACTGGCCTATCTGTCGTCACGCATGGCGCAGACATTCTCCGACAGCCGCGTCGATGAACAATATGCGTCGATGCTGGCGCGACGCACGCCCCCGGCCTGGACCTTCATCCATGGACCGCGTTCGTCGCTGTCTTCGAGCGCGATCCGCAAAACCCGTACATGATCTTGATGTTTTCGTGACGATTTTAACAAGATATATGCAAAATGGGCGGAAAACTGAAAAAGTGAACGGGCCGGAAAAGCCGATACTCTTGAAACAAAACAGGGACTCTGCCTATTTTAAGGTGTGTGGTGCTTATCACTGCCACACGGCGTTGTTCTGGTAAGAAAGGGAATACACTGAGAACAGCAATTGAGAAGAAGGCTCATCACGCGCCTTCAACGGTCAGGATGGACGAGTCCGATCTCGTGTCCCAGACCTTCGACGCGGCCTTGGCCAGTCTCGAAAACTCCAAGGCGGAATCCATCATCCCCATCGACATTCGCGGAAGATCAACGATCGGCGATTATATGATCGTCGCGTCGGGCCGTTCGCATCGCCATGTGACGGCGGTTGCCGACCATCTTCTGCAGGCCCTGCGTGAAACAGGCTGCAAGGATATTCGGGTCGAAGGTCTCGAGAGTGGCGACTGGGTTCTCATTGATACCGGCGATATCATCGTCCATGTCTTCCGACCGGAAGTCCGTGACTTCTACAATATCGAGAAGATCTGGCTCGATGAGGGTTTCGACGCGTTCGAGACCGAACGAGCGCCGGGATTGGTGCATTAGAGCATTTCCCGCAAAAGTGCGAAGCGGTTTTGCGGAGGATAATGCGTGAAAAAAGAAGATTAAAGCGTGATACGCTTTAATCCGATGAAATGAGAGCGTCATGCGTGTGAGTGTTTTTGCCGTGGGCCGGATGAAAGCCGGCCCCGAACGGGAACTGGTCGAGCGTTATTTCGACCGATTTTCGAAAGCTGGACCGCCATTGGGGCTTGAATTCGCCGGTGTGAGCGAAATTCCCGAAAGCAGGGGCCAGACGGCAGAGTTGCGCAAGGCCGAAGAGGCCCAGCGCATCCATGAAGCGCTCGACAATGCCAGTTCTGGGGGCGCTGCTTTGATCCTGCTTGACGAGCGCGGCAAGGCGCTCGGATCGGAAGCCTTTGCGGAACGCATCGGGCGGATGCGGGACGATGGCAAGCGTCAGCTTATCGTCGCCATTGGCGGGCCGGACGGCCACGATCCGGCATTGCGATCACGCGCCGATCTCGTTCTGGCGCTGGGCGAATTGACGTGGCCGCACCAGATCGCCCGCATTCTGATTGCCGAGCAGCTTTATCGCGCTGCCACCATTCTGGCGGGCCACCCTTATCACCGCTCGTGAAATGCGTAATGCAGGCGGACGCAGCCGCGGTCAAGTGTCTTGGCGCTGAGGAGAACAGGGCTCGCCCTGAAGCCGGTTGCAGGAAATAGCGGTATGCCGCCGCCGATGAGTTCGGGAATGAGGTAGATTTCGATCTCATCCAGCGCGCCGCGTTCCAGAAATGCCATTTGCAATTGCCCGCCGCCGAGCATCCAGACATCGCCATCGTCGAGCGCCCGCAATTCAGCGATCAACGCATCCACATCCTGACGTCGTTCGAGCGGTCCCTTCGGGTTCCCGATAGGCCGCGACGTGACGACGATGCACCTTTGGTCGCCATAGGCCCAAGGCTCATCGCTTTCAGCCACGAAGTCATAGGTAGCGCGGCCCATGACAACGGTGCGTATGCCTTTGATGAAGTTGCGATAGTTGTGCTCGCCGAGGTCAGCGTCCCCATATTTGAACAACCAGTCGAGGTTTCCATTCCCGGCGGCAATAAATCCGTCGAGACTGGCGGCGATGTAGCCGACAATCCTTGCCATGATGAACGTTCCTGTTGACTTATAAATGAATATACGTTTATATTATCCATGGCAAGAACCAAATCCGTGCCTGATGAGGCAGTGCTCGATCGGCTGCTGGCCGTGGTGGTGGAAGCAGGTCCCACCGGGCTTACCTTTGCGCGGGCTGCAAAGGCGGCCGGGCTTTCGGCTGCAACGCTTGTCCAGCGTTATGGCAGTAGTCAATCCATGCTTGAGGCGGTGCTGTTGCGGGCATGGGATCAGCTCGATGCGGCAACGCGTACAGCCGATGAAAACGCCGCACTCACGCCGCAAGGTGCGGTTGATCTGCTGATGGCGCTGACGCCCTCTGGTACTGCGGAATATAACGCCACAGACGGCCTGCTGCTTCTGCGTGAGGACATTCGAAATCCGGTCTTGCGGGCGCGGGGGGCAGCATGGGGACTTTATCTGGCGGATGCGCTCGGGCGGCGGCTTTCGGATGACGCGGGAAAAGCTGAACGTCTCGGCTGGCAGATGGCAAGCGTCTGGCAAGGCGCCAATATCTGGTGGGCTTTCACGCGTTCCGAGCCATCGGAGATTGCAACCCGGCGTGCACTTTTGGAGTGGCTAGAGAATAATCCGACCGGAGTGAAACGATAATCGATAAGATTATGCTCAAAATTGAATAGCTTAGAGCGCCGATCCGATTCAATCAGATCGAAACGCGCGCTAGAAACGATCCAGTGTGCCAATTCGCTCCATCATCGTTCGTGACGATCTTCATTACCTTGACAAAGCGCTGAAATCTTAGGATTGCTCCCCATAGAAAATGCATTTGATTGTTCATAATGCATTGTTTTATTAGAATAAACTAAAGTGCTTGGGGAACATGAGCAGGCCTACCGTCATAACGCTATCGACCATTCCGCCACGTTTTCATCTATTGAAGCCAACTCTTTTGTCGCTTCTGTCGCAAAGACTGAAGGCTGAGGAAGTTCGCCTTTATATACCGCGCAAGTATAGGCGTTTTCCGGACTGGGACGGGCGCTTGCCCGAAGTACCAGCGGGTATAACAATTGTTCGCTGTGACGAGGACCTCGGACCTGCCACCAAGGTTCTGCCAGCCGCCCGCGACCTCAAGGGGCGGGATGTGGATATTCTGTTCTGCGACGACGACAAGATCTACGACGCCGCGTGGCACAGGCGTTTCAAAACGGAAGCCGCGCGCAAGCCGGGCCATTGCATCATCGAAGTCGGGGAAACATTTCCCGATATTGCCGATGCAGGCAGGCCCGCCGACCGGCTTCCACGCAGCCGCTGGAAACCCAAGGACTATAAATACAGGATGAAGCGGATCGCTTCCCTGTTTCTGCACAAGCCGGACCGGAGCATGCCCGGCTATGTTGATCATATTTCCGGTTTTGCCGGCGTCCTTGTTCATCCCGATTGGTTCGATGACCTGTTCTACGATATCCCCGATATCATGTGGACGGTGGATGATCCCTGGATTTCCGGTCATCTGGAAAGGCGCGGCATTCCGATCTGGATGATCGGCCAGAACAGCCGCCGTGCCGAAGGCAAGGGAAGCGGCGTGAGCGCTCTTCTAAACCATGTCGAGGACGGACAGGACCGTGTCGAGGCGGATTTGCTGGTGATCGACTATTTCCGGCAACACTACGGCATCTGGAAAAAGACCGAAACGGTCGATGAAAAGGCGGCCCTCCGCACGACATCGATGCGTGAAATGATGCGACGTAGGAAAGCCGAACTTGGTCTGATCGATTCATAAGCGGCTCGATGACTGCAGATGGCATTGCGGTTGACGGGGTTATGGTTGATGGTTCGTTAACGGGTTCGGGCTAGTTTCAGTTCCGAATTTGGCCTTGTTTCGTCCCGATAGAACACGCATGAGTCCTGTACGCCTTTTCAAACGACCACGATTGCCTGCTTTCACGCAGGCTGGCCCCCTTTTGGCTGGCGTCATTTTGGCCGGGCTGTTCTTTTGCGCGCCGTCGGTTTTTGCGCAGGAAGCCTTGCAACAGCAGCGCGATCAGGCGGCAAGCGAATATGAAAAGCTTTCCAACGAACTCACCGTCACCGGCGACAAGCTGAAACAGCTCGAAGACGAGGTGGCCGGGCTCAAGAAGGACCAGACGACCATCACGGCAGCGCTGATCCAGTCGGCCAAGACCGACAAGAAGCTGCAGCAGGATATTGCCGATATTGCCGACAAGCTGACCGCGCTGCGCGAGCAGGAAGACGGCATCCGATCATCGCTGCGAGCGCGGCGCGGCGTTCTGGCGGAGGTGCTGGCCGCTTTGCAGCGCATGGGCTTGAATCCGCCGCCGGCTATTCTCGTTCGGCCTGACGATGCGCTTGCCTCTGTGCGCAGCGCCGTTCTCCTTGGTGCCGTAGTGCCTGAAATGCGCAGCCAAGTGGAGGAGCTGACCGGCGATCTGAAGGATATGCAGCGGGTAACCGCTTCCATTACGGAAGAGCAGGAAAAACTGAAAGCAACCCGCACAGTTCAGGCGGAAGAACAGAAGCGGCAATCACTTCTTCTTGAAGAGAAGAAGAAATTACAGTCGCAATCGGAACAGGAAATCAATGCCCAGCGCGTGCGTTCCGAAGCACTCGCCGCCAAGGCGGGCAGCCTGAAAGACCTTATCGACGGGCTCGACAAGCAGATGGCAGGCGTGCGCGATGCGGCCGAAGAAGCCCGCAAGGCAGAGGCGGATCGCCTTGCTGCTGCAAGGGAAAAGGCCGGAGATTCGACGCCGGACGACAATCATCTGCGGGCCCAGATCGATTTTGCGTCCCTGCAGGGCAAGCTCGCTCTGCCAGCGGCTGGCAAGACAATGCGGCACTTCGGCGAGAAGGATGGCGTCGGCGGCAGCATGATGGGGCAGGTGGTCGAAACCTTGCCTTCCGCCACGATTACGTCACCTTCCGATGGCGTGATACTTTACGCGGGCAAATTCCGTTCTTACGGGCAGCTCTTGATACTCGACGCGGGCAATGGATATCATGTCGTAATGGCTGGCATGGGTCGAATCGACGTATCGCAAGGCCAATTTGTACTTGCAGGAGAGCCGGTCGGTGCAATGGGTGAAAAACTTCTCGCAAGTGTTGCGCCGATAGAGGTGGGCAATGGTGCGCCATTGCTTTACATTGAATTTCGAAAGGATGGAAAACCCGTCGATCCTGCCCCTTGGTGGACCGAACGGCTTTCTGGAAGGACGTGAAAATGATACGTAAACTGTCGCTGCTGTTCGCCGGGGCCCTTCTGGGGGCGTCAGCCATGGTGATGGTCCAGGGCGCGCCGGCTTCCACCGCTTTTGCGGCAGGGAAAGATAGCGATGTCTACAAGGAACTGGCTCTTTTCGGCGATATTTTCGAACGGGTGCGCGCGCAATATGTGACGCCGCCGGACGATAAGAAGCTGACTGAAAGCGCGATCAACGGCATGTTGACCTCGCTCGATCCCCATTCCTCCTATCTCAACCCGGAAGCCGCGCAGGACATGCGCGTGCAGACCAAGGGTGAATTTGGCGGTCTCGGCATCGAAGTCACCATGGACAACGATCTCGTGAAGGTCATTGCACCGATCGACGATACGCCAGCTTCCAAGGCTGGTGTGCTGGCAGGTGATCTCATCACCAAGATCGACGGACAGGAAGTTCGCGGCCTTTCGCTGACTGATGCGGTCGACAAGATGCGCGGTGAAATCGGTTCGCCTATCGAACTGACCATCCTGCGCCAGGGTGCCGACAAGCCGATCACGCTGAAGATTGCACGCGCCGTCATCAAGGTGAAGGCCGTTCGCTATCGTGTCGAGAACGATATCGGTTATCTGCGCGTCATCTCGTTCACCGAACAGACCTCCGAGGATCTGAAGAAGGCGATCAAGGATATTCAGGACAAGATTCCTGCCGACAAGCTCAAGGGCTTTGTGCTGGATCTTCGCCTCAATCCAGGTGGCCTGCTCGATCAGGCGGTCGCCGTTTCCGATGCCTTCCTCGACAAGGGCGAAGTCGTTTCGACTCGTGGCCGCGATCCGCAGGATGTGACACGCTTCGATGCACGCAAGGGCGATCTGACTGATGGCAAGCCGGTTATCGTACTGATCAATGGCGGCTCGGCCAGCGCGTCGGAAATCGTTGCCGGTGCGCTTCAGGATCATCGCCGCGCCACCGTGCTCGGCACGCAGTCCTTCGGCAAGGGCTCGGTGCAGACGATCATTCCGCTTGGCGAAAACGGTTCGCTGCGTCTGACGACGGCGCTTTATTACACGCCGTCGGGCAAGTCGATTCAGGGCAAGGGCATCACGCCTGACATCAAGGTCGATCAGCCTTTGCCGGCTGAACTGAAGGGTGAGGACGTCGTTCGCGGCGAATCCGAACTCAAGGGCCATATCAAGGGCAATGCCGAAGATGATAATGGCTCCGGTTCGTCGGCTTATGTCCCGGCCGATCCGAAGGACGATATCCAGCTCAACGAAGCCTTCAAGCTCCTGCGTGGCGAAGTGGCCAATGCCGCATTCCCGCCGGATCCGAAGAAGGGCGTGTTGAACTGATCGCTCCATGCTGGATCTGAACAGCCCGTTAGGACTGGACAAGAAGCCGCAAAAGCGCGGGGGCTCACGCTCCCGCGCTTTTCGTTCGTCAATGACAGGTCTTGCCGTTGTGGCGGGGCTTTGTCTTGCCGGTGGTGCAGTATTCGCCATCTGGCAGAACAATCAGGCGGGTTTCCGCAAAACCGAAACCGCTGCTGTGGAACCCTCGCAAGCCGAAGCGCCAGCCGTCAAGACCGAGACGAAACCGGTAACCGGCAATACGCCGCCGCCCGGTAGTGCGCTGCGCGGAACGAACGGCCAGCCGGGTCCTGCCATCATCAAAGTGACACCCGATATGCCGCCCGGCATGCCAGGTGTCACTGCCGGTACGGCGGAAGGCAATGTGGTTGTGGTGCAGAACACGCATCAATCCGGGCAAGATAAGCGTGTCGCGCATCTGCCGGAACAGGCGCTGGTCGAGCAAAGCCCCACCGGACCGCTTCCGGTGCGCGGGGCAGACGGGCTGCGCCCGATGGATGCCTATGCGGTCGGCTGGTCCGGCGCGCGCGGGGCGCGGGTCGCCATTGTCATCGGCGGACTGGGATTGTCGCAAACCGGCAGCATGGAGGCGGTTGACAAGCTTCCGCCAGAGGTCACACTCGGATTTGCGCCGCAGGGCAACAGTCTGCAGCGATGGATGCAGGCAGCCCGGCAAAACGGTCATGAACTTGTGCTGCAATTGCCGATGGAGCCTTTCGATTATCCACGTGTCAATCCGGGTCGCAATACGCTGACGGTTGATGACGGGCCTCAGAAGAATCAGGCTTCAGTGCTGTGGGCGCTGTCGCGGATGACCAATTATGCCGGTATCATGAACTACATGGGTGCACGTTTCACATCCGAGGCGGATGCTTTTGCTCCGGTGTTGGGTGAGGTCGGCAGACGCGGCCTGTATTATCTCGATGACGGCACGTCGGCGCGCAGTCAGGCTGACAAGATTGCCGAGCGCGACGCCGTGCCTTTCGCTGCCGCCAATGTTTTGATCGATGCGGCGCAGGAGCGCGGCGCGATCCTCGATCGCCTCGACGAACTGGAGCGGACCGCGCGCGCCAATGGTAGCGCCATCGGCACCGGTTCGGCCTTTGCGGTGACTGTCGACGCGGTTGCGGAATGGGCCAATGAGGTCAAAAAGCGCGGCATCGAAATTGTTCCCGTTTCGGCGCTGGTCCGCGATCCGGAACGGCAATAGAGCATTTCCAGTTTGAACTGAATCATTGGAAATGCTTTATCCCTTTGTTTTTGCCCATTATCCTACGCAAAAGCGCTTCGCACTTTTGGCTCGGAAATGCTCTAAGTTTACATATCATGGAGAATGTCATGTCGAAGCACAAAGGCCCTATCGATCCTGAAAGCTTGCCCTACCGCCCATGCGTCGGGTTGATGGTGTTGAACAAGACCGGGCTGGTCTGGGCCGGCCGCCGTATCGTCATACCGGGCGACGAGATGGACGGCGCGACCCAGCTCTGGCAGATGCCGCAGGGCGGTATCGACAAGGGCGAGGACCCGGTCGAAGCGGCTATCCGCGAACTCTATGAGGAGACCGGCATGAAGTCGGTATCCCTGCTCGAAGAAGCTTCGAACTGGATCAACTATGATCTGCCGCCGCATCTGGTTGGCCAGGCGCTCAAGGGCAAATATCGCGGTCAGACGCAGAAATGGTTTGCCTATCGTTTCGAGGGCGACGAGAGCGAGATTGCCATCAACCCGCCGCCCGGCGGACATACTGCCGAATTCGACCGCTGGGAATGGAAACCTATGTCGGAACTGCCGGAACTGATCGTTCCCTTCAAGCGCAAGGTTTACGAGGAAGTCGTGGCCGCGTTCCGGCATCTGGCCCCGTAATTTGCAGGCTCATCCTGAAAATGCGCGGCAGTTTTAGGATGAACTCAAATTTCCTTGCCCCTCTTGTGCGCGTGACCAACATATTGTCAACTCGCTTCAGGCGCACCGAACGGTTGCGTTTTGAGAGGGAGAAAAGCGCATGGATGTTGGAAGTCTTCTCGTATTTCTTTTCGTGGGTCTCATCGCTGGCTGGCTGGCCGGTAAGGTTGTGCAGGGTGGCGGTTTCGGTCTGATCGGCAATATCATCGTTGGCGTGATCGGCGCATTTTTTGCGGGCTGGCTTTTGCCGCGTCTCGGATTTTCCGTCGGCGGAGGTATGGTCGCCTCGATCGTGAACGCCTTTATCGGTGCGGCCATCCTGCTGATTATTCTGCGCATCGTCAAACGCGCCTGACGATCAGACGGTTTATAAGGTCCGGCCATTCGAGCCGGGCCGTTTCCTTTCTCGAAATCCAATGAAATGACACCGAATTCCAAACTGTCGCTCGGTCTTGTTCTCACCGCATCGGCTGGCTTCGTCGATGCGATTGCCTTCCTGCAACTGGGCGGGTTCTTTGCCTCTTTCATGAGCGGTAACACCACGCAGCTCGGTGTTGCGCTGGCGGGACAGCCGGGTGTGCAAGGCACGGTGCTGATCTGGTTTCCCGCGATCCTGATCGTGTTGTTCTTCTCAGGCGCCTTCTTTGGCACGCTTGCGGTGCGCGCCTATGGCCGCCGGGGCAGCCTCTATGTGATGGCGAGCGTCGTGGCGATTTTGCTGATGGTCGGCGTGCTGCAGCGTGAGGGCGCGATGCTCATCCAGCCGGTGCTGCTGCTTGCCGCCGCCATGGGCGCGCAGAACGCCGCGGTGCAGCCGATCGGTGCTGCGCGTCTTGGCGTGACCTATGTGACGGGCACGCTCTTCAACGCTGCCGCTGATCTTGCTTGTTCGCTGCGCGGGGAGACGCCGAAATGGCGCTGGCTGCAGCATGTGGCGGTCTGGCTATCCCTGATGCTGGGCGCTGTCGGTGGCGGCCTCGGCCACTATTTCATCGGTCTCGACGCCCTGTTCGTTCCGGCCGCGATGATCGTTGGTGTCATGGTCGCCTATATGAAGCTTAGCTGAAGAGTGACTTCTCGCTCTCTACCAGTTCGGAAATCAACGCCGATATGGCGGTAACACGCCGCAGTGTGCGGGCGGATTCGTGATAGGCGAGCCAGTAGGCGCGGCGGATCACCCGGTCGGGCAGGACTGGCACGAGATCGGGATCGGCGCGGGCGATGAAGGCGTGCAATATACCAATACCTGCGCCGGCCCGCACGGCCTCGACCTGCCCCAATGCGCTGGATACCTCGAAGGCGGCTTTCCAGTCGCGGCTGATTTCCGGTGCATAGGCCAGCGATGGATTGATGACGAGATCCTCCACATAGCCGATAAGCCGGTGCCGGGCGAGATCGTCGGTGTTTTCCGGCGTGCCGTTTTCCTCCAGATAGCTGCGATGCGCATAGAGACTAAGCGTGTAATCGACGAGCCTGCGCGCAATCAGCCTGCCTTGCTCCGGACGTTCGACCGTAATGGCAATATCAGCCTCGCGGCGAGACAGCGAAAACGAACGCGGCACCGGCACCAGCTGGATGGTGAGGTCGGGATATTTCTGTGTCAGCCGTGCCAGCCGCGGCGCCAGGAAATTGACCCCGAACCCGTCCGGCGCGCCGATCCGCACGGTGCCGGACACGGCAATATCCGCATTGCCGACCTGGGAGCGGGCGGAAAGCATTTCAGCTTCCATGCGTTCGGCGGCAAGCAGAAACTCCTCGCCAGCCTGCGTCAGCGTCGAGCCGTTGGTGCGGCGTGTCAGAAGTGTGGTGGACAGCGCCGTTTCAAGCGCGGTCAGCCGCCGCGCGACGGTGGTGTGGTTGAGACCAAGCCGTTTGGCCGCGCCCAGAATCTGGCCTGAGCGAGCGACAGCCAGAAAAATGCGAATATCGTCCCAGTTCATGATGTTCTCTGCGTGAGCATGTTTCCTTAGTACTATAAAATTTGCACAACGGATACGCTTTTCAGTGTCTTGCAATCATGAATTTGCAGAGTCAAGATGAGGTCAACGATGGGAGCTTTGCAAGCTCTCCAAAGCGATCATCAGGGAGGTTCTTCGATGCGCAATATCGGACATTTCATCGGCGGCAAGCACGTTGCCAGCAACAGCGGTCGCACCGCCGACGTTTTCCAGCCGCTTGACGGCACGGTGCAGGCGAAAGTGGCGCTGGCCACCAAGGCTGAAGTGCGCGCTGCGGTCGAAAACGCCAAGGCTGCACAGCCTGCATGGGGCGCGACCAATCCGCAGCGCCGCGTCCGCGTCCTGCGCAAGTTCCTCGAGCTGGTCGAAGCCGAATATGACAGCCTGGCCGAATTGCTGGCACGCGAGCACGGCAAGACGATTGCCGATGCCAAGGGCGACATCCAGCGCGGTCTTGAAGTGGTGGAAGTCTGCCTCGGTTCTGCGCATATGCTTAAAGGTGAGTTCACCGACAATGCCGGTACAGGCATCGACACCTATTCCATGCGCCAGCCGCTTGGCGTTGTTGCCGGTATCACGCCGTTCAACTTCCCGGCCATGATCCCGCTCTGGAAAGCCGGCCCGGCGATTGCCAGCGGCAACGCTTTCATTTTGAAGCCGTCCGAACGCGACCCCGGCGTCCCGATGCGTCTGGCCGAACTGTTCATGGAAGCTGGTCTGCCTGCCGGTATCTTCAACGTGGTCAACGGTGACAAGGATGCGGTCGATGCATTGCTCGACGATCCGGACGTACAGGCCATCGGCTTCGTCGGTTCCACGCCGATTGCCCAGTATATCTATGGTCGCGGCTGCTCGAACGGCAAGCGCGTACAGTGCTTCGGCGGCGCCAAGAACCACATGCTCATCATGCCCGATGCCGATATGGACCAGACCGTCGATGCGCTGATCGGTGCCGGTTACGGCTCGGCAGGCGAACGCTGCATGGCAATTTCCGTTGCTGTTCCGGTCGGTGAAGACACCGCCAACCGCCTGATGGAAAAGCTGATCCCGCGCGTTGAATCGCTCAAGATCGGCCCGTCCACCGACAATTCCGCCGATTACGGCCCGGTTGTGACCAAGGCAGCCCTTGACCGCATTCGCGGTTATGTCGATCTCGGCGTCGAGGAAGGCGCGAAGCTGGTCGTCGATGGCCGTAACTTCAAGATGCAGGGCTATGAGAACGGCTTCTACATGGGCGGCTGCCTGTTCGACAATGTCACGTCGGACATGCGCATCTATAAGGAAGAAATCTTCGGCCCGGTTCTCTCGGTCGTTCGTGCCAAGAACTACGAGGAAGCGCTGGCTCTGCCGAATGAACATGAATTTGGTAACGGCGTTGCCATCTTCACCCGTGATGGCGATGCGGCCCGCGATTTCGCCAGCCGCGTTCAGGTCGGCATGGTCGGTATCAACGTGCCGATCCCGGTTCCAATCGCCTACTACACCTTCGGCGGTTGGAAAGCTTCCGGTTTCGGCGATCTCAACCAGCACGGCCCGGATGCCTTCCGCTTCTACACCAAGACCAAGACCGTCACCTCGCGCTGGCCGTCTGGCGTGAAAGATGGTGCAGAATTCGTCATCCCGACGATGAAGTAACGCCAGACTATGCTTTGCTTGCGCGTCCTCGCTCCGCTGCGGGCGCGCGGCTTGGCGTCAAGGATGGTGCTGAGTTCGTCATCCCGACGATGAAGTAAGCCTTGCACTCGTCACCTCGTCCTTCGATGAATTCAGGATGAGGTGATCGGCAACCTTACAGTCCGCCAAGCGAAACGCCGCCCTTGTGGCGGGGTTTTTGTTTCAGGGGTGTAGTGGCGGGCAACCATGCCGCTCGGTGAGGGCAGACAGTATCTTATGCGGGTCGGCGATCAGTGAACGCCCTTCATGCACGCCGGTCTCGAACGCGGAGCGGTCACCATCCTTCAATATTAGCAAGGGTAGGCTTTGATTGTCTTCGCCTGCCAGCGCTATGACGGATTTGCGGGGGCGCTGCCAGTCGATGCGCTTGATGTCCAGCCTGTTTCCCAGCTCCGGAAATGAAGCCAGAACACCTTCGATGAGTGCACAATGCCAGCAATAGAATTGCTGGCCGGGATAAGCCGGGTCTTCAAAGCCGGGTTTCAAGAGAAAAAGCCTGTCCTGATTCATGCCATATGTCCCAAAGCTGGAGCGGATTGCAAAGAGGGTGATGCGTGGGGCGAAATTGCACGTTTTAACGTGCGTCTGTTCCGGAAACCGTTTCACACTTTTCGGGATGCGTTCTAGAACAGCTTTCCAAGCCAGACGCTTACAATGGATGTATAGCTTGATCCCGATGGCAAGAGGTCAACTTTTCCGATCAACGCCCTAAATAATACAAAGCTTGAAGTCTGATCATCACTATCAGGAGTTCCGTCCATGAGCGAAAAGATCAACCGCCGTATCGTGCTCGCATCGCGCCCAGACGGTCGACCGACCGCAGAAAATTTCCGGCTGGAGGAAGCGGCGATCCCGAGCCCCGGTGACGGCGAGGTTCTCCTGAGACTGCACTATTTGTCGCTCGACCCCTATATGCGTGGGCGTATGAGCGCTGCCAAATCCTATGCTGCGCCAGTGGCAATCGGCGAACTGATGGAAGGCGGCACGGTCGGCGAAGTCATTGAAAGCAGAAGTGCTGGCTTTGCTCCAGGTGATTTCGTGCTTTCCCATTCCGGCTGGCAGGATTATGCGGTCGCCGATGCCTCGTCCTTGCGCAAGCTCGATCCGAAGGAAGCGCCAGTAACGACGGCGCTTGGCGTTCTTGGCATGCCGGGCTTTACCGCCTATTCCGGTCTGCTCACCATCGGCCAACCGAAATCGGGCGAAACCGTCGTGGTTGCTGCGGCAACCGGACCTGTCGGTTCTGCTGTCGGGCAGATTGCCCGGATGAAAGGCGCGCGCGCCGTCGGCATTGCGGGCGGGGCGGCTAAATGCAAGGCCTTGATCGACGAGTTCGGCTTCGATGTGGCGATTGACCACCGCAGCGAGAATTTTGCGCAGGAACTGGCGCAGGCCTGTCCGAAGGGTATCGATGTTTATTTCGAGAATGTCGGCGGCAAGGTTTTCGAGGCGGTGTTTCCACTGTTGAACCAGTTTGCGCGTGTGCCGGTCTGTGGCCTGATCGCGCAGTATAATCAGACCGGACCGTTCGATGGGCCAGACCGGCTGCCGCCGGTGATGCGGGATATTTTGTCGAAAAGCCTGACCATTCGCGGCTTTATCCAGCGTGACTTTGCCGATCAGAGGCCGGCTTTCTATCATGACATGGTGAAGTGGATTGCCGACGGGCAGGTGCGCTATCGCGAGGATATCGCTGAGGGGTTGGAAAATGCGCCGACAGCTTTCATTTCCCTGCTGGAAGGCGGCAATTTTGGAAAGCTCATCGTAAAGCTCGCCTGAACACGTAATATTCTGCTTGCAGAACGGTCCTTTGGGCGTGATGCTGTGTCCGTCAATACTATTCGACAGGCAGGCAGAGCATGGGCGAGCGCCAGCAGGCGGGCATAGGGGAAGGCGGCGGGCCGGGGCGCGAGCGCCAGGAAGAGGCCCGGCGTATTCTTGACCGGCTCGAACGCGAGCAGACCGGTGCCGAAGGTATCGTACGGCGCAGGTTTACCCGGACGGCGCATCATCTGACTGCCGCCGACGCTCCCGAAAATGATCCTATCGAGCTTTGGGCCACGCGTGTCGGGCGCGGTCTCGGCTTCCTCATCACGCTGGCGATCATCGTCTGGCTCATTTTCTATCTCATGCAAAGCTAGGTACCCAATGACGCTTTCTGCGCCTTCGGATGCGACAACCGTTATTGTCATCTCAAGCCATGTCGTGCGCGGTTCTGTCGGCAATCGTGCCGCCGTTTTCGCATTGGAAACGCTGGGATTTCCCGTCTGGGCCGTGCCGACAGTGGTGCTGCCCTGGCATCCGGGCCACGGAGTTCCAGGCGCTCCGGCCGGACGCATCGTGCCGCCGGCGGAAGAGTTTTCGCGCCTGATGCAGGATCTTCAGCGCGCGCCGTGGCTTGGCGAAGTCGGCGCCGTCCTGACTGGCTATCTGGGACATCCTGAACAAGCGGCAGCCGTTGCCGAACTGGTCAAAGCCGTAAAGGCGAAAAATCCGCAATCCGTCTATCTGTGCGATCCGGTGATCGGCGATGAAAAGGGGCTTTATGTGCCGGAAGCGACTGCCATGGGCATTCGTGACAAGCTTCTGCCGCTCGCCGATATTGCAACGCCCAATCGGTTCGAGCTTTCCTGGCTGACCGGTGTTCCACTGGAAGACAATAACGCCTTGATGGAGGCCGCGCTGGAGGCTGGTCCGGCAACCATGCTGGTCACATCGGCCTTTCCGTTGATGACCGGCAGCATCGGCAATATTCTGCTGACGCCCACTGTGGCGCTGATGGCCGAGCATCGCCGTGTCGATGGTCCGACCAACGGTCTTGGCGATCTGACGTCAGCCGTGTTTCTCGCGCGCCGCCTGTCCGGCATGCCGGAAGAAAAGATGCTGCAAAGCACCACGGCGGCAGTGTTCGAAATCATGGCGCGCTCGGCCAAGCGCGGGGCGGATGAATTAATGCTGGAGGCCGATGCGTCGAGCCTCGCCACGCCGATGGCGATGGTGCAGACGCGGCGGCTGATGCATCCGACCAAGGGGCTTCGCGCGTGACATCTCCGGCCACTGTGTTCGCTGGCGTTGACGGCTGCCCTCGCGGCTGGATTGCAGTGATTGGTGGCGAAAGTGGCTTGCGCACGGAAGTATTCGCCAGCTTTGCCGCTTTGTTGCGATCGCTTCCGGATGGGGCGATCATTGCCGTCGATATGCCGATCGGCCTGCCGGAAAAAGACGGGCGAGCGGCGGAGCGGGCCGCGCGGGCGCATCTCGGCCAGCGGCAATCGAGTGTCTTTTCCATTCCGCCGCGTGCTGCCGTCTATGCCGAGGATTATCGCGAGAGCTGTGCGCTGTCGCTCGAACGAACCGACCCGCCACGCAAGGTTTCCCGGCAGGCTTTCGGGCTTTTCCCGAAGATTTGCGAGGTGGATGAATTGTTGCGCTGCGATGCCGGGCTTGCCGCGCGCGTCATCGAATCGCATCCCGAATTGGCCTTTGCAGCGCTGAATGGCATGAAGGCTATGTCCTTGCCGAAGAAGATCAAAAGCTGCGTCAACCCGGACGGGATGGCTGAACGCCGGGCATTGCTGCAACGTTGCGGATTGCCTGAGGATTTTTTGAAAGGTCCCGTTCCGCGCGGCGCAAAAGAGGATGACTTTCTCGATGCCTGCGCCATGTATCTTGTGGCCGGTCGCTATACGCGCGGAGAAGCTCGCCCGCATCCCGACCATGTGGAACATGACGCTTTCGGTCTTCGCATGGCGATATGGGCTTGAGAAGCTTGCATGAAAGCGAACAGGATTGCATGTCCAATTGGACGCAGCCCGTTCAATGCATTTCGATTGATCTCGGTTTTCGATAGGGATATTGGAAAAATATGGTTGATCTTCCAGACTCACTTCTCGCCGGTTATCGAACCTTCATGCGCGAGCATTTTACCCACGAAACCTCACGATATCGCCATTTGGCCGATAAGGGACAATCACCGGAAACGCTGGTTATCGCTTGTTGCGATTCGCGTGCGGCTCCCGAAACCATCTTCAATACGGCGCCCGGCGAAATCTTCGTCCTGCGCAATGTTGCCAATCTCATTCCGCCCTACGAGCCTGACGGCGAATATCATGCTGCCTCGGCGGCACTGGAATTTGCAGTCCAGAGCCTCAAGGTGAAGAATATCGTCGTCATGGGCCATGGCCGCTGCGGCGGTATCAAGGCTGCGCTCGATACCGAAAGCGCGCCGCTTTCGCCGGGCGATTTCATCGGCAAATGGATGAGCCTCATCGCGCCTGCCGCGGAAGCCATCAGCGGCAATCAGCTCATGACGCAAAGCGAGCGCCAGACCGCGCTGGAACGGATATCGATCCGCTACTCCATCAACAATCTGCGCACATTTCCTTGCGTCGACATTCTGGAGAAGAAGGGCAAGCTCACCCTGCATGGCGCATGGTTCGATATTTCGACCGGCGAGCTTTGGGTGATGGATCATCAGACGGGTGATTTCAAGCGTCCTGACCCAGCCTGATCCAGCTTTCAATATTGCTTCTTGAAACGGCTCCTTTCAGATCGAGAGGGGCCGTTTTGCCATAATTTGGACAGCTTAAATTGACGGTTTTCTTTCCCAAACGTGAAAAATCGCGGGAAAAGATACAAAAATAGCCCCAAACTTTGGGGCTATTCTGTGAAGCTTGAGGCTTTTCCGTGGCAATTCCAAAGCAGAATTGCGATTTCAGCCTTCAGTTCTTAGTTGCCGTCGATGGCCTTGCCCATAACTGCAATGGCGCGCTGGTAGACCTGTGCGGCATTCCAGCCCTGGATTGCGCCGTAGTTCGGTTCACCCGGCTGATAGCCCGCACCACGCTTCCAGCCGTGGCCGACGAGGAAGTTCGCGGTTGAATAAAGCGCGTCCGCCTTGGAGCGCGCCATGTCGATATGGCCACTGCCGTCGCCGTCGACGCCGTATTTCAGGACGTTGACCGGCAGGAACTGCGTCTGGCCGATTTCACCATGCATGGCGCCAACCGCATTCGGATTGAGATCCTGACGGTCGATCAGCTGAAGGGCCGCATAGAGCTGGTCGGTGAAATAGTCGCTACGACGGCAATCATAAGCGAGTGTCGCGACGGCCGACAGCGTGTGCTGCTTGCCGAGATAGGCGCCGAAACCGGTTTCCATGCCCCAGATCGCCAGAAGCGGACCGGCTGGAACGCCGTAACGCTTTTCGATTGCGGCGAAGAGAGCAGCGTTCTGCTGCTTCTGCGCACGGCCGCGCTTGATGATGGTATCAGCGCCGCGCTTCTGCATGAACTGTTCGAAGGAGAGCTTGAAGCTCTTCTGGTTGCGGTCGGCATTGATGGTTGCCTGCGCATATTTGGTATTGCCCAGCGCGCTGATCCCGGCCTTGCCGATACCGCGCGAAGCGGCTTCCTTCACCGTCTGCTGGAGCCAGGCATTATAACCGGCGGCGTTGTTGCCGCACTGGGCTGCCTCGGCAATGCCTGTTCCGGTCATCATGCCCACTGCAAGAACTGCTGCTGCCGTCCAAGAACGGCCCTTGGCAACCAATGCCATTCGTTTCTCCTTTGGAGTTGATTCGACCTCGACGCGAATTTGCCATTCCTTACACCAAATGTCATGCGGCAACGGCAAAAGCGGGAAGAAGCGGGTGCGAAATGCCGCGTCTACAAACACTTTTGTACAAAAACAGCAAGCTTTTGTTGGCCCTCAAACCTTGATCGGCATTTTTTGCTTGGAAGCTGTGGCTTTCATACCTATTGCTTATGGATGGACTGGTAAAATTTCTTTACCACCATCTCATCACTGATTTTTTTCAGGGTTCGTGACATTGACGGGGAGGACGCCACATGTCGAACGGATTTCTTGCGCTATTTGCGTTTTTACCAATTCTTGTAGCCGGCGTGATGCTGGTTGGATTTCGTATTCAGGCCCGCATTGCGATGCCGGTGACCTATGTGCTGACTGTGGTGATCGCGATGGCGATCTGGGGTATGAGCGGCAACCGCGTCATTGCTTCGACCATTCAGGGCTTGATCCAGACAGCGGGGCTGCTCTGGATCATTTTCGGCGCAATCCTGCTTCTCAATACGCTTAAATATTCAGGCGGCATTTCTGCAATCCGCTCGGGCTTTGCCCAAATCAGCCCTGACCGCCGCATTCAGGTGTTCCTGATTGCCTGGCTGTTCGGCTCGTTTATCGAGGGCGCATCCGGTTTCGGCACACCTGCTGCCGTTGTGGCACCGCTGATGGTGGCTGTCGGGTTCCCGGCGCTTGCCGCCGTTACTTTCGGACTGATCATCCAGTCCACACCGGTATCGTTCGGTGCTGTCGGCACGCCGCTGATCGTCGGTGTCCAGTCCGGTCTCAATCGCGAGGCGCTGACGGCGCAATTGCAGGGCGTCGGATCGAGCTGGGAACAGTTTTTCCATATCATCACATCGGAAGTGGCTATCCTGCACGCAATCTGCGGCACGTTCATGCCGCTGTTCCTCGTGGTCATCATGACCCGCTTCTTCGGGCGCAACCGCTCCTGGACGGAAGGCTTCGCCATTCTGCCCTTCGCGCTGTTTGCGGCCTTCTCCTTCACCATACCTTATGTGCTGAGCGCGGTTTTCCTCGGCGCTGAATTCCCGTCGATGATCGGCGGTCTGGTCGGACTTGCGCTGGCAACATTTGCGGCGCGCGCCGGCTTCCTGATGCCGAAGCAAATCTGGGATTTCCCTCCCGCTTCGCAATGGCCTGCAGGCTGGGTCGGCAGTGTCCAGATCAAGCTGGATGAATTGACCTCGAAGAAGATCCCGCTCGCTCTGGCATGGACGCCCTACATTCTTCTGGCGATCTTTCTGGTGGCCAGCCGTACATTCCCTTCCGTGGGCAATGCGCTGAAGTCGGTCACTTTCGTTGCCAAGGATATCATGGGCGAAACCGGGATCGGCGGTGATTTCACGCCGCTATTCCTGCCGGGCGGTCTTCTGGTCCTCGTCTGCGTGATCACCTTCTTCCTGCATCGCATGAATGGCGGACAGTTCGCCAAGGCGTTCGGAGAAAGCACCAAAACGCTGCTGGGTGCAGGCTTCGTGCTTCTGTTCACCGTGCCGATGGTGCGCGTCATGATCAATTCCGGCGTCAACGGCAAGGAACTCATCAGCATGCCGCTGATGGTTGCGGAGTGGGTGGCAACGGAAGTCGGAAATGTCTATCCGTTCTTCGCGCCGTCCGTTGGTGCGCTGGGCGCTTTCCTTGCCGGGTCCAACACGGTATCGAACCTCATGCTCAGCCAGTTCCAGTATGGTGTGGCGGAAGGGCTCGGTATTTCCGGTGCGCTGATGGTCGCCGGTCAGTCGGTGGGTGCAGCGGCAGGCAATATGATCGCGATCCACAATGTCGTGGCGGCTTCCGCGACCGTCGGATTGCTGGGACGTGAAGGCACGACACTGCGCATGACCATCATTCCCACGATCTATTATGTGGTTCTGGCGGGAACGCTGCTGATGATCGGTCTTTATGTGCTGGGCATCGGTGATCCGCTTGCCGGTGCGGCAGCACAATAAAATGAAGCCATAAGGTGAAACCGGCCCTGGATAAAACCGGGGCCGGTTTCAGCCTGTTTTCCGCCTTTTGCTTGACATTGCAGGCTGGTCGCCTTAAAGCCTGCCCAATCTATCCGCGATCTTCAGAACGCGAGCCACCGACCGGGACCCATTTGGTATAAAACGATCCCGGAGGTCCACACCCGACAGCGCGATGCGCCCTCGGGTGCTGTATCGCTTTGGTTGCTTCTTGAACTGGCAGATAAGCGGGACGATTTATCCCTGACGAAGCATAAGCCTCTTCTTGGATTAAAGGGAAATTTGATGTTTGAATCACTTCAGGAGCGTCTTGGCTCCATCCTGAACGGCCTTACCGGACGCGGCGCTCTTTCCGAAGCCGACGTGACGGCAGCGCTGCGCGAAGTGCGTCGCGCGCTGATCGAGGCCGACGTTTCGCTGGAAGTGGTTCGCTCCTTCACCGACCGCGTTCGTGAGAAGGCCGTCGGGGCAGAGATTCTCAAGAGCATCAAGCCCGGCCAGATGGTCGTCAAGATCGTCCATGACGAACTTATCGAAATGCTGGGCACCGAAGGCGTTGCGATTGATCTCAACGCGCCTGCTCCGGTCGTCATCATGATGGTCGGTCTGCAGGGTTCGGGTAAGACGACCACGACCGGCAAGATTGCCAAACGTTTGACCGAGCGCCAGCGCAAGAAAGTGCTGATGGCTTCGCTCGATACGCGCCGTCCGGCCGCGCAGGAGCAGCTTCGCCAGCTAGGCATCCAGACCAGCGTCGACACGCTGCCGATCATCGCCGGTCAGTCGCCGGTCGAAATTGCCAGGCGCGCCGTTCAGGCTGCAAAGCTTGGCGCACATGATGTCGTCATTCTCGATACCGCCGGTCGCACGCATATTGACGAGCCACTGATGGTGGAAATGGCGGATATCCGCAAGGCCGCCAATCCGCATGAAATCCTGCTCGTTGCCGACAGCCTGACCGGTCAGGACGCGGTCAATCTGGCGCGCAACTTCGACGATCGTGTCGGCATCACCGGTATCGTTCTGACCCGCATGGACGGCGATGGCCGTGGCGGTGCAGCCCTTTCGATGCGCGCCATCACCGGCAAGCCGATCAAGCTGATCGCCACCGGCGAAAAAATGGATGCGCTCGAGGAATTCTATCCCAAGCGCATTGCCGACCGTATTCTTGGCATGGGCGACATCGTTTCGCTCGTCGAAAAGGCTGCCGAAAACATCGATGCGGAAAAAGCCGCTGCGATGGCCAAGAAAATGCAGTCGGGCAAGTTTGATCTTAACGATCTTGCCGACCAGCTGGGCCAGATGAAAAAGCTCGGTGGTATGGGCAGCATCATGGGTATGATGCCCGGCATGGGCGGCATGAAGGACAAGGCAGCAGCAGCCGGTCTGGACGACAAGGTGTTCGACCGTCAGCTCGCAATCATCGGCTCGATGACCAAAGCCGAGCGCGCCAATCCGGACCTCCTGAAGCACAGCCGCAAGCAGCGTATCGCCAAGGGTTCCGGCACGAATGCTGCCGACATCAACAAGCTTCTCAAGATGCACCGCCAGATGGCCGACATGATGAAAGTCATGGGCAAGGGCAAGGGCGGAATGATGAAGCAGATGATGGGTGGCCTTGCCAGCAAGATGGGGCTCGGTGGCCTCGGGGGTGGAATGGGCGGTATGCCTGATCTGTCCAAGATGGATCCGAAACAGCTTGAGGCGCTCGCCAAGCAGGCGGAAGCAGCCGGTCTCACCAAGGGTGGGATGCCGGGGCTTCCCGGCGGCGGACTGCCCGGTCTGGGTGGACCCAAGCTTCCCGGTCTTGGTGGCGGCCTTCCCGGTTTGCCGAAGAAGAAGTGAGCATCATGAACGACGAACAGAACACTGCACCGGCTGAACTTCTGGCACTGCGCGCCTCCATCGACAATATCGATGCGGCGCTGATCCACATGCTTGCGGAGCGCTTTCGCTGCACCAAGGCTGTGGGTGTCCTGAAAGCCGAGCGCGGCCTTGCTGCTGCTGACCCGGCCCGCGAGAAGCGTCAGGTAGAGCGCCTTCGTGGTCTCGCTGTTGACGCCCATCTCGATCCAGATTTCGCCGAAAAATTCCTGAACTTCATCGTGAAGGAAGTCATTCGGCATCATGAGCATGCCGCCGCAAACCACGGCGGAAAGTGAATAGCCGTCCAACGGCTCAACCAATCGCCCGTCAGGGCAGAACCACTTGTCTAAAGGAAAGAAAAAATGTCTCTGAAGATTCGTCTCGCCCGCGCTGGCTCCAAGAAGCGTCCTTACTACCACATCGTCATCGCTGACGTCCGCAGCCCGCGTGACGGCCGCTTCATCGAAACCGTTGGCGCATGGAACCCGATGCTTGCCAAGGACGCTGAACGCGTGAAGCTCGACGCTGACCGCATCCAGCATTGGATTTCGCAGGGCGCACAGCCGACCGACCGCGTTCTGCGCTTCCTCGATCAGGCTGGCCTGGTAAAGCGTCCGACCCGCAGCAACCCGACCAAGGGTGAGCCGGGCAAGAAGGCCGTGGAACGTCTGGCCATGGCCAAGCAGGCTGAAGAAGAAGCTGCTGCAAAAGCCGCTGAAGCTGCTGCCGCCGCTGCTGCTCCGGCTGAAGAAGCTGCAAGCGAATAATCTTTCGCGCAGTTTGCATTTTGAGAAAGCGGCGGAGCAATCCGCCGCTTTCTTTGTTGGCGACTTTCGCGGGGGATGAAGGATGCAAGTGAGGGTTGCCTTGAAACTTGCCACAGTGCTGTCGGCGCTTATTGTCGCCGAGCTTGCCGGGCTTGCCGGTCCGGCGGGCGCAATGGAAGCGAAGGAACTGGCGGCGGCGGTTATCTCTTTTGAAGACGGAGCGGCAGCGCAGCGCCTCGAAGACCGGATTGCTGACCTCATTGAGGCTGGGGACAAGGCTGGTCTGGACGCACTTGCTACACAGATCAAGAAACAGGATGGCCCGTTTTTTGAAGCCTTGGCCGTACTTCAGGAACAGAATGAACCGGTAGCGGAAGGGGCAGAACCTGTTGCCAGCAACGCGTTTGCGCAGTTGGCAATGACCATGGGACCTTGCCATCAAGCGAACATCGCTCTCAGGTCCATTGTTCTTCTCGTTTCTGCAGGTGAGACTGAACCGGTCGTCAGGAATGGTATTGTCATGATCGACGGGAATGAAATCGACAGTACCTATGCAAGTTCGATTAGCATATGCGAGAAGATCAAAAAGCTCCCCGATCACAGGCCGAGGATCGGTTCCAGATGCGCGTTCACAGGTGTCTGTGGCGATGATCCCGATATGAATTGAGAAGTCGGACCTGAACCTTGTGTCATTTTGTGATAAGGCCGGATCATGAAACATTCTGGTGAAATTCTTATCCTGACCGGCACACCGGGCGCCGGTAAAACCACAACCGCCGAGATGCTTGCGAACCAGCCGGGTTCGCCAAAGGTTCATCTTCATTCGGACGATTTCTGGCACTTCATCAAGAACGGTGCGATCCAGCCCTATCTGCCCGAAGCGCATGTGCAAAATGCCATTGTGATGGATGCGCTGACCAAGGTGGCGAAAGCTTATGCCGATGGCGGCTATTTCGTCATTGTCGACGGAATCATCGGGCCGTGGTTCCTCGAGCCTTTCCGAACGCTTGCCGCGCCGCTCCATTATGTGGTTCTGAGGCCGTCTCTCGATGAGGCGATCCGGCGCTGCCGCGAGCGGGGCGGCAACACGCTCACCGATCCGGGACCGATTGCGGAACTGCACAGGCAATTGTCTGCACTGGGTCCGCTTGAGCCGCACGTGCTGGCCACGGAAGGGTTTTCGCGGAGCCAGACGCTTGCATCTGTCCAGTCGGCGGTTGAAAGTGGCGTTCTCCGGCTGCATCCCTGAAATCGGGCAGGGCCAGCCTGCCGGTTTTACCTTGTTGTTTAAATCGACTGGAAAACGAGTGAATTTCGTCTATCTTGTTGATTTGACGGCTCGCATTTGCGTGAACGCGCATATGTGAGTGATGAATTTTATCCCCGGCGCTTGGCAAAGCGCTCTTTTCAGGAGAAGTCCATGTCGGCTGCGACGGTTGCCACTTCTTTCTCTTTCCGCCGTATTTTCATCGCTCTTGGTCTCACCGTTCTTGTTCCGCTGCTCTCCGCATGCGGTTTCAACACGATCCCGACCAATGAGGAAAAGGCAAAGGCCGCATGGAGCGAGGTGCAGAACCAGTACCAGCGCCGCGCCGATCTCGTGCCCAATCTGGTCGAGACCGTGAAGGGCTATGCCGCCCATGAAAAGGACACGCTGCAAGCGGTGATCGATGCGCGCGCCAAGGCGACGCAAGTGCAGATCACCCCGGAAACGCTCAACAATCCTGAGCTCTTCAAGCAGTTTCAGGATAATCAGGCCAATCTGACGAGCGCGCTGTCGCGCCTGATGGTGGTGGTCGAGCGCTATCCGGACCTGAAAGCCAACCAGAACTTCCTTGCATTGCAGTCGCAGCTCGAGGGCACTGAAAACCGCATCGCCGTCGCACGCCGCGACTATATCGAGGCGGTTCGCGTCTACAACACGTCGCTGCGCACCATGCCGACGATGATCTGGACGTGGATCTGGTATCGCGATGCGCAGCCGATGCAGAGCTTCAGTGCTGATGCAGGCAGCCAGGCCGCGCCCAAAGTCAACTTCAACTGACGGCGCGTTTCATGATGCGTTTCGGGGCGGGTGCAGCACTCTTGGCTGATCGTCGCGGCCTTCGCTGGCCGCGGCATCTCCTTGCGCTCGCTTTCATGCTGTTTTCCGCAGCGCTGACGCTGCACACGGCAGCCCTTGCACAGGATGCGGCGAAGCCTGCACAGGCCTTGACCGGTCGCGTGGTGGATGCGGCGGGGATCATCGATCCCGCAGAGCGCCAGCAACTGACCCAGAAGCTTGCCGATTTCGAAGCGAAGTCGTCGGATCAGGTGGTTGTGGTGACGGTTCCCAGCCTCAATGGCGAAGACATCGAAACCTATTCCAACCGTCTGTTCCGCGCCTGGGCGCTGGGGCAGAAACAGGAAAACAACGGCATATTGCTGGTGGTTGCGCCCAATGACCGCAAGGTGCGCATCGAGGTCGGCTATGGCCTCGAAGGCGTCATGACCGACGCGCTTTCAAGCGTCATCATCAATGGCACCATCATTCCCGAATTCCGCACCGGCGATTATTCAAAAGGCATCGTGCAGGGCGTTGACGGCATTCTTTCGGTTCTTTCCGGCGATGCGGCCGAGCTTGAAGCGCGCGCCAAGCGCAATGTGCAGTCGAGTTCGGACGATGTTGACTGGATCTTCGTCGTCTTCATCGCCTTCTGGTGCCTGATCTTCTTCGGCGGTTTCGGCATGGCGATCCTAACGCCGGTTTTCGGGCGCAAGATCGGGCCCGGCAAATATCAGTGGCTCGGCGTGGTTATGGATTACAACAATCGCGGCGGCGGCTCCGGCGGCAGGGGCGGGGGCAGCTGGGGCGGCGGTGGCTGGTCGTCCGGCGGCGGAGGCGGCGGTTTCTCCGGCGGTGGCGGCTCATCCGGTGGTGGCGGCGCCTCGGGTAGCTGGTAGGGAGACGCAAAGATGAAGCATCACACGCTGATTGGCGCCGAGGGCCATGCCCGCATTGCCGAGGCCATCCGCAAGGCGGAGGCCGAAACCAGCGGCGAAATCTATGCCGTCCTGGCGCGCTCCAGCGACGACTATTTCTTTGCGGCGGGCTTTGTTGCGACCTGCGGTATTCTGGTTGCTTCGGTGATCGCGGCCTTTGCCGCCCATTGGTATTGGTTCGATATCCGCCTGCCCATGTTCGGGCTTGCAGTGCTGGCGGCATTCCTGACTGCGATGCTGGTGCTGTGGTTTTTCCCGGCAATCCGCATGTTGCTGGTGCCGCGCCGCATCCGTTACAAGCGCGCCCATCTCAATGCCCTGCAACAGTTTCTGGCGCGCAATGTTCATATTACGGAGCATCGTACCGGCATTCTGCTCTTCGTCTCGATGGCTGAACATTATGCCGAGGTGATCGCCGATGCGGGCATCCATGCGCGTGTCGAGCAGGAGGAGTGGAATGCGATCGTCGCGACGCTCATCCATCATGCATCGCGCGCACAGGTGGCCGAAGGTTTCGTGCTGGCCATCGGTCAGGCCGGGCTTTTGCTGGAGAAACATTTCCCGGCAGGGCCGGAAAATGTCAATGAACTCGACGACCACTTGATCGAGCTCTGACCGGCCAGTTCCTTTATCAGAATCATCTGCAACTTTAGTCTGAAATGTGGCGAAGCTGGCCTGCGGCATCACCCTTTTGCGGGGCGTTTCGCGACCGGCGGGGAAATCCGCTGGCATAATCCGAAATTTCGCGGGAAGTTTTCGAAGTTTTGTTCCAAATTAAATGGATTAAATGCTGTCTTTCTGACTTTCCGGGAAAATTTTCGTTATTTTCAATGAAATACCATCGAAACCAATGCCTAATCTGCTAGTTTGGCGCGCATTGCCATCATGACAGGAGTATCCGACGTGACTGCAAAGCAGGATCGGTCGAGCAAGGTTAAAGGTTCCAAGGCAAGCAAGGAGGAGAAGAAGGGAGGAAAGTCGAAGGCGCTTACAGCCTTTTCGCAGCTTCTCTTCGAATGGGCGCCACCAGAAGATCTGGCCGCTTACGATGCTGCCGCCCTCGACAGTTCAGCCCGTCACGGCTATGCCGCCCTCGAAGCCTATCGCAAGGGTAAGAGCATCATCAGCGTCGATAACGGTATCGAACGCCATGGTAAGCCCCATAGCCGGCCGGTGAGCGTCATCACCATCGTCAATGACAATATGCCGTTCCTGCTCGACTCCATAATGGGTGAGCTGAACGATCATGTCAGCCAGATTTTCATGGTCGTGCATCCGGTTCTGGATATTGCGCATGAAAAGGACGAGCTGGTCATTCTGGGTGAAGCATCGCAGCTCGCGCCTGCCAAGGGCGTTGAGCGCGTCAGCCTGGTACAGATTCATCTTCCCGCCCTCGACAAGCAGACCAAAGCCGATCTGACTGCCGCCATCAAGCGCGTGCTTGGACAGGTTCGTGCCGCTGTCAGCGACTGGAAGCCGATGCTCAAGCGCCTCGATGGCGCGATTGCCGATTACAAGCGCGTTTCTGAAATGACGAGCGATCCGGCCATGCCGGAAGCCATCGCGTTTCTTGAATGGCTGCGCGACGACCGTTTCATCTTCCTTGGACTGCGCGAGCTGACCTTCAAGGGCAAGGGTGACAAGCGCGAACTGGTTCCGGTCAAGGAAACGCTCGGTATTCTCAACGACAGTGAAGTCCGCGTTCTGCGCAAGGATGACGACGACACGGTGACCCCTCGCGAGGTGACCGAATTCCTCGACAGCAACGAACCGCTGATCGTGACCAAGGCGAATTCGCTTTCGCTGGTGCATCGCCGCTCCTATCTCGATTATGTCGGCGTGAAGATTTTTGGAGAGAAGGGCGAAGCCATCGGCGAACTGCGCCTTGTTGGTCTCTTCACCTCGGTTGCCTATACGAGTTCGGTTGCAGGCATTCCGTTCATCCGTTCCAAGGCTGATGCGGTTATCAAGCATCTGGGTTTCAACCGCGAGGATCATTCGGGCAAGGCGCTCATCAACGTGCTGGAAGAATATCCACGCGACGAGCTTTTCCAGATCGACGTGGAAAGCCTGACAGCCAATGCCGAACTGATTCTAGCGCTCGGCGAACGTCCGCGTGTACGCGCCGTTCCGCGTCTTGATCGTTTTGGCCGTTTCGCGACTGTATTGATCTATATTCCGCGTGATCGTTACGACTCGGTCGTGCGCGAGAAGATCGGCCACTATCTGGTGGACGTCTATGGCGGTGACAGTTTCGAATTCCACCCGGTCTTCCTGCAGAACGGCCTGACGCGCGTCCAGTTTGTGATCCGCCGTCACGAGCGTTCCACGCCGCACGTGGATCGTGAAGCACTGGAAGCCGAAGTGCGCGCCATCGTCCGCACCTGGGACGACGCCGTGCGTGAAAGCTCGGACAGCGCGGACGCAAAGACCATCGCGCTTGCTGCAAGCTTCCCGCCTTCCTATCGCGAAATCTTCACAGCACCGGAAGCGCTGGTCGATGCTGAACGCATCGCCGGTCTGAGCGCAGAGGCTCCGCTTTTCGTGGACTTCTATCGCTATCGTACCGATGGTCCTGACGCTGTTTCGCTGAAGCTCTACCATCACGGCGCGCCGGTTGTGCTGTCGCAGCGTGTGCCGCTTCTGGAAAATATGGGCTTCCGTGTCGTCAGCGAGCAGACCATCGACCTGCCGCATGCTGGCAAGGACGGTGCCGCAGTCTACGTGCACGACATGCAGCTCGTGAACGCCTATGGCGCACCGGTCGATCTTTCCGATGACGGCGAGATGCTGGAAGATGTGTTCCGCAACGTCTGGGACGGTCTGGCTGATAATGACGGCTATAACGCGCTGGTGCAGACCGCCCGGCTGACGGCACGCCAGATCATGATCCTGCGTTCCTATGGCCGTTATCTGCAGCAGGCTGGCATTGCCTATTCGCAGGGCTTCATCGCGGCAGCACTGAACCGCTATCCGGAAATCGCCAGCGATCTCTATTCGCTGTTCGACCTGCGCTTCAATCCTTCGGCAAAGCGCCGTGATGCGGCTGAAAAGAAGCTGGTCGATGCCATCGAGACCGCATTGCTTGGCGTGCCGAGCATCGATGACGACCAGATTTTGCGCCGTTTCCGCAATCTGATCGAAGCAACGTTGCGCACCAATGCTTTCTCGCCGGATGCTGAAGGCAAGCCGCGCGTCACCTTCGCCTTCAAGCTCAATCCGCGTCTGGTCGAAGGCCTGCCGGACCCGCGCCCCTATCGCGAAATCTTCGTCTATGGGCCTGAAGTGGAAGGCGTGCACTTACGCTTCGGCGCTGTTGCCCGTGGCGGTTTGCGCTGGTCGGACCGTGCGCAGGATTATCGCACCGAAGTGCTGGGTCTCGTGAAGGCACAGCAGGTCAAGAATGCGGTGATCGTGCCGGTCGGTGCCAAGGGCGGCTTCTATCCGAAGCGTCTGCCGGTCGGCGGTGATCGCAATGTGGTGTTCGAAGCCGGTCGCGATGCCTACAAGGTGTTTATCTCGACGCTTCTTTCGGTCACCGACAATATCGAGGACAACCATGTTGTGCCGCCGGCGGAAGTCGTGCGCCATGACAATGACGATCCTTATTTCGTCGTTGCCGCCGACAAGGGCACAGCTACCTTCTCCGATACGGCCAATGCCATCAGTCAGGCGCATGATTTCTGGCTGGACGATGCCTTCGCATCCGGCGGTTCCGCAGGCTACGACCATAAGGGCATGGGCATCACCGCGCGCGGTGCGTGGGAAGCCGTGAAGCGGCATTTCCGCGAATTCGACACGGATATCCAGACTGAGCCTTTCACGGTTGCCGGTGTGGGCGACATGTCGGGCGATGTGTTCGGCAACGGCATGTTGCTTTCCGAACAGATCCGGCTGGTGGCGGCGTTCGACCATCGCGATATCTTCATCGATCCGGATCCGGTTCCGGCCGATGGCTTTGCCGAACGCAAGCGTCTGTTCGAACTGCCGCGTTCGAGCTGGCAGGATTATGACCGCTCCAAGCTATCGGCTGGTGGTGGCATTTATAGCCGCAGCCAGAAGACGATCACCTTGTCAGCAGAAGCTGCCGCAGTCATCGGCCTTGGAAAGACCTCCGGCACGCCGCAGGAAATCATGACCGCGATCCTGAAATCGAAGGTCGATCTCCTCTGGTTCGGCGGTATCGGCACCTATATCCGCTCGTCGGCTGAAACGGATGCGCAGGTTGGCGACCGTGCCAATGATGCGATCCGTATCACCGGCTCGGAAGTGGGAGCGCGTGTGATCGGTGAAGGTGCAAACCTTGGCGTGACACAGCGCGGGCGCATCGAATATGCGCTGGCAGGCGGTCGCGGTAATACCGATGCCATCGACAATTCGGCGGGCGTCAACTGTTCGGACGTCGAGGTCAACATCAAGATCGCGCTGGCGGCTGCCATGCGTTCGGGCAATCTCAAGCGGCCGGCGCGCAACAAGCTTCTGGTCAGCATGACCGACGATGTGTCCGAACTGGTTCTGCGCAACAACTACCTGCAGCCGCTGGCGCTTTCGCTCAGCGAAAGGCAGGGTTTGGCGGAACTGCCCTATCAGGCGCGATTCATGGCGGAGCTTGAAAACCGCAAGCTTCTCGACCGTAAGGTCGAGTATCTGCCATCCGATGCGCTGTTGGCTGAACGCCAGAAGGCAGGCCAGCCACTGACGCGCCCGGAACTGGCGGTTCTGCTCGCTTATGCCAAGCTGTCTCTGTCGGATGATCTGGTGGCAAGTCAGCTTCCGGACGAGCCTTACTTCCAGTCGCTGTTATTCGGCTATTTCCCGAAGCGCATGACCAAGACTTACGCCGAGGAAATCTCAGGCCATCGTCTGCGCCGCGAAATCGTCGCTACTTTGCTGGCAAACGATATCATCAACCGGGGCGGTATCACCTTCATCAGCCGTCTGGCCGATACGACGGGCAAGTCGCCCGCCGATATCGTCCGCGCCTATGTGGCGGTGCGTGACGGCTTCGATATCGACACGATCTACGATGCCATCGATGCGCTCGACAGCAAGGTGACGGGCGATGTGCAGAACCAGTTCTACCATCTCGTCGGCGAAATGCTGCAGGCGACGACGGCCTGGGTGCTGCGCAACGACACGACACGCGCCAACCTGACAGAACTGGTGGATACGATCACCAGGGCACGTGCCGAGCTGGAACCGCGTTTCGACGGCCTGATGCCGGAATACCTGAAAAGCGCGCTTCAGGCCGACAAGGCCGCTTTTGTGGAAAAAGGTGCGCCGGAAAAGCTCGCACAGCGTCTCGCCAATCTGCAGCTTGCAGGCATCATGCCGGATATTGCACTGATCGCGCATCTGGCCGGCGCTGATCGGGTGGCGACCGCCAAGACCTATTTCGGTGTTTCGGAAGCCTTCCGCATCGGTCGCATCGAGGAAGCCGCGCGCTCCATCCCCGTCACGGACTATTATGACGGGCTTGCTCTGTCACGAGCAAGCGATACGATCACGCAGGCTGCACGCGGTATCACCATTACGGCGCTCAAGCGTTTTGCCAAGGACAAGGACCCGGCTGCAGCCTGGTTTGCAGCCGACGGCGCGCGTATCGAGCAGGTGAAAAGCCGCATGGTGGCGCTGACAGAAGGTGGTGATCTGACAGTCTCGCGACTGGCGGTTGCGGCGGGCCTGATGTCGGATCTCGCAAAGTAAAAAGCCACGATATAATTTTTGCAGAAGGGCGGCTTTGGCCGCCCTTTTCATTTCTTTTGCATTTACATTTCGGGTTATATGGTCCCGCTAGAGCATTTCCAGCAAAAGTGCGAAGCGGTTTTGCGCAGGATAATGCGTAAAAACAAAGAGAAGCATCCGATCGACTGGCCGGTCCTTATTCGGAAATAGCTTTCGGTTTCGGGGGAAGGAATGAGCAATTGAGCGATCAGGTTGCGACTGCCCGCAGCCATGCCATGCGGCGCGGCATCTGGGGCTGGATATTCTTTGACTGGGCAGCGCAGCCCTTTTTTTCGGTCGTGGTCACGTTCATCTTCGGTCCGTATTTCATATCCCGCATGGCAGTAACGCCGCAGGCTGGCCAGATCGCATGGGGATATGGCTTTGCCGCCGCCAGCTTCGTTATTGCCATCCTCTCTCCGGTTCTCGGCTCGATTGCCGATCAGACCGGCGCGCGCAAACCATGGATCGGCTTCTTTGCCGTTTTGAAGATCGTGAGCCTCATGATGCTGTGGTTCGCCGTGCCTGGCGCAAGCCTGTTCTGGGTGCTTCTCGCTTTCAGCATCGCAATGATCTCGGCAGAGTTTTCCATCGTCTTCAACGATTCCATGATGCCGCGCCTGATTCCGCGGGAAGATATCGGAAAGGTCTCGAACCTGGCCTGGGGCCTTGGTTATATGGGCGGTATGATCGTTCTTTTCTTTGTCGTCCTGTGCCTTTCGGCTTCGCCTGAAACCGGCAGGACGATCATCGGCATAAAGCCTTTGTTCGGGCTCGACCCGACTAAAGGGGAGGACGCCCGAATAACGGGGCCGATTTCGGCTATCTGGTATCTGGTTTTCATCCTGCCGATGTTCCTGTTCACGCCCGATCAGGCACGAGGAAAGCCCTTGCGGCAGGCTGTCGGCAAAGGCCTGTCGGAATTGAAGGCCACACTTGGCGAAGTGCGCAGGCGTTCCGGGATCAGGCGGTTTCTGGTTGCCCGGATGATCTATCAGGATGGCGTCAATTCCATCGCGGCTCTGGGGGCAGGCTATGCGGCGTCTTTATTTAACTGGTCCATTACCGAAATCGGGCTCTATGGCATGTTCACGATCATCATCGCGACCTTCAGTTGCCTGATAGCCAGCCGCATGGATACGCGCTTCGGCTCCAAGGTGATCGTCATGATTGCGGTCGTGCTGCTGCTTCTTGCTACCATAGGAATGGTGTCGACGGGGCGGGACTACCTGCTGTTTGGTCTGGTGGCGCTTGACTATTCGGTGACGCAAGGCCTGTTCTCGACGTCTGCCGAACATGCCTACCTGTTTTACGGCATTCTGCTTGGTACAGCATTCGGTCCGGTACAGGCTTCATCCCGGTCGTGGTTTGCCCGCAGCGTCAAGCCGGAGGAATCGGGCCGCTATTTCGGCATCTACGCGCTTTCCGGACGTGCAACCAGCTTCCTCGGTCCTTTCCTCGTGGCAACCGTTACCGCGCTTACGCAGTCGGCTACGCTCGGGATGTCGGTCCTGGTGCTGTTCTTCGCTGTCGGGCTCTATCTGGCGGCCATCACGCCTTATCCCGCCAACAAGCAGGTCACAGCCGGCCCGCTGTGACGGGCCGGAACCAGGATAGTCAGCCGGCTTTATTCGATCCAGCCGAGCGAACGTTGCACTGCCTTTTCCCAGGCGCGAAACAGGCGCGTGCTCTCTTCGACCGGCATTCGCGGATGCCAGCGCTGGCCCACCTGCCAGTTTTCGATAATGTCCTTTGTTGATTTCCAGTAACCGACGGCAAGCCCCGCCGCATAGGCAGCGCCCAGCGCCGTCGTCTCGATGATTTTCGGGCGCACGACCGGTACATCCAGAATGTCGGACTGGAACTGCATGAGAAGGTCGTTGATGGTCATGCCGCCATCGGCGCGCAGCTCCGTGATCTCTACGCCGGAATCCTTGACCATCGCCTCAAGCACTTCGCGCACCTGATAGGCGCTTGCTTCAAGTGCTGCGCGCGCAATGTGGCCCTTATTGGCGAAGCGGGTCAGACCAGCAATGATGCCCCGCGCGGAATCCTGCCAGTGCGGCGCAAAGAGACCGGAAAAGGCCGGAACGAAATAGACGTCGCCATTATCATCGACGGTGCGCGCCAGCGTCTCGATATCGCTGCTGTTCTTGATGATGCCGAGATTATCGCGAAGCCATTGCACCAGAGCGCCGGTGATGGCGATGGACCCTTCCAGCGCATAGACCGGCTTGGCGCCGTCGAGCTTGTAGGCAACCGTGGTCAGCAGCCCGTAATTGGAGGGCACCAGTTTTTCGCCGGTATTCATCAGCATGAAGCAGCCGGTGCCGTAGGTGTTCTTGGCTTCCCCCGGCTCCAGACAGGCCTGACCGAAGAGCGCGGCCTGCTGGTCGCCCAGAATGCCCGCAAGTTTGACGCCGGAAAGCGACGGCAGCGTGATCTCGCCATAGACTTCGCTTGAAGAGCGGATTTCCGGCAGGCAGGCGGCTGGAATATCGAACAGGCGGAGGATGTCCTCGTCCCATTTCAACGTCGCCAGATCCATCAGCTGGGTACGGGATGCATTGGTCACATCGGTGATGTGAATGCCTCCATCGGTGCCACCGGTCAGGTTCCAGACCAGCCATGTGTCGATGGTGCCGAAAAGGGCGTCGCCAGCTTCGGCCTTCTCGCGCGCACCGGGAACATTGTCGAGTATCCAGCGCAGCTTGAGGCCGGAGAAATAGGTGGAAATCGGCAGGCCCGTCCTGGCGCGCAAGCGATCCGCGCCGCCCTCCTTCGTGTAGCGGGCAACGAGTTCGTCGGTGCGGGTATCCATCCACACGACCGCATTATAAAGCGGCACACCGGTCTTTCTGTCCCAGAGCAAGGTGGTTTCGCGCTGGTTGGTGATGCCGACAGAAGCAATATCGCCTGCCTTCAGTTTTGCCTTTTTGAGTGCGGCGGCAATCACATGCTGCGTGTTGCGCCATATTTCCAGCGGATTGTGTTCGACCCAGCCCGCTTTCGGATAAACCTGCTCGTGTTCGCGCTGGTCGCTCGCGACGATATCGCCCTGCCTGTCGAAAATGATGAAACGCGAACTCGTGGTTCCCTGGTCGATGGAACCGATAAACTGCGTCATGGGGCGGGTTTCTCCGTTGATCTGGCTTATGTTTAAAACGAATTTAAACGAAACAATACGAAACTCAACGTAAACGAAAGCCCCGGAATGGTTGGTTCCGGGGCCTCGATAAATGCATGTTCTATAAGGGGTTAGTGCCGGAAATGGCGCATCCCCGTCATGACCATGGCGATGCCATGTTCGTCGGCAGCGGCGATCACGTCGTCGTCACGCATTGAGCCGCCCGGCTGGATGACGGCGGTCGCACCGGCCTGAACGGCAGAAAGCAGACCATCGGCGAAGGGGAAGAAGGCGTCGGAAGCGACCACGCAACCCTTGGTGAGCGGTTCTGCAAGGCCTGCGGCCTCAGCAGCATCTTCCGCCTTGCGGGCTGCGATGCGAGCCGAATCCACGCGGCTCATCTGACCTGCGCCGATGCCGACCGTTGCGCTATCCTTCACATAGACGATGGCGTTCGACTTCACATGCTTGCCGACGCGGAAGGCGAATTTCAGATCGTTGAGTTCGGCTTCGGTCGGTGCACGCTTGGTGACGACCTTGAGATCGAGATCATCGACCACGCCGTTGTCGCGCGACTGAACCAGCAGACCTCCGGCAACAGTCTTGGCGGCAATGCCCTTGGCGCGTGGGTCTGGCATACCGCCGGTCACGAGCAGGCGCAGGTTTTTCTTGGCCGCGACGATGGCTTGTGCGCCTTCGGTGGCGTCCGGTGCGATGATGACTTCGGTGAAAATCTTGACGATTTCTTCAGCAGCTTTTTCATCAAGCGTTTGATTGAGGGCGACGATGCCGCCAAAAGCCGAAACCGGATCGCAGGCAAGCGCCTTGAGATAAGCTTCGGTGATCGTTGCAGCTTCCGCGACGCCGCAAGGATTGGCGTGCTTGATAATGGCAACGGCTGCGGTGCGGGCTGGATCGAATTCGGCGACGAGTTCGAAGGCTGCATCGGTGTCGTTGATGTTGTTGTAGGAAAGCTGCTTGCCCTGAAGCTGGGTCGCGGTGGCGACGCCGGGGCGCTGTTCGCCCGTTAGATAAAAGCCAGCCGTCTGGTGCGGGTTTTCACCATAGCGCATGACCGAATGCAGCTTGCCTGCAACCGAACGATAGACGGGGGTTTCTTCGTTGATTGCTTCGGCAAACCAGTTGGAAATCGCGGCGTCATAAGCAGCAGTGCGCGAGAACGCCTTGGCTGCGAGCTTTTTGCGGAAAGAAATCGGCAGCGAGCCTGCGTTCTTTTCGAGTTCAGCTACAACGTCTGCGTAGTCAGCGGGATCGACAACGGTTGCGACATAGGCATGGTTCTTGGCCGAAGCGCGGATCATCGCCGGGCCGCCAATGTCGATGTTCTCGACAGTGGTGTCGTAGTCGCCGCCCTTGAAGCGGACTTCTTCAAACGGGTAGAGATTGATGACGGCGAGATCGATACCGCCAATGCCGTGCGCTTCCATGGCTGCGACGTGTTCAGGGTCGTTGCGCACTGCGAGCAGACCGCCATGCACCGACGGGTGCAGCGTCTTCACGCGTCCGTCCATGATTTCCGGAAAGCCGGTGACTTCCGAAACGTCCTTTACAGGAATGCCTTCTGCGGCAATCGACTTGGCGGTGCCGCCGGTCGAGAGGATTTCAACGCCATGGGCATGAAGTGCCTTGGCGAAATCGATGAGGCCGGTCTTGTCGGACACGGAAATGAGAGCGCGGCGCACCCGATGAAGATCGGGAGCGGGAATATGCTTGGAGCTGACAGCCATAGGGAGTTGGTCTCTTCGTTGCTGAAACGGATGCGTTCAGGAAAGTGGACGGCTCGCCCTAACACAGCCGCGCCGAGAATCCTACCGCAAAAGACCGGTTTGAACTTTATACGTAACTGCCGAGCGCGACGCGGCTGAACTGCCAGTTCACTTCCGGCAATTCGGAAGCCGGGAAGGAAAGCACGATCTGCTTTGACGTCACAGGGCCGCGGAATCCTGCAAAGAAGATCGAATCTTCCAGTTGCGGTGCAACTTCAAAGCAGGAGAAGACCCAGGTGTCGTCGCGGTCCGCCGACAGAACGATCAATCCGTTCTCATCGAAGGAAATGTCGACTGACGGATGCAGATGGAAACGCACGGCAATATTGTCGCGTCCATTCGCTTTCAGCGGACGGCCATCGCCGCGATAGAAACGGTCCGCGCCCTGGATGACGCTGCCATTGTGGGAAAGCACGAGGCGACGTTCATGATAGATGCCGAACAGGCGCGCATAGCCGTCATGGCTGGCTACAAATCCCTGCCGTCCCATTTCCTCGATCCGGTCACGCTGCACGCGGGCAGGGCCTGCAATGATCGGCGTGCCGATCATGTTGGAAAGGCCCGCATTGAGGCTGAAGCGGCACGAGGAAGTGTCGTTGATGGTAACGGTGGAGTGCGCAGCCGTCGAGCGGCCCAAGGGACGAAATTCCGGCGGACCGAAACGGTCGATGCCGGAATTGACGATATAGCGCTGGCGCCCGGAGGACATTTCGAAGGCGAGGCAACCGGCATGGGCATCTCGCGAAGCGGTGACCGGAGGCGGCAGTCCTGTATCGGCGATGACGGTGGTTGACCCCATCGACAGCCGTTCATAGCCGGAATAGGGGGCATGGGTCAGCGGCGAGCCAGCCGTTTCGTCGTGTCGCAGAACCGAGATGATGCGTTCCGGCATGGTCGGGCCGACGCCGTTGAAAAGCGCAAGGCTGCCATCCTGATGGCGGAAAAACCGCAGGGCTGGCAACATGCGTTCGACAGCTTCGATCAGCGCCTTGGGCGGTGATTCCGTGCCGTTGGCATAGGTCTGGCGGAGCGGGAGAAGATCGGCCAGAAGTTCCAGAACAGTGACCGGATTACGCGAGATATGCCCGCCATCGGGCAGGATCTGACGCTTCAGCTCATATTCAAGATTGCGTCGGGCGGCGCGTGCCGTCGGCGGCGATACTGGTAGCGCCAGAGCGGCGAATGCCAACGCGATGCGGGCGCGTAAGCGTTCTTCGCCGTCATCCATGGCGGCAGCCACTGTGCGCAGATAGCGCACCTGCATGGCCAGCGAGCGCATGAAGCGACGATAGGCGGGGAGTTCGGCTCCGGACAAAATGAGGTTTGAATGCTGAAGCCAGGCGATGATGCGCTGGGCGGTCACCTCGGGCGACCAGGCGAGACCACCGATGCGCTTGCCGAACATGCGCATCCAGTCATCAATAAGCGCGCGCGCATTGGCGGTCGCCAGTTCGCTATTGGCGCTTTTCAGATGACGCAGCCAGCCGAAACTGTGAAGTGCAGCTTCCCATTCGGGCGTCGGCGGCTCGACGGCGAAAGGCGACAGTCCGCCTGTTTCGACAAGGCGTCCAGCAAGGGCAAAACGACCGTGATAGAATTCCTGCGCAAGCTGCGGGTCTGCGACGCGCAGATCGGGTGGTGCGATCAGGATGCGATCCGGGGTAAAGCCGGTGAAGCGCCAGCGATAGAGCGGCCCCATGCGCAGACGGCGGCTGAACTTGCGCCACGCCTGTGCAACGGCCAGTCCCCAGAGGTGTGGGGTTTCGCTGAGGGCGACTGCCACCCGGTCTTTCTCCGTATCGTTTGTCATTATTCTGCGGCCAGATCGAACAGCCGGTTTCCTTTTATACAATTGTACAGAAATGATGAATCGAGCGTTAACCATACGAGGCAAGTCATGCATCGTATGCCAATATTGCTCATTTAGCAGCGATTGCTATACGCGCTTGAAGCGGGCCGCGAAGAATCCATCCATGCCAGCCATGTGCGGATTGCCGTCAAAACGATCCGAAGGCAGGTCTGCCGGCGTGGATCGCAGAAAACCTTCCGCCGTCACCAGCCCTTCCAGGCCGGGGCAATCCTGCTCTGTGATCGGGTAGGGCGCAAGCAACGGATTTTTCGCCGCCTTGCGCGCCATTTCCTCGCCTTCAAGCGGATGCAGCGAGCAATTGGAAAAGACGATCACGCCGCCGGGTTTGACCAGAGTGGCCGCATGCGCCAGCAGCTTGCCCTGAAGTTCGGCGAGCTTTGCAATGTCCTGCGGCGTCTTGGTCCACGGCACGTCAGGGTGACGGCGCACGGTGCCGGTGGAAGAGCAGGGCGCATCCAGAAGGACTGCGTCGAACAGTTCTTCCGGCTGGAAATCCATCAGATTGGTAGCGACGGTCTTCGCCTCGAAACCGAGACGTTCCAGATTGCCGCGCAGGCGCTTGAGCCGGTTTTCGGACATATCGAGTGCTGTCACGTCTGCGCCCTGAAGCACAAGCTGCGCCGTCTTGCCGCCGGGAGCCGCACACAGGTCGGCAACGCGTTTGCCTTTGATGTCGCCCATCAGGCGCGCAGGCAGGCTGGCGGCCACATCCTGCACCCACCAGTCGCCCTCGGCAAAGCCGGGCAGTTCGGTGAGATTGCCTTCGACCGTCGGGAGGCGTACCGAACCGTTGGGCAGGGCGACACCGCCGAGCTTTTCGGCCCATGCCTTCGAATCACCCTTCACAGTGAAATCGATCGACGGCTCATAGGCATGCATGGCGAGAATGCTTGCTGCTTTTTCCGCGCCATAGGCGTCGGCGATGCTCTTTGCAAACCACTCCGGCACATTGGTTTCAGGCTCAAGCGTGTGGGCGAGCGCGCGTTCCTTGTTGCGCGACAGACGCCGCAGCAGTGCATTGACGAGACCGGCATATTTGCGATTGCGCGGATCGGCATTGGCTGCTTCCACAGCCAGATCGACTGCCGAATGATCAGGCAGATTGAGATAGAAAATCTGCGCGATGGCGACATGCAGAAGATGCTTCAGTGCCACCGCATTTTCCGGCAAAGGCCGGTCGAGGCGCTTGTTGATGGCGCGTTCGATGCTGCCGCGATTGCGCAGTGCGGAACCGAGAATGGCGCGAACCAGCGCACGGTCGCGCGGCTCCAGCGCCAGATATTGCGGATGGCCATGCGTATTGTCGGTCAGGCCATCGAGCGAGGTGTTCTTTTCGATCACGGCGCCGAGCAGACGTGCTGCAGTCAAGCGCGCGGCCAGACCGGGGCGCAGCTCTGCAGCGCTGTTGTTGGATTGCGGCTTTTTATTTCCACGCTTCGGCGCGGGCTTTTTATCGTTCACACTGTTCAACTTTATTTATGACCACGGTCCACGAAAGCCGGAACCGCCACTGTTGTTATCGCCTGCATTACCCCATGGACCACTGCTTTGGGAAGGGGCAGCAGCGCGGGGAGCCATTCCGGCCGAGCGGATACCCATCTGGGCAGCCATCTGTTCGAGTGCCGCAATACGGTTGTCAGTGTCCGGGTGTGTCGAGAAAAGATTGTCCGCACCCCGTCCGCTCAACGGATTGATGATGAACATATGCGCGGTTGCCGGGTTGTGTTCGGCCTCTTCGTTTGGGATGGCCTTGGCGCCGCGCGCGATCTTGCCAAGGGCGGATGAGAGCCATAGCGGATTGCCGCAGATTTCGGCGCCGCGCTTGTCGGCGGCATATTCGCGGGTGCGGCTGACGGCCATCTGCACGATCATCGCGGCAAAGGGCGCAACGATCATGGCGAGAATGGTGCCGATGACACCCATGATGCCGTTGCCGTTCTCGCGATTGCCGCCAAGGAAGAAGGCGAAATTGCCGAGCATGGATATGGCACCGGCAAGGGTCGCCACGATGGTCATGGTCAGCGTGTCGCGGTTCTGGACGTGTGCCAGCTCATGCGCCATCACGCCTGCGACTTCTTCCGGCGTCAGGCGGTTGAGTAGTCCGGTCGTGGCTGCAACGGCGGCATTTTCGGGATTGCGGCCCGTAGCAAAAGCGTTCGGCTGGTCTTCGTGGATGATATAGACCTTCGGCATCGGCAGGCCCGCATTGGCGGCAAGGCCGCTTACCATGCGGTAATAATCCGGCGCGCTGCGCTCATCCACTTGCTGCGCGTTGTACATGCGCAGCACCATCTTGTCGGAGTTCCAGTAGCCGAACAGATTCATGGCGACGGCGATCACAAGCGCGATCATCATGCCGCTGCCACCGCCCAGCAAATAGCCGATGCTCATGAACATGGCCGTCATGAGGGCGATCAGCATGGCCGTTTTCGTCATATTCATCCGTGGCGGTCTCCAAATCTTAAGCTGAGTGACCCGCAAGGGTTTTGCACAGCAAGCCTTTCTGCCTATATGATGGGTATGAAAAGCCTTCGCTTCAATGTTTGAAGCAAAAGCCGAGAACGGGAATGTGATCGATGAGTGAAAAAGCCGAAGCAACCCAAAGCCCGGAAAACGTGGACAAGCGCACGTTCGAAGATCTTCCGCCTGCCGCCCAGCGCGCGCTGAAGGAAGCCGAAGCGCGCCGCGTTGCCGAAAAGGCAAACGAAGCGCCTCGTGAAATCGGCGGTCGCGGCGGCAAGGATCCCGCACGTTTCGGCGATTGGGAGATCAAGGGCAGATCGATCGATTTTTAGGATTGAGATGTTTCCGCTCCTGCGGCCTGCCACAAGGGCCTGCTCAGGATGAGGAACGTCAAAACGGTTTTAAAAGGAAAGGCCGGGAATTTCCCGGCCTTTTTGTTTGTTACTTCTTGTTCTGACGATTTTCGATCAGATCGTCCACGACGCCCGGATCAGCGAGCGTCGAGGTATCGCCCAGTGCACCGAATTCGTCTTCGGCGATCTTGCGCAGGATGCGGCGCATGATCTTGCCAGAGCGGGTTTTCGGCAGTCCCGGCGAGAACTGGATCTTGTCGGGCGTAGCGATCGGGCCGATTTCCTTGCGCACGTGCTGGGTCAGCTCCTTGCGCAGGGCATCTTCGTCCTGAACTGCCTCGCCCGTCATCAGTGTGACATAGCAGTAAATGCCCTGTCCCTTGATCGGGTGCGGATAGCCGACCACGGCAGCTTCCGAAACCGAATGATGCGAGACGAGTGCCGATTCGATTTCCGCCGTGCCGAGGCGATGGCCGGAAATATTGAGCACATCATCGACGCGGCCCGTGATCCAGTAATAGCCGTCTTCGTCGCGACGGCAGCCATCGCCGGTGAAGTACTTGCCCTTATAGGTCGAGAAGTAAGCTTCGATGAAGCGACTATGATCGCCGTAAAGCGTGCGCATCTGGCCCGGCCAGCTATCGATGATGCAGAGATTGCCGTCTACTGCACCTTCAACAACGGCGCCTTCATTGTCCACCAGTTCCGGCTTGATACCGAAGAACGGACGCGTTGCCGAGCCCGGCTTGAGGTCTGTTGCGCCGGGTAGCGGCGTGATGAGAATGCCGCCGGTTTCCGTCTGCCACCATGTATCGACAATCGGCGACCGCTGGTCTCCGACGACGTTGTAATACCATTCCCAGGCTTCCGGGTTGATCGGCTCGCCGACTGAACCGAGCAGGCGCAGCGTCGAGCGCGACGAACGGGTGACGAATTCATCACCTGCGCCCATCAAGGCACGGATGGCCGTAGGCGCAGTGTAGAAGATGTTGACATGATGCTTGTCGATGACTTCCCAGAAACGCCCCTGATCGGGGAAATTGGGCACGCCTTCGAACATCAATGTCGTCGCGCCGTTGGCGAGCGGGCCGTAGACGATATAGGAGTGACCCGTCACCCAGCCCACATCCGCCGTGCACCAGTAGATGTCGCCGTCGTGATAGTCGAAGACATATTGATGCGTCATCGACGCATAGACGAGATAGCCAGCCGTAGTGTGCAGCACGCCCTTCGGCTTGCCGGTGGAGCCGGACGTGTAGAGGATGAACAGCGGATCTTCCGCATTCATCGGTTCGGGGTCGCAGGTCGGTTCGACGCTTGCGACTTCCTGATGGTACCAGAGATCGCGGCCCGGTCCCCAGCTCACCTTGCCGCCGGTGCGGCGCACGGTGAGAACCTTGTTGACCATGACATACTGCTTGGCAGCGATGTCGATGGCGGTGTCGGTGTTTTCCTTCAGCGGAACCGGCTTGCCGCCGCGCACGCCTTCATCGGCCGTGATGACAAACGTGGATTCGCAGTCGACGATACGACCGGCAAGTGCCTCCGGCGAGAAACCGGCAAAGACGACCGAATGCACCGCACCGATACGCGCGCAGGCGAGCATCGCATAGGCGGCTTCCGGGATCATCGGCAGGTAGATCGTGACGCGGTCGCCCTTCTTCACGCCATGCTTCTTCAGCACATTCGCCAGACGGCAGACGTTTTCGTGCAATTCGCGATAGGTGATCTTCTTGTCGATATAGGGATTGTCGCCTTCCCAGATGATGGCGACCTGATCGCCGCGACTCTTCAGGTGGCGGTCGATACAGTTATAGGAAATGTTGGTAACGCCGTCCTCATACCACTTGATGGACACGTCACCGTTGAAATCGGTGTTCTTGACCTTGGTGAAGGGCTTGAACCAGTCGATGCGCCGCCCGTGCTTTGCCCAGAAGCCGTCCGGGTCGCTCACGCTCTCCTCATACCAGTCGAGATAGGTTGCGTTGTCGATGAGCGTGTTTCTCTTTGCCTCGGCAAGTACCGGGTAAAGCTTTTCCGACATGATTTCCTCCTTCAGCATTCCGCGAGCCGGACTGTGATATCCCGCTCGTATAAATGCACCCAAAAACTGACCGGCACCTCCCGCCGGCTGAGACGGTCTGCCGTGAAAGGCGAGGCCATCGGGTGCCTTGTCTACCTTCCATTGGGGGCAAGGTAAATTAGACAATCGGCGCGTCTATGATCCACAATGACGCATCGTCAGAAAAAGCAGATGGCAGCACTCGCTGTTGAATGGTGCTAATATATTGTTTTTACAGTTTAAAAACCATTATGAGTGATTATCTCCTATACAGGAGCCTGACAATATGGCTCTTCACAAAAAGGGGAAATCGCCATGACGACGTCCGCTTTGAACGCGAAGTCAGCCTTCGAACTTCAACTCGCCGGTTACGGTTTGACGACGGCGAAAGTTTTCTACCACTTCCCCGATCACCCGCATCTGCTGCAGCTTTTCGTCTGGCAGGACTATGATCTGGCGCCTGATTTTCCGGTGCTCAATCACTTCATCGAGTTCTGGAATCGGGAAATCGACGGGCCGCTGCATTCGGTCAGCTACACGCATTTCCGGCTGCTTGGCCCTTCGGACTGGAGGAATGTGCAAGGCGAAATCGTTCTGCACTAGCACTATGGTTGCTAATTCGTGATGCCGGTCTGCAACGAGCAATTTCCTGTGCTCCGGTGCTCGAAAATCACTCGTTTCGCCATGGCCTGACGAATTTGCAACTGTAGTGTCAGGCCGGAGACGTATAGGACCGTCCGCCGAAAATTGCCGAGCCGACACGTACCGATGTCGCGCCGAAGCCGATCGCGGTTTCATAATCGCCAGACATGCCCATGGAGAGTTTTTCCACACCAGCTTCACGGGCGAGCTTTTCCAGAAGCGCAAAATGCGGCCCCGGATTTTCATCTGCTGGCGGAATGCACATCAGCCCTTCGATAGCGAGGCCATGTTCCTTGCGGCAGCGCTCGACAAAAGCAACAGCTTCCTTCGGAGCGATGCCAGCCTTCTGCTCTTCAAGTCCGGTATTGACCTGTACATAAAGCTTGGGGGCCTTGCCCTGCTTTTTGATCTCTACGGCAAGGGCGGCAGCGATCTTTTCGCGGTCGACGGTTTCGATAACATCAAAAAGAGCGACGGCGTCGGCAGCCTTGTTGGATTGCAGCGGGCCGATGAGATGCAATTCGATGCCTGAATAATCTTCGCGTAAGCCGGGCCATTTGCTCTGTGCTTCCTGCACGCGATTTTCACCGAACACGCGCTGTCCAGCGTCAAGCACCGGGCGGATCGCATCCGCATCGAAGGTTTTCGACACGGCGACAAGCGTAACGGAGCCCTTGTCGCGCTGTGCTTCCTTTTCGGCTTTGGCGATTGCAGCCTTGACCGTGTTCAGGTTCGCTACGATATCTGACATGAAACTCTCGCTTTCAGGCTTTTAATCCGCAAAAGGTTGACGCTTTCGCCAATACGTGGTGAAGGTCGCCATTAAATATCGACTCTCCTTATTGCATCACCTTCGTACGAGTAAATACGGTCATGGCAGCCGAACGTTATAATCCGCGCGTGGCGGAAGCTCATTGGCAGAAAGTCTGGGAAGAAGACCGGACCTTCGAAACCGACAATAGCGACAGCCGCGAAAAATACTATGTGCTTGAGATGTTCCCCTATCCATCGGGGCGCATCCATATGGGCCATGTGCGCAACTATGCGATGGGTGACGTGGTCGCCCGTTACAAGCGCGCCAAGGGTTTCAACGTGCTTCATCCGATGGGATGGGATGCGTTCGGCATGCCTGCGGAAAACGCGGCGATGCAGAACAAGGTTCATCCGAAGGAATGGACCTACCAGAACATCGCTACGATGCGCAGCCAGCTCAAATCGATGGGCCTTTCGCTCGACTGGGCGCGTGAATTCGCGACCTGCGACGTGGAATATTATCATCGCCAGCAGATGCTGTTCATCGACCTGTTCGAAAAGGGTCTGGTGACGCGCAAGACCTCCAAGGTCAACTGGGATCCGGTCGACAACACCGTGCTTGCCAACGAGCAGGTGGTGGACGGTCGTGGCTGGCGTTCGGGCGCTCTGGTTGAACAGCGCGAACTGACGCAATGGTTCTTCAAGATCACCGATTTCAGCGAGGAATTGCTGGCCGGTCTCGATACGCTCGACCAGTGGCCGGAAAAGGTTCGCCTGATGCAGCGCAACTGGATCGGCAAGTCGGAAGGCCTGCAGGTTCGCTTCGCGCTGGATGCCAAGACCGCGCCTGCTGATTTCTCGGAAATCGAAGTTTATACGACCCGTCCGGACACGCTTTTCGGTGCGGCCTTCGTGGCTATATCCGCCGATCATCCGCTGGCGAAGGAGCTTGCCGATGGCAATGCTGCGCTCACCGGCTTTATCGAGGAATGCCATCAGCACGGCACGTCGCTGGCGGCGCTTGAAACGGCTGAAAAGAAGGGCTTCGACACAGGCGTAAAAGTTCGCCACCCGTTCGATGAGAACTGGGAACTGCCGGTCTATGTCGCCAATTTCGTCCTGATGGAGTATGGCACGGGTGCTGTGTTCGGCTGTCCTGCGCATGACCAGCGCGATCTGGATTTCGCCAACAAGTATGCGCTGAAGGTAACGCCGGTCGTGCTGCCGAAGGACGAGGACGCGGCAAGCTTCAGCATTGGCGAAACGGCCTATACCGACGATGGCGTGATGATCAATTCGCGATTCCTCGACGGTATGACGCCGGAAGCAGCCTTTGCCGAAGTGGCTGAACGTCTGGAACAGTCCACGCTCGGCAATCAGCCGCAAGCGGTCCGCAAGGTGCAGTTCCGTCTGCGCGATTGGGGAATTTCGCGCCAGCGCTATTGGGGCTGCCCGATCCCGATGATCCATTGCGAAAGCTGTGGCGTCAATCCGGTGCCGCGCGCCGATCTGCCGGTCAAGCTGCCGGATGATGTCGATTTCGACCGTCCCGGCAACCCGCTCGACCGTCATGCAACATGGCGTCATGCGAAGTGCCCGAAATGCGGTGGCGAAGCCCGTCGCGAGACGGACACAATGGACACGTTCGTCGATTCATCCTGGTACTATGCCCGCTTTACGGCACCTTGGGAAAACGAACCGACCGACCGCAAGGTTGCCGATCACTGGCTGCCGGTCGATCAGTATATCGGCGGTATCGAACATGCGATCCTGCATCTGCTCTATTCGCGGTTCTTCACCCGCGCGATGAAGGTCGCCGGTCACGTCGGCATCGACGAGCCGTTCAAGGGCCTGTTCACGCAGGGCATGGTCGTGCATGAAACCTACAAGGCCGATGGCCAGTGGGTCGCGCCTGCCGACATTCGTATCGAGGAAACCGACGGCAAGCGCAGCGCGACGCTGCTTTCGACAGGCGGACCGGTGGAAATCGGCTCCATCGAGAAGATGTCGAAGTCGAAGAAGAATGTCGTCGATCCGGACGATATCATCGCCTCCTACGGTGCCGATACAGCGCGCTGGTTCATGCTGTCTGATTCGCCGCCCGAGCGTGATGTGATCTGGACGGAAGCCGGTGCGGAAGGTGCTCATCGCTTCGTCCAGCGCGTCTGGCGTCTGGTGGCGGAAGCGGCTGAACAGTTGAAGGACGTTGCGCCGAAGACCGGTACGCAGGGCGAAGCTCTTGTTGTTTCCAAGGCTGCGCACAAGGCGGTCAAGGCGGTTGGCGACGATATCGAGAAGCTCGCCTTCAACCGTGGTGTTGCCCGTCTTTACGAACTGGTCAACACGGTCGCAGCTTCCCTGCAGCAGGTTGCTTCGGGCAGTGCCGATGACGAGTTGAAGAGCGCTGTTCGTGACGCCACCGAAAAGCTCATCCTGATGCTGGCGCCGATGATGCCGCATCTGGCCGAACAGTGTCTGGCGGCGCTCGGCGGCATGATTGCCGGTCGCCAAACGCTGGTTGCCCGCAGTGCCTGGCCGGTGTTCGATCCGGCATTGGTGGTGGAAAACGAGATCGTTCTGCCAGTTCAAATCAACGGCAAGAAGCGTGGGGATTTGACAATCGCCCGCGACGCTGATCAAGCTAGCATCCAGCAGGCGGTGCTCGAACTTGACTTCGTCAAGGCTGCGCTCAACGGGGGCTCGCCGAAGAAGGTTATTGTGGTGCCGCAAAGGATCGTCAATGTCGTTGCCTGACCGCTTTTTCTCCGCAATCAAAGCCTTCCGGGTTGCGTTTTTCGCACTTGGGGCTGCGGTTCTGATGGCTGGATGCACCGTGCAGCCGCTTTATTCCTCCGGCCCCGGTGCCGGTGGAACCATAGGCGGCAGCGTGACGCCGGACATGCGCACCAAGCTTGCTTCGGTGGCGATCGATCCGGCTGGCGATGTATTCGGGCAGGAAGTGCGCAATGAGCTGATCTTCCTTCTGGGTGGTGGCGCCGGTGAACCGGCCAATCCGACCTATCGCCTTGGTCTCGGTCTGAGCAGCTATACCCTCGCGTCGGTGAGCGTAGATATCGGCGACCAGACCGACCGTACGGGTCGTCCTTCGGCCGGTATCGTCAAGGCCACGTCGAATTTCGTGCTGCGCGACAAGGATGGCAAGCCGCTTGCTGTGGGCACCCGCACGGTTGGCGCTTCCTTCGACCGCCCGCGTCAGGAGTTCGCCAACCTGCGTGCCGAACGCGATGCGCGAAAGCGCGCGGCGAAGGAGCTTGCGCAGCAGGTCTATCTTGCTCTTGCGATGAAACTTTCAAAGATTTGATTTTGGCTTGATGCCGATCATTTCAAAAGGCGGTGCGGGTTCGTGCCGCCTTTTGCTTTTGTAGCGGAGGGATCATGCGTCTCGTTTCATTTGCCGCCAAGGGCTATCGCTCGCTGCGTTCCATCCGCTTCGACCTCGGACAGGTGACGGTTTTCGTCGGTGAGAATGGTGCCGGAAAATCCAATCTCTATCGGGCGTTGCAACTGGTGAAGGCGGCGGCTGAAGGTAATCTCTCTACCGAAATCGTGCGAGAAGGAGGGATGCAATCGGCCATGTGGAGCGGCAATCGCCGCAAGCACGAATCCGCGCGCATCATTCTGGAAGCGGATTTTGAGGACGAGCGACTGGCCTCCCGTCTTTCCTATCGTGTTGAAGCAGGTCTGCCGCCACCCGTCTCCGGCGCGTTTCCCTTCGAGCCGCAGATCAAGGAAGAGCAGCTCAATCTTGATACGGGGCGCCGTCCTGTCGATCTGATGGACCGGCGCGGGCCTGCGGTTTTCGCCCGCGACGGGGAGGGGAGGCGCATGGAGCATCCGGCACGGCTTCTGACATCGGAAAGCGGGTTGGCTGTGCTGGGGCAGTCCGGCCATTATCCGGAAATCGGCGACCTTTCCGCACAAATACGCGGTTGGCGTTTTTATCATGGCTTTAGAAGTGATCGCGATGCCCCTGTGCGCCAGCCGTCCATTGCCGCAACCGCCGCCACGCTGGATGAGGACGGCAGCAATCTTGCTTCGGTCTTTGCCACGCTTGCCCATATCCGGCAGGATACGGTCGATCTGGATCGTCTGGTTGCCGACGCGCTGGATGGCGCGAAGCTGGTCATTCCCTATCCCGATGAAACAGCGACTTTCGGCCTGAACTTCCCGGCCTTTCCGCCGCGGACATTTCGCCCGGGAGAATTGTCCGATGGACAGATTCGCCTGCTGGCTCTGGCGGGTGCGCTGCTCTCCTACCGCCTGCCGCCGCTGATCGCGCTGAACGAACCCGAAGCCAGTTTGCATCCCGATATGATCCCGTCATTGGCCCGAATGATTGCACAGGCATCCGAACGCAGCCAGATATGGGTGGTGACCCATTCAGCCGCCCTTGCCAGCGCCATTGCGGAGCAATCAGGCACGCGGCCAATCCGGGTGAGCAAGCAGGATGGGGAAACCGTGCTGCAATAAAAAAGCGGGCCTGAGCCCGCTTTTCATCTGTCTTGCAAGGTCGTAGATCAGGCGATCTTCTGGCCGGTCTTCGCCCAATCGGCGAGGAAGGTTTCGAGGCCCTTGTCGGTCAGCGGATGCTTGACCAGTGCCTTCAGGGTTGCTGGAGGCGCGGTCACGACATCGGCGCCGATAAGCGCTGCTTCCTTGACGTGATTGACGGTGCGAACCGAAGCGGCCAGAATTTCCGTGCGATAGTCGTAATTGTCATAAATCGTACGGATTTCGGCAATCAGTTCCATGCCGTTGATGCCGGTGTCATCGAGACGGCCGATGAACGGCGAAATGAAGGTCGCGCCAGCCTTTGCTGCCAGCAGCGCCTGATTGGCCGAAAAGCAGAGCGTCATGTTGACCTTGTGACCTTCGGATGACAGGGCCTTACAGGCTTTAAGTCCGTCGAGGGTGACAGGCAGCTTGATGCAGATGTTGTCAGCGATCTTGGCGATGACGGCTGCTTCCTTCATCATCTGCTCATATTCAGTAGCAGCCACTTCAGCGGAAACCGGACCCTTGACGATGTTGCAGATTTCTTTGGTGACTTCGATAATGTCACGGCCCGACTTCAGGATGAGGGACGGGTTGGTGGTCACGCCATCGACCAGTCCGAGGTCGTTGAGCTCACGGATTTCCTTGACGTCCGCAGTGTCCACGAAAAACTTCATAACAGCGTTCCTCCATAATGAGCGCGGGTGGTTTTTGGGAGCTAAATCCATTTAAGTCCCGGAAGGTGGCTTTTCTTTAGCGCAAAGCCGCGCCAAGGTCACGCGATCATGTCGAAAGATTCGCACGATATCTCCAGTCTGTTTCCGGAGCTCGCACCACGGGTGGTTCCCGTGCTCGTGCCCATGCCCGCGGAGCGGCCTTATTCATATATGGTTCCGGAAGGGATGAACGTCCAGCCCGGGTCGATCGTGCGCGTGCCGCTCGGGCCGCGGGAAGTGGCGGGGATCGTCTGCGAAGGCGAAACTGATGCTGTCGATGCCAGAAAGCTGCGGGTTATTTCGGAAGTTTTCGATTGTCCGCCGGTGGGCGGCGACATGCTGCGCTTCATGCGCTGGGCCGCCGACTATACACTTTCACCGCCCGGTATGGTGGCGCGCATGGTCCTGCGTGTGCCGGCCGCATTCGATCCCGAACCGGCAGTGCCGGGGCTTCGCTATTCCGGCGGCGAGCCGGAGCGCATGACTGAAGCCCGTGCACGCGTGATGGAGCTTGCCCGCGACGGGCTTGCCTGGACACGGTCGGGTCTCGCCCATGCGGCGGGCGTTTCGGCGACAGTCGTGGAGGGGTTGAAGGCGCAGGGCGTTTTCGAGGAAGTCATGCTGCCGCCGCCATCCGTGGTGGCGAAGCCCGATATCGACTATGCGCGGGCCACGCTTTCGGAAGATCAGCAGGCGGCGGCGGAAATGTTGTCGGAGGCCGTGGAGGCGGATTGTTTTTCGGTTTCGCTGCTCGATGGTGTGACGGGATCGGGCAAGACCGAGGTTTATTTCGAAGCGGTTGCCAAGGCGATAGAGCAAGGCAAGCAGGTGCTGATTCTCCTGCCTGAAATCGCGCTGACACAACAGTTCCTCGACCGTTTTCACAACCGGTTTGGCGCAAAGCCCGCTGAATGGCATTCCGACCTTGCTCCCCGCACCCGTGAACGCGTCTGGCGACAGATTGCGGAAGGCACGGTGCGGGTTGTGGCGGGCGCTCGATCGGCGCTTTTTCTGCCGTTCAAGGAACTGGGGTTGATCGTCGTCGATGAAGAACATGACCCGGCTTACAAACAGGAAGATCGGGTGTTCTACAATGCTCGCGATATGGCGGTGGTGCGCGCTCATATCAGCGGTTTTCCGGTTGTGCTGGCGTCAGCCACCCCATCCATCGAAAGTCAGGTCAATGCGGAGCAAGGGCGCTACAAGCGAATCAAGCTCTATGGTCGCTATGCGGAAGCAGCACTTCCCGATCTGAAGACCATCGACATGCGGCGATCACCGCCGCCGCCGGGTCGCTTTCTGTCGCCTGCCTTGACTGAGGCGGTCGGCAAGACGGTGGAGCGCGGCGAACAGGCGCTTTTGTTCCTCAACCGTCGCGGTTATGCGCCGCTGACGCTATGCCGGGTCTGTGGTCACCGCTTCCAGTGTCCGCAATGTTCGAGCTGGCTCGTGGAACATCGTTTTCGCGGGCAGCTCATGTGTCACCAGTGCGGCTATCACGAGCCGACGCCCGAAGCCTGTCCCGAATGCGGTACGCTGGATCATCTGGTTGCCTGCGGTCCCGGTGTGGAGCGCATCGCGGAAGAAGTGGCGGCAACGTTCAGCGAAGCCCGAATCATAGTGCTTTCGTCTGATATGGCGGGCGGCGTGAAGCGGCTGCGACTGGAACTCGATGCAATCGCAAAAGGCGAGGCGGATATCGTTATCGGTACGCAGCTTGTCGCCAAGGGGCACAACTTCCCCAACATGACGCTGGTGGGCGTGGTGGATGCCGATCTGGGGCTGGCCAATGGCGACCCGCGAGCAGCCGAACGCACCTTCCAGCTGCTCAATCAGGTGACAGGACGCGCCGGTCGAACAGGGCGCAAGAGCCTCGGTCTTATCCAGACCTACCAGCCGGATCATCCGGTCATGCGCGCCATCGTCAGTGGTGATACAGAAGCTTTCTATGCTCGCGAAATCGAAGAGCGCGAGCGCAGCGTATTGCCGCCATTCGGCCGACTTGCGGCATTGATTATTTCCGCTGATAACCGACCTGATGCTGAAAATCATGCGCGTGCGTTGCGTCGGGCAGCACCTTCGTCGTCGGAGATTTCCGTGCTCGGGCCTGCCGAAGCACCCTTGGCACTTGTTCGGGGAAGGCATCGTTTCCGCATCCTGGTACACGGGACAAAACGCGCCGATATTCAAGGATTTATTCGCGCTTTGCTTGCCGGTGGCCCGAAGGAACGCGGATCAGTCCGCGTTCAGGTGGATATCGATCCGCAAAGTTTCCTCTGACCTGTAAAGGCGTGGAAGATCGACGGAAATTCGGCTACTGAATTTCAGTTCATTGCGATCGCGGGGAGCTGTCTGTCTGATTGTCTCTTCGCATGTCTTTATCCCAAAAGCGGTTCCACTTTTGGGAGGCATGTTAATACGGCAAGAAACGATGAGGGTAATTGCGATGGAATTCTATCTTCCTGCCACGACCGGAGAATGGCTTGCCTGGGGCGCTGCCGCCATAACCGCGCTTGCCGGTTTGGTCATGCTTTTTGCGCCCGGTATAGCGATGAAGCTGTTGCGGCTCCAGCCGATCAATGGCCGTCCCGAAGGCTATGGCTCGATCCGTGCGACGCTGGCCGGACCTTATCTCGGTGTGGGGCTTGGCTGCCTCGTTTTCGCGCAGCCCTTTCTCTGGGTCGTGCTGGGCGCCGTTTGGGGATTTGCGCTGTTCGGACGCTTCATTTCGATGATGTCGGACGCAGGCGGGCGCAAGGGCGGACCGGCGGGCGGGCGCTTCTATGGCAGTCTCGCCGCACTGGTTGAGTTCGTGCTTGCAGCAGGTCCGCTGCTTTATGCTTTCGGCTTCCTTTCCTGAGCGGAAACCGGCCGGTCCTGCACGTCAGACGTGCAGGCTGCATGGCACAAGGCAGCTTCGCTTCGGTGGATGCGACTTTTTTGACCGCGAAAGGCGGTAAATCTTACACAAAAGTGCCGGATTCGCGTGTTGCGAGTCCTGTTCGTCTATGCTAGACGGCAATCACATTTCGGTGTTGACGTGCTCGCGCGTCAGTGGTTTTCCGGAAACATTCAATAAAATCATCAGTTTGGCGTCCTGAACAAGATTGGGCCTCAAAAGGATGGTTTCAACGTAGAGAGCAGGTTGTTCGTGGCTGAAACGTCTTCGCTCATTTCAGGTGTCGCACAGCGCTACGCCGGATCGCTTTTCGAGCTAGCGCTCGATGCGAAATCCGTTGCAGCTGTGGAAAAAGATCTTGACCGTTTCGAGGCGCTTCTGAGCGGAAGCGAAGACCTCAAGCGGCTGATCTCCAGTCCGGTATTTTCTTCGGAAGATCAGCTTCACGCCATCGGCGCTCTTGCCGATAAGGCAGGCATCAAGGGTCTGGTCGGGAATTTCCTGCGCGTTGTCGCGCGGAACCGCCGTCTCTTCGCGCTGCCGGGCATTGTCGCCGCTTTCCGCAAGATTGCTGCTGAACATCGTGGCGAGATTTCCGCCGATGTTCTTTCCGCGCACGACTTGAGTGCCGCGCAGCAGAACGAATTGAAGGCAACGCTGAAGGGCGTGGCCGGCAAGGACGTGACGATCAACGTCACCGTCGATCCGTCGATCCTCGGCGGTCTTATCGTCAAGATGGGTTCGCGTCAGATCGACACGTCCCTTCGCACCAAACTTTCTTCTCTTAAGCTTGCACTGAAAGAGGTCGGCTGATGGACATCCGCGCCGCGGAAATTTCCGCTATCCTGAAAGAGCAAATCAAGAACTTCGGCAAGGAGGCTGAGGTCTCCGAGGTCGGTCAGGTTCTGTCCGTCGGTGACGGTATTGCTCGCGTCTATGGTCTGGACAATGTTCAGGCTGGTGAAATGGTCGAATTCCCTGGTGGTATTCGCGGCATGGCGCTGAACCTTGAAAGCGACAATGTTGGTGTCGTTATCTTCGGTGCCGACCGTGACATCAAGGAAGGCGACGTCGTCAAGCGTACAGGCGCAATCGTTGACGTTCCTGTCGGTCCGGGCCTGCTCGGCCGTGTTGTCGATGCTCTCGGCAACCCGATCGACGGCAAGGGCCCAATCGTTGCTACCGAGCGTCGCCGCGTCGACGTCAAGGCACCGGGCATCATTCCGCGTAAGTCGGTTCATGAGCCAATGTCGACTGGCCTCAAGGCTGTTGACGCTCTGATCCCGGTTGGTCGTGGTCAGCGCGAGCTGGTCATCGGTGACCGTCAGACCGGCAAGACCGCCATCATTCTCGACACCTTCCTGAATCAGAAGCCGATCCACGACAACGGCCCGGACAGCGAAAAGCTTTATTGCGTTTACGTTGCTATCGGCCAGAAGCGTTCGACTGTTGCTCAGTTCGTCAAGGTTCTCGAAGAACGCGGCGCTCTCGAATATTCGATCGTTGTTGCGGCTACCGCTTCCGATCCGGCTCCGATGCAGTACCTCGCTCCGTTCGCAGGCTGCGCAATGGGCGAATATTTCCGTGACAACGGTCAGCACGCTCTCATCGGTTATGACGATCTGTCCAAGCAGGCTGTTGCTTACCGTCAGATGTCCCTTCTGCTTCGTCGTCCTCCGGGCCGTGAAGCTTATCCGGGCGACGTTTTCTATCTGCACTCCCGTCTTCTCGAACGCGCTGCAAAGCTCAACGACGAAAACGGCGCTGGCTCGCTGACGGCTCTGCCGGTCATCGAAACGCAGGGCAACGACGTTTCGGCCTTCATTCCGACCAACGTGATCTCGATCACCGACGGCCAGATCTTCCTCGAAACCAACCTGTTCTATCAGGGTATCCGTCCGGCTGTTAACGTCGGTCTGTCGGTTTCCCGCGTTGGTTCGTCCGCTCAGGTCAAGGCCATGAAGCAGGTTGCCGGTTCGATCAAGGGCGAGCTTGCCCAGTATCGTGAAATGGCCGCCTTCGCACAGTTCGGTTCGGATCTCGATGCCTCGACCCAGCGTTTGCTGAACCGTGGCGCACGTCTGACCGAGCTTCTCAAGCAGCCACAGTTCTCGCCGCTCAAGACAGAAGAACAGGTTGCCGTGATTTTCGCCGGCGTGAATGGCTATCTCGACAAGATCGCCGTCAACCAGGTTGGCAAGTTCGAAGCAGGTCTACTTTCTTCGCTGCGCACCGAGCACAAGGATGTGCTGGATGCGATCCGCGACGAAAAGGCGCTCACCGACAACATCAAAGCAAAGCTCAAGGCAGCGGTCGACGCGTTCGCCAAGTCTTTCGCTTGAATTTTGTGACGGGATGAACGGATGCCTTCACTAAAGGATCTGAGAAACCGTATCGCCTCGGTCAAGGCGACGCAGAAAATCACCAAGGCGATGCAGATGGTCGCCGCGGCGAAGCTGCGCCGTGCCCAGGAAGCTGCAGAGGCCGCACGGCCTTACTCGCAGCGCATGGGTGCCGTTCTCGCGAATATCGCGCAGAATGTCAGCGGTGAAGATGCACCGGCGTTGATGGCCGGTACGGGTAAGGATGACGTGCATCTGCTCGTCGTCTGCACTGCAGAACGTGGCCTTTGCGGCGGTTTCAATTCGCAGATCGCACGCCTGGCGCGCGATCATACCCGCAAGCTCCTCGCTGAAGGCAAGACGGTCAAGATCATCACGGTCGGCAAGAAGGGCGCAGATATTCTGCGTCGCGAATTTGCCTCTCTGATCATCGACCATGTCAATCTGCGCGAAGTCAAGCAGCTCGCTTTTGTGCATGCCGACCAGATCGGCCACAAGGTGATCGAGCTGTTTGAACAAGGCGCATTTGATGTCTGCACCCTGTTCTATTCCGAATTCAAGTCGGTGATTGCACAGATTCCAACTGCACAGCAGCTCATTCCGGCTTCGGCTGGTGACGTTGCGCAGGCGGACACTGCAGGCGATGCGATTTATGAGTACGAACCTGATCCTGCGGCGATCCTGAGCACGCTGATCCCGCGCAATATTTCGGTCCAGATTTTCCGCGCTCTCTTGGAAAATGTGGCGGGCGAAATGGGCGCGAAGATGAGCGCGATGGACAATGCGACGCGTAATGCCGGTGACATGATCAACAAGTTGTCGATCACGTATAACCGTCAGCGTCAGGCTCAGATCACCAAGGAACTGATCGAAATCATTTCGGGCGCGGAAGCGCTCTAGGGTTTACCGCATGGTCTTATCCGGGAAGTCTGCAACTTTTCGGGACCATGCTAACGGAAGGTAAGGATCGATGGCAAAAGCAGCGACCCCGAAAACTACCGCCGCGGCCGAAGCAAAGCCGGCAGCGGCCAAGAAGGCTCCAGCCAAGGCTACACCAGCTAAGGCGGCTGCCGCCAAGACGCCAGCAGCTCCCAAGGCTGCAGCGACCGGCGCAGTAGGCAAGATCACTCAGGTCATCGGCGCTGTTGTCGACGTACAGTTCGAAGACGGTCAGCTGCCGCTGATCCTCAACGCGCTGGAAACCGACAATCTGGGCAACCGCCTGGTTCTCGAAGTTGCGCAGCATCTGGGCGAAAACACCGTTCGCACCATCGCCATGGACTCGACCGAAGGTCTGGTTCGCGGTCACGAAGTGCGCGACACCGGCAACCCGATCATGGTTCCGGTTGGTGAAGAAACGCTTGGCCGCATCATGAACGTCATCGGCGAGCCGGTTGACGAAGCTGGTCCGATCAAGACCACAGCGCGCCGCGCGATCCACCAGGAAGCTCCTGAGTACATCGAACAGTCGACCGAAGCTGAAATCCTCGTAACGGGCATCAAGGTCGTCGACCTTCTCGCTCCTTACGCCAAGGGTGGTAAGATTGGTCTGTTCGGCGGCGCAGGCGTCGGCAAGACCGTTCTCATCATGGAACTGATCAACAACGTCGCTAAGGCGCACGGCGGTTACTCGGTATTCGCAGGCGTTGGTGAACGTACCCGTGAAGGTAACGACCTTTACCACGAAATGATCGAATCGGGCGTTAACAAGCTCGGTGGCGGGGAAGGCTCCAAGGCCGCACTCGTTTACGGTCAGATGAACGAGCCTCCGGGTGCGCGCGCTCGTGTTGCTCTGTCGGGTCTGACGGTTGCTGAAAACTTCCGTGACAAGGGCCAGGACGTTCTGTTCTTCGTGGACAACATCTTCCGCTTCACGCAGGCTGGTTCGGAACTCTCGGCTCTTCTCGGCCGTATTCCTTCCGCTGTGGGTTATCAGCCGACGCTGGCAACCGACATGGGCGCGATGCAGGAACGCATCACCACGACGACCAAGGGTTCGATTACCTCGGTTCAGGCAATTTACGTTCCTGCCGACGATTTGACCGATCCTGCACCGGCTACGTCGTTCGCTCACTTGGACGCGACCACCACGCTGAACCGTTCGATCGCTGAAAAGGGTATTTACCCGGCTGTGGATCCGCTGGAATCCACGTCGCGTATGCTCGATCCGATGATCGTTGGTGAAGAACACTACGCCGTTGCCCGTCAGGTTCAGTCGATCCTGCAGCGCTACAAGTCGCTTCAGGACATCATCGCCATCCTCGGCATGGACGAACTGTCGGAAGACGACAAGCTGACCGTTGCGCGCGCTCGTAAGATCGAACGCTTCCTGTCGCAGCCGTTCTTCGTTGCTGAAGTCTTCACCGGTTCGCCGGGCAAGCTCGTCGACCTCGCAGACACCATCAAGGGCTTCAAGGGCCTTTGCGCTGGCGACTACGATCATCTTCCAGAACCGGCCTTCTACATGGTCGGATCGATTGAAGAAGCGATCGAAAAGGCGAAGAAGCTGGCTGCTGAAGCGGCTTGATGAATTGAGTTTCACGGTGGGCCGCAAGGCCCGCCGTGAAAGCCAATCATTTTGTTTAAGCATGGTTTTCCGAAAACCGGTCTCCACCTTTCGGACTCATGCTTTTGAATTCAAGTGAGAACCATGGCTCAAGCTTTCCAATTCGAACTCGTGTCGCCTGAACGACTCCTGCTTTCCGCGCAGGTGACGGAAGTCGTCATTCCGGGTAGCGAAGGCTATCTGACGGCTCTCGCCGGTCATTCGCCGCTGATGACGACGATCATGCCGGGTGTCGTTTCGGTGAAGCTTGCCGATGGCAAGTCCGACTCCTACGTGGTCTTCGGCGGTTTTGCCGATATTACCCCGCAGGGCTGCACCGTTCTGGCCGAATCGGCGACCCATGTGGACGATATCGACCCGGCAGATATTCAGCGCCGCATCGATCATGCCCGCGAGGCTCTGGACGACGCTTCGTCCAATGAACATCGTACCAAGGCGGAAATCTTCCTGCATCAGCTGATGACGCTGCAGGGCACGATCATGCCTGCCTGACAGGTGGCAATTTGATGTTTTTCGGGAGAGCGGGCTTTGGCCCGCTTTTTCTTTTTTAGATCACTGGTTTGACGGTGAATTTCTTTGCTGTGCCGCCATATCGGCGTCGAATCCCATCACGCTTGCGTGAGTTCAGGAAGTTCACTTGAAAATAGTTCGCCAGCGATTTATCCAAATCTATAATCATTAGTTTACTAATATATAAGGCGGTTGGCATGGATACGGCAGATCTCAAAGCTGAAATGATTGATGCCATGGCGAAGGTTAATCGCAGGCTTCGCACCGTTTTCGATGCGCGTGTGAAGGAGCGTGGGCTGACGCTGGCCCGGGCGCGCACCTTGCTTGCCCTGATCGAACAGGAAGGCCTGTATCAGAAGGAACTGGCAGAAGCGCTGGAAATCGAGAATGCGACCATGGTTCGCCTGCTCGACGGTCTGGAGCGTCAATCATTCATCGAACGGCAGACGGTTCAGGGCGATCGCCGCGCCAAGCGGGTGGTGATGACGGCGGAGGGCAAAATTCTGGCCGAACAGGTCGTGAAGCTCGCCGGTGATGTTCGCGAGGACCTGCTGGAAGGCGTGAGTGATGAGGAAGTGAGCATTGCGCTCAATGTGCTCCGCAAAATGTCGGAATCGATGAATAAAACTCATTGAATGGACTTCAGTCCCAACAATGGTGATAGAGCCGAAGCGTGAGCTTCGGCTTTTTATTTGGTCGCGCAATCCGGTGCACCGCCGCCAGCGCTCAAGCCAGAAATACTCCCACGATCACGGTTTCGTCAGCGAGCGTCTCGAAATCTGACGTATCACGCCACCTTTCGGTCGCAGGTGAACGGCTCACTGACATCGCCATCAGTTGTGGGAACCTGCACGGGGAGCGTTTTAGATGCATTATTCGTCTCAGGCGGTTATCGGCCTAAGTGCAATTCTGTCCATCGTTTCGGTGCAGGCAAAGGATATGGAGCGCGGGACACGTCATGCCTACGCTCTGGCCCAAAATCGCATCAACACCGATGAAGGGCTGGTTTTCGATATTGGTCCGACAACGGCAACAGCTATCCGGACCAATGAGCGGACGCGCCGGTCATTGCGGACACGGTGATGCCTTCTGCCTGATCGCGCCGAGATTCAGGGCGCAAGGGTGCGCAGATAGGTCATCAGTTCGCTGGCCGTATCGCTGGCCCGCTCCGGTTGGCGGGAAATGATCGCCTCGATCAGTGTCGCATGGGCGTTGGCCGAACCGGATATTCCGGTCGATGGACGAAGGCGAAACCAGAAGCGGCGGCTGTGGGTTTGCAAGGGTGCTGCGATACGGGCGGCATAGGGATTGCTTGCCGCCGTGCCCAGAACAATGTCGAATGCCTTGTCAGCGTCTAGAAACAGCGCCACGTCCTCGGTGGGAATGGCCTGCCGCATGGCGGCTGCGGCGGCTTCAAGCCGTTCATAATCGCGCGGACTGCCGAAGCGCGCCGCATCGCGTGCCAGAACGCGCTCGACACCCTCGCGGGCATCCAGCACCTTGATAAAATCCTTCGGATCAATCGGCGCTATGGCGATGCCGGACCGCGGTCGCACTTCCACGAGGCCTTCCCACGCAAGCCGTTGAATGGCTTCGCGCATCGGCGTGCGACCCATGCCGGTCAGCTCGATGAGCGCGCGCTCGTTGACGACAGTGCCCGGTTCCAGTTCCAGCGTGACGATGGAACGTTCCAGAATACGATAAGCCTGCTCGGCCAGGCTTTCGCTGCCCCAGCCGTCCATGGTCGCCAGCGGCATGCTTGCCGGGTTCCGTGCCAGCCTGTCTCGAACATTCGTCTCTTCCATGCGTGTCCATGCCTTGTGGTTACGACGATTGACATAGTTCAATCCTACAGATATATCTCTGATATATCAATACGGTGTGATGTGGGTTGGTTGATCCCTAAATCTGCTTTTGTGGCTTTTTCAAGCGATGGCGAACTTTCAGCACAGCGTCATTCCAAAAAATCGATGGACAAAGCCGGGGTGACTGGCGTTGAAACTATGTCGAGTGCCGATGGATCGAACCATAGACGCCGTCCGGCTTTTGACCATTGCGGACTGTGGGTAAAATTGAATCCGGTGGGGAGCCGTAAAAGATGAAATCTGATCCACAGGGTCAGCAGGATGTTCTCATTATCGGTGGCGGTATTGTCGGTGTCGCCACAGCCGCCTTGCTTGCCGAGGCGGGACGCCAGGTTCTGGTCGTCGACAGAAGTGGCATTTGCGAAGAAACCAGTTCAGGCAATGCGGCGGCGCTGGCATTTTCCGATATTCTTCCGCTTGCCTCCAAAGGCGTGATGCGCAAGGTGCCGGGCTGGCTGATGGATCCGCTCGGTCCATTTACCATCCGTCCGTCCTATTTTCCAAAGATGGTGCCTTGGCTCTACCGTTTCTGGCGTGCGAGTAGCGCAGATGCGCTGGCAAAAACTGCGGTTGCGCAGGCGGACATCATGCGTCTTGCAGGCAGCGAGATGATGGCGCTCATCGATCGTGCGGGATTGCGCGACAGGTTGCGCGAGAACGGCAATCTGGAACTCTATGAAAGTGAAGCAGAGCTTGCCGCCTCGCAGCCAGGCTGGGATGTTCGCGAGAAGGCAGGAATTGCCTATGAACACGTGCGCGGCAACCGGCTTGTTGAATTGCAGCCGGGCCTGAGTCCGCGTTTCGTCGCCGGAACTTTTGTTCCCGGCTGGAAGAATGTCAGCGATCCAAAACTGTTCGGCAAGGCAATCTGGGCCTATGCCGAAAGCATGGGTGCACGCTTTCTTCAGGCTAAAGTCACGAGCGCAGGACCGGGTAATGGCGGGGCAAGCGTTCGCCTCGTGGATGGAACCGAAATCAAGGCGGCGCATCTTGTCCTGATGACGGGCGCCTGGTCTCGCGATCTTGCCAAAGGTTTTGGCGATGCTGTGCCACTCGATACGGAGCGCGGTTATAATACGACACTGCCTGTTGGCAGTTTCGATGTGAAGCGGCAGCTGACATTCCCCGGCCATGGCTTTGTGGTCACGCCGATGGAAACCGGCCTGCGTGTGGGCGGCGCCGTGGAATTCGGCGGGCTCGACCTACCGCCCAATTTCGCGCGATCCGAGGCCATGCTAATGAAGGCCTCCATGTTTTTGCCGGGCCTTCGCACCGAGGGCGGGCGGCAATGGATGGGCTATCGGCCGTCCATGCCGGATTCCGTACCGGTCATTGGCCGGGCCTCTGCAGGCGGAAACATCTATTACGGCTTCGGCCATGGCCATCTGGGCCTCACACAATCGGCTGCAACCGGGCGGCTTATCCGCGATCTCATCACGGGTACCGCGCCTGTAATCGATATTGAACCTTTCAAGCCACAACGTTTTCGGAACTGACCATCATGGCAAGACATTCCTTTTTCTGCGTCGACGGACATACATGCGGCAATCCCGTGCGTCTGGTGGCTGGCGGCGGGCCGAACCTCGTAGGTTCGACCATGATGGAAAAGCGGGCGCATTTTCTGCGCGAATATGACTGGATCCGCACCGGTCTCATGTTCGAGCCGCGCGGTCATGACATGATGTCGGGCTCCATACTCTATCCGCCGACCCGCCCCGATTGCGATGTGGCTGTGCTTTTCATCGAGACGTCCGGCTGCCTGCCGATGTGCGGTCACGGCACCATCGGAACCGTGACGATGGCGATTGAACAGGGACTGGTGACGCCGAAGACGCCGGGCAAGCTCAATCTCGACACGCCTGCCGGTCTGGTGGCGATCGAGTATGAGCAGAATGGCCAGTATGTCGAGCGCGTTCGTCTTACCAACGTTCCAGCCTTCCTTTATGCCGAAGGGCTTGAAGTCGAATGCCCGGACCTTGGAACCCTCAAGGTCGATGTGGCCTATGGCGGCAATTTCTATGCGATTGTCGAGACGCAAGAAAATTATACGGACATGGAAGATTATTCCGCGCTGCAGTTGATTGGCTGGAGTCCGATCCTGCGTGAACGGTTGAATGAGAAGTATAAGTTCCAGCATCCGCTGCTGCCCGATATCAATCGTTTGAGCCATATTCTGTGGACCGGAAAGCCAAAACACCCGGAAGCGCATGCCCGCAACGCCGTCTTTTATGGCGACAAGGCAATCGACCGGTCACCATGCGGAACCGGTACGTCTGCGCGCATGGCGCAACTGGCCGCCAAGGGCAAGCTAAAGCCCGGTGACGAGTTCGTTCATGAATCCATTATCGGGTCGCTTTTCCATGGTCGCGTGGAGCGCGCCACGGAAGTGGTGGGTGCGGACCGGACATTGCCGGCAATTATCCCTTCAATCGCGGGCTGGGCACGCATGACGGGATATAATACGATCTTCATCGACGATCGTGATCCCTTTGCACACGGGTTTACAGTCGCGTAAAGTGGGTACGGTCGGCGTTTTTAGCGCCGCCTCCCAATTTTTTGGCTTTCGGGCCGTGTAGAAAGTGTGGAATAAGACGTCCTGGGTAGGAGAAAAAAACATATACAGGACGTTTAGTAGGGGACATAACTAGTTTGTAGAAGGATGATACCCTTAGTCTTTTGTCTGAGACAAAAGGGGGTTGCATTCCTCTATACAGCCGTTAGGTGTAAATGGCCGGGAATAAAATGAAGCGCACGAAATAAAGATGCGTCAAAAAAGTCCCGGGCGGTAAAATGGGTGGCTTCTCGATGGAATATTTCTTCCAGCAGGTGATCAACGGGCTCGCGCTCGGCTCGATCTATGGCCTGATCGCCATCGGCTACACGATGGTCTATGGCATTATCGGTATGATCAACTTTGCTCATGGCGATGTCTTCATGCTCGGCGCCTTCATGGCGCTGATTGTTTTTCTTATGATCACAACCTTCATTGGAGCATTGCCAATCGCGCTGATGCTTCTCCTGATGATGATCGTCGCCATGTTGCTGACGGGGTTGTGGAGCTGGACGATGGAGCGCGTGGCCTACAGGCCGCTGCGTGGTTCGTTCCGTCTCGCACCGTTGATCACGGCTATCGGCATGTCGATTGCCTTGTCCAACTTCGTTCAGGTGACGCAGGGCCCGCGTAACAAGCCGGTGCCTCAACTGCTGAACGGTTCCTACAATATCCTGGGAACCAATGTGACGATTTCGCTGAAGCAGGTCGTTGTCATCGTGGTGACAGCCGTGCTGCTGACGATCTTCTGGTATATCGTCAATCGCACCTCGCTGGGGCGCGCGCAGCGTGCCTGTGAGCAGGATCGCAAGATGGCGGCGCTTCTCGGCATCAATGTCGATCGCGTTATCTCGCTCACCTTCGTGATGGGTGCGATGCTCGCGGCGGTTGCCGGTACGCTCTACCTTTCCTTCTATGGCGTGATTTCCTTTGCCGACGGATTTATTCCTGGCGTCAAGGCATTCACGGCGGCTGTTCTGGGTGGCATCGGATCGCTTCCCGGGGCTGTGGTCGGTGGCTTGCTCATCGGTCTCATCGAGGCATTGTGGTCGGCGTATTTCTCGATCGACTACAAGGACGTCGCTGCGTTTTCGATCCTCGCCATCGTGCTGATCTTCATGCCGTCCGGCATTCTTGGCCGACCTGAAGTCGAAAAGGTTTAATCATGGCTGCACAGTCGAGTTCACGCCCGGATTCCCTTTTTGGCCGGGCCATTCGTGAAGGGTTCCTCGCCGGTCTTCTGGCACTGGGCCTCTTCTGCCTCATCATCGGTTTCAAGACCGATCAGAACATCAACAATGAACTGGTGCTCGTTCAGCGCTGGGGCACGCTGGCTGTCATGGTCGCGCTGGCTGCGGTTGGCCGCTTCCTGTTCGTTGCCTTCGCCCAGCCCTGGCTGGAAGCGCGCAAGCTTGCCAAGAGCAAGCAGACGACAGTTGCAGTCGAAAGCCCGTCTTTCGTGCGCCGCAACTTCTCGCGTCTTGGCGTCGTGTTCCTCTTCGTCTATCCGATCCTGATTGTCGGCTTTCTAGGCTGGCAGGGATCTCTCAAATGGGTCGATAATTTCGGCGTCCAGATCCTGATCTATGTGATGCTGGCCTGGGGCCTCAATATCGTCGTGGGCCTCGCCGGTCTTCTCGATCTGGGGTACGTCGCATTCTACGCCGTCGGAGCCTATTCCTACGCGTTGCTGTCGACTTATTTCGGCCTGTCCTTCTGGATGTTGCTGCCAATCGCTGGCATTCTTGCTGCGACCTGGGGCGTCATTCTGGGCTTTCCGGTTCTGCGCCTGCGCGGCGACTATCTTGCCATCGTGACGCTGGCCTTCGGTGAAATCATCCGTCTGGTTCTCATCAACTGGACCGATGTCACCCGCGGGACCTTCGGCGTTTCCGGTATTGCCAAGGCAACCTTCTTCGGCCTGCCTTTCAATGCCAGCAAGGACGGCTTTGCTGCGTATTTCGGCCTCACTTTCTCGGCGGCGCATTACAAGTTCTTCCTCTATTACGTCATTCTTCTGCTGGCTCTGCTGACGGCCTGGGTCACCATCCGTCTGCGTCGCATGCCGGTTGGCCGCGCGTGGGAAGCGTTGCGCGAAGATGAAATCGCCTGCCGTTCGCTCGGCATCAACACCACCACGACCAAGCTCACGGCCTTCGCCACGGGTGCGATGTTCGGTGGTTTTGCAGGTTCCTTCTTTGCGGCACGCCAGGGCTTTGTCAGCCCGGAATCCTTCGTGTTCCTCGAATCGGCCGTCATTCTCGCCATCGTCGTTCTGGGCGGCATGGGCTCGCTGGTCGGTATCGCGATTGCCGCGATCGCCATGATCGGCGGTACGGAAATCCTGCGTGAAATGAGCTTCCTGAAGGCTATTTTCGGCCCGGATTTTACACCGGAACTTTATCGTATGCTGATCTTCGGCCTCGCCATGGTTGTCGTCATGGTCTGGAAGCCGCGCGGTTTCGTCGGAAGTCGAGAACCGAGTGCCTTCCTGCATGAGAAGAAGATGGTGTCGGGTGCCTTTACCAAGGAAGGGCACGGCTGATGGCGGAGATAAGCACTATGTCTGGCACTGCGTCCGGCAACATTGAAAAAGACACCATCCTTCAGGTCGAGCATCTCTCGATGCGCTTCGGCGGTCTTGTCGCCATCAACGATCTGAGCTTCAATGTGAAGCGTGGGGATATCACGGCGATCATCGGCCCGAATGGTGCAGGCAAGACCACGGTCTTCAACTGCATCACCGGCTTCTACAAGCCGACGGGCGGCATGCTGACAATGAACCGGAAGACGGGCGAAAAGCTCCTGCTGGAGCGCTTGCCCGATTTCCGGATCACCAAGCAGGCAAAGGTGGCGCGTACCTTCCAGAACATTCGCCTGTTCTCGGGTCTCACTGTTCTGGAAAATCTTCTGGTCGCTCAGCACAACACGCTGATGCGCTCTTCCGGGTACACGATCCTCGGCCTTCTCGGTCTGCCCGGCTATAAGTCGGCAGCCAAGGAGGCGATCGAAAAGGCCCGCTACTGGCTGGAGAAAATCAACCTGATCGATCGTGCGGACGATCCGGCAGGCGATCTTCCCTATGGCGATCAGCGCCGCCTGGAAATCGCCCGCGCTATGTGCACCGAGCCGGAAATCCTCTGTCTCGACGAACCGGCGGCCGGTCTCAATCCGCGTGAATCGGCAGAGCTGAACAAGCTCCTGCTCGATATCCGCAAGGAAACCGGCACCTCGATCCTGCTGATCGAACACGACATGTCGGTGGTCATGGAAATCTCCGACCACGTGATCGTGCTGGAATATGGCACCAAGATTTCCGACGGCGCGCCGGAAGCAGTCAAGAACGATCCGCGTGTTATTGCCGCCTATCTCGGCGTCGATGACGAAGAGATTGCCGAGCTGATCGAAGAGGCGGACAAGCCGGGTGTTGTCGATCCGGCGCATCTGGTTGCGGCCCAACTTGCCGAGGAAGCCATCGAGGAAGAAATCGCTGAAGAGAAGGGCGAAGCACCGTCCGGACGCGCTTCCCTCGCAGGCGGTCTGTCGTCAGCACGTGATGGCAAGGCCGACAACCTGACCCTCATCAAGGGCATTGGCGCAGTCAACGAAAAGAAGCTCCACGAACACGGTATCTTTCATTTCGACCAGATCGCCGCCTGGAGCGAGGCAGATATCGTGGAGGCTGAAACCTATCTGGAATTCGACGGGCGCATCGCGCGCGAAGACTGGGTCGGGCAGGCCAGACAGCTCGCCGCCGGTCAGGCGACCGAGTTTTCCGAGCGCGTTGAAGCGGGCGATGTTCCGTCAAGCCATAAGACTGCTCCCGTAAAGGCTGGCAAGAGTGGGGCTGCCAAAAGTGCCAAAACGCCGACGAAAGCTTCGGCGAAAGCGCCTACAAAAGCTCCTACAAAAGCTCCGGCCAAGCCTAAGAAGGGAGGCGAATGATGCAGGCTGAAACCATGCAGAAAAAGCAACCGCTTCTCGCCGTCGAGAAGGTCGAGACCTATTACGGCAATATTTGCGCCCTGAAGGGCATTGACCTGAGTGTGGACGAGGGCGAAATCGTGGCGCTGATCGGTGCCAATGGCGCCGGCAAGTCGACGCTCATGATGACGATCTTCGGCTCGCCGAAGGCGCGTACCGGCCGCATTCTCTTCAACGGCAAGGATATCACTTCCATGCCGCCGCACGAGATTGCCAAGCTTCGCATCGCGCAGTCGCCGGAAGGCCGTCGCATCTTTCCGCGCATGACGGTTCTGGAGAATCTCCAGATGGGGGCAAGCCTCGATCATCAGCAATACTTCGAAGAAGACGTGAAGCTGATGTTCGATCTGTTCCCGCGACTGAAGGAGCGCATCAACCAGCGTGGTGGCACGCTTTCAGGCGGCGAACAGCAGATGCTGGCTATCGCCCGCGCACTGATGGCGCGTCCGAAGCTTCTGCTTCTGGATGAACCGTCGCTCGGTCTGGCGCCGCTGATCGTGAAGCAGATTTTCGAGGCGATCAAGGAACTGAACCGCACGCAGGGGCTGACAGTGTTTCTCGTCGAGCAGAACGCATTCGGCGCGCTCAAGCTTGCTGACCGCGGTTATGTGATGGTCAACGGCTCAATCACTATGAGCGGCGCTGGCCGCGAGTTGCTGGCTGATCCGGAAGTCCGCGCTGCTTATCTCGAAGGCGGAAGGCACTAGGAGGAAATCATGCAGGGTATTCTCTACGAAGAACCGTCATTTGGGTTGTTTTTCCTCATCACCTGTCTGCTGGGCGGCTGGGCCGCCTGGATGACGGGGCGTGCCTGTGCATCGACGTGGCGCACTTATCCGCAGCTTCTGCTCTATCTGATCCCGCTCGGAGCTGCGGTGCGCTTCATTCACTTCGCGCTGTTTGAGGGAACGCTTCTTTCGTTCCACTACTATCTGGTGGATACGATCGTGCTGATGATCATCGGCACGGTTGGCTTCCGCTTCACCCGTACCAAGCAAATGGTGAGGCAATATAGCTGGCTTTATGAAAAAGCTTCGCCTCTCAGCTGGAAGGCAAAATAATTTCAAAGCTTCGCCGTCATGCGGCGAAGCTTTTTTACAAGATCACGTTGACAGTAATAAGATTCAGCGTAGATATTGCTGAGTAATCAGCAAGAAAATAAGGCGATGCAAAACATCGTTTCGGGGTAAATACAATGATGGGAGTTCCAACAATGAAGAAATCGCTTTTCGCAGGCGTTGCTCTTGCAGCAGTTATGGCTTTCGGGGGCTCGGCTTGGGCTGATGTAGTTCTGGGTATCGGTGCACCTTTGACGGGTCCAAACGCCGTTTACGGCGCACAGATCCAGAAGGGCGCGGAAGCCGCGATCAAGGAAGTCAACGATGCGGGCGGCATCAATGGCGAGAAAATTTCGATCTCGCTCGGCGATGACGTTTCGGATCCGAAGCAGGGCATTTCCGTTGCCAACAAGTTTGCTGCCGACGGCGTGAAATATGTCATCGGTCACTTCAACTCCGGCGTTTCGATCCCGGCTTCGGAAGTCTATGCCGAAAACGGCATTCTCGAAATCTCGCCTGCTGCGACCAATCCGGTCTACACCGAGCGCCAGCTCTGGAACACGTTCCGTACCTGCGGCCGTGATGACCAGCAGGGCATCGTTGCCGGTCAGTATATCTTCGACCATTTCAAGGACGCGAAGATCGCCGTCATTCACGACAAGACCCCTTACGGTCAGGGCCTTGCCGACGAAACCAAGAAGAAGCTCAACGAACTTGGTACCAAGGAAGCCGTCTACGAAGGCGTGAACGTTGGTGAAAAGGACTTCTCCGCTCTGATCGCCAAGCTCAAGCAGGCTGGCGTGAATGTGGTTTACTGGGGCGGTCTGCATCCGGAAGCCGGTCTCATTATTCGTCAGATGGCCGATCAGGGTCTGAAAGCCCAGTTCATCTCGGGCGATGGCATCGTGTCGAACGAGTTGGCATCGATTGCAGGTCCAGCTGTCGAAGGTACGCTGAACACCTTCGGTCCTGATCCGCGCAACAACCCGAACAATGCCGATCTGGTGAAGAAGTTCCGCGATGCGGGCTTTGAACCGGAAGCCTACACGCTTTATTCCTATGCGGCTGTTCAGTCGCTGGCTCAGGCCGCAAAGGCAGCCGGCAGCAACGATCCGCAGGAAATCGCCAAGGCGCTCAAGGAAAAGGGTCCGTTCAAGACCGTGCTCGGCGACCTCTCCTATGATGAAAAGGGCGATCCGAAGCTTCCTGGCTACGTCATGTACAAGTGGGAAAAGGGTGCCGACGGGAAATTTACTTACATTCAGCAGTAAGTTTCGCTTCCATTCTTTCGCGAATAAAGGAAATGCCCGGCTTGAAGCCGGGCATTTTCGTTTCAACGTTTCCGCTCCGCATAAAGTCATGCGAAAAAAGCACGACTTAGACGAAATCATTACTTTACTTCAATATTCAACGTGATTGTATCTAGTTCGACGGCTGGATATAGGGCGATTCTCTATATCTGGTCTCGCGTTCTGGTGGGAGGACCGGTTTCAACGCGGCGCAGTTTCAAGCCCGAATTGCGTTCCTAGGGCTGACGTACACTCCCATTCGAATATCAGGTATTGCGCGGCGGCTTTAGCATCGCTGTTCATGCCCGCAAGAATGGCGGTCATCTGATCCAGTCAGATCGCCGCTCTGAATGACTATTTTGACGCGTATTCCGGAAACCGTTTCAAGTTTTCGGGTACGTTTTAGTGGGAGCAACTGAAATGAAGAAATCCTTATTCTGTGGCGTTTGCCTTTCCGCACTGGTTGCGATGGGCGGCGTATCCTTTGCCGACATCCAGCTCGGCGTCGGTGCACCGTTGACCGGCAGCCAGGCAGCTTTCGGCGAGCAGATCAAGCGTGGTGTCGAAGCGGCTGTTGCAGAAGCCAATGCCAAGGGCGGCATGAACGGCGAACAGATCACCATCGTCTATGGCGACGACGCCGCCGACCCGAAGCAGGGCATTTCGGTTGCAAACAAGTTCGTTGGCGATGGCGTCCAGTTCGTGATCGGCCACTTCAATTCCGGCGTCAGCATTCCGACTTCGGACATCTACGCTGAAAACGGCGTGCTGATGATTGCACCGGGCACCACCAACCCGACCTTCACCGAACGTGAACTGTGGAACACCTTCCGTACCTGCCGTCGCGATGACCAGCAGGGTATCGTTGCCGGCAAATATATGGCCGACAACTACAAGGACGGCAAAGTTGCCATCCTTCACGACAAGACCCCTTACGGTCAGGGCCTTGCCGATGAAACCAAGAAATCACTCAATGCGAACGGCATGAAGGAAGCGCTCTACGAAGGCGTGAACCAGGGCGACAAGGATTTCTCCGCGCTCATCTCCAAGATGAAGGCCGCTGGCATCACGGCGGTTTACTGGGGCGGTATGCATCCGGAAGCAGGTCTGCTCATCCGTCAGATGGCTGATCAGGGCCTCAAGGCACAGTTCATTTCGGGCGATGGCATCGTGTCCAACGAACTGGCCTCGATTGCCGGTGATGCTGTGGGCGGCGTCATGAATACCTTCGGTCCCGATCCGCGTGACGACAAGGCGAATGCCGAACTCATCAAGGCGTTCCGCGACAAGGGATTTGAGCCGGAAGCCTACACCTTCTACGCTTATGCCGGTGTGCAGTCGCTGGTGAATGCCGCCAATGCTTCTGGCAGCAACGATCCGCAGGAAGTTGCGACCGCGATGAAGGAAAAGGGTCCGTTCAAGACCGTGCTCGGCGACATCTCCTTCGATACGAAGGGTGATCCGAGCCTTTCGCCTTATGTCATGTTCGAATGGCGCAAGGGTGAAGATGGAAAGTATAATTACTTCCAGAAGTAACGGAGCATTTCCAGCAAAAGTGCGAAGCGGTTTTGCGTCGGATAATGTGTGAAAGCGAATGCATAGAGCGGTTCCAATGATTGGGTTAAGATAGGAACCACTTTTGTGCCTCATATATTAGCATAAACTGCTACAAAATTCATCAATCTGCCCGGCGTTTAGCCGGGCATTTTGTTTTTATCTCCCGGTTGCACAGTTTGTTTGCGCTTGTGACTTTTGCAGGTTAAGCAATGGCGCCTTTGTCATAGCAGTTAGGGAGATCTGCCTTGTCTTTCGCCCCAAAGCCTATCCGGAAAATTCTGGTCGCCAACCGATCTGAAATCGCAATCCGCGTATTCCGCGCCGCCAATGAGCTGGGACTCAAAACGGTGGCCATATGGGCTGAGGAAGACAAACTTTCCCTGCACCGCTTCAAGGCCGATGAAAGCTATCAGGTTGGGCGCGGCCCACATCTGGATCGCGATCTTGGTCCGATTGAAAGCTATCTTTCCATCGATGAGATTATTCGCGTCGCCAAGCTTTCGGGTGCCGATGCGATCCATCCCGGCTACGGCCTTTTGTCGGAAAGCCCGGAATTTGCCGAGGCCTGTGCCGAGAACGATATCATCTTCATCGGTCCGAAGGCGGAGACCATGCGCCGTCTCGGCAACAAGGTCGCGGCACGCAATCTTGCTATTGAAATCGGGGTGCCGGTGGTTCCGGCCACCGATCCGCTTCCTGACGATATGGAGGAAGTGAAGAAGCTTGCGGCAGAAATCGGCTATCCGCTTATGCTGAAGGCGAGCTGGGGCGGTGGCGGTCGCGGCATGCGTGCCATCCGCGCCGAGGCTCATCTCGCTCGCGAAGTGACGGAAGCCAAGCGCGAGGCCAAGGCTGCATTCGGCAAGGATGAAGTTTATCTTGAAAAGCTCATCGAGCGTGCGCGACACGTCGAAGTGCAGATATTGGGTGATACGCATGGCAATGCGGTTCATCTTTTCGAGCGTGACTGCTCGATCCAGCGACGTAACCAGAAAGTTGTGGAGCGTGCGCCAGCGCCTTATCTCAACGACGGACAGCGTCAGGAGCTTGCGGATTATGGTCTGAAGATCGCCCATGCCACCGATTATATCGGCGCGGGTACCGTTGAATTCCTGATGGATGTGGATAGCGGCAAGTTCTATTTCATCGAGGTCAATCCGCGCATTCAGGTCGAACACACGGTTACCGAACAGGTGACCGGCATCGATATCGTCAAGGCGCAGATCCATATTCTGGAAGGCTTTGCCATCGGCACACCGGAATCGGGCGTGCCGCGTCAGGAGGACATTCGCCTCAACGGCCATGCGCTTCAGTGCCGTATTACCACGGAAGACCCTGAACAGAATTTCATTCCCGATTACGGCCGCATTCAGGCCTATCGCTCGGCATCGGGCTTCGGCATTCGTCTTGATGGCGGCACGGCCTATTCGGGCGCGTTCATCACGCGCTATTACGATCCTTTGCTGGTGAAGGTCACTGCTTCGGGCGCGACGCCGCTGGAAGCCATCCGCCGTATGGATCGCGCACTGCGCGAGTTCCGTATTCGCGGTGTTGCGACGAACCTGACCTTCCTCGAAGCGATCATCAATCATCCGAAGTTTCAGGCCAACGACTACACGACCCGCTTCATCGACACGACGCCGGAATTGTTCGAGCAGGTGAAGCGACAGGATCGCGCCACCAAGCTTTTGACCTATATTGCCGATGTGACTGTCAATGGCCATCCCGAGACCAAGGGGCGGGCTAAGCCGGCTAAGGATGCCGCCAAGCCACGTGTGCCGTGGTTCGGCGACGGTCTTGGCAAAGAGAGACCGGTTGCCGATGGAACGAAGCAGCGTCTTGATCAGCTCGGGCCGAAGAAGTTCGCGGAATGGGTACGCAATGAAAAGCGTGCGCTGATTACCGATACGACCATGCGTGACGGTCATCAGTCGCTTCTGGCGACGCGTATGCGCACTTACGACATCGCCCGCATCGCCAATTCTTACGCGCAGGCACTGCCGAACCTGTTCTCGCTGGAATGCTGGGGCGGCGCGACTTTCGACGTTTCGATGCGCTTCCTCACCGAAGACCCGTGGGAGCGTCTGGCACTGGTGCGTGAAGCTGCGCCGAACCTTCTCCTGCAGATGCTTTTGCGTGGTGCGAACGGTGTCGGTTACAAATCCTATCCCGACAATGTCGTGAAGTATTTTGTGCGCGAGGCGGCACGCGGCGGTATCGATCTGTTCCGCGTTTTCGACAGTCTCAACTGGGTCGAGAACATGCGCGTATCGATGGATGCGGTGCTGGAGGAAAACAAGCTCTGTGAAGCGGCGATCTGCTACACCGGTGATATCCTCAATCCGGAGCGCGCCAAATATGATCTCAAATATTACGTCAATCTGGCGAAAGAGGTCGAAAAGGCAGGCGCGCATATCATCGCCGTCAAGGATATGGCGGGGCTTTTGAAACCTGCCGCGGCGCGCGTTCTGTTCAAGGCGCTGCGCGAGGAAACCGATCTGCCGATCCATTTCCATACGCATGATACGTCGGGCATTTCGGCGGCGACCGTGCTTGCGGCAATCGATGCGGGCGTGGATGTGGTCGATGCGGCGATGGATGCGCTGTCCGGCAACACATCGCAGCCTTGCCTCGGTTCCATCGTCGAGGCACTGCACGGAACCGAGCGTGATCCGGGGCTCGACCCGGATTCGATCCGCCGTATCTCCTTCTATTGGGAAGCCGTGCGCAATCAATATGCCGCCTTCGAAAGCGATCTCAAGGGACCGGCTTCGGAAGTCTATCTGCATGAAATGCCGGGTGGTCAGTTCACCAATCTGAAGGAGCAGGCCCGTTCGCTCGGACTTGAAACCCGCTGGCATGAAGTGGCGCAGTCTTATGCCGATGTGAACCGCATGTTCGGCGATATCGTCAAGGTCACGCCATCCTCCAAGGTTGTGGGCGACATGGCGCTGATGATGGTCAGCCAGGATCTGACCGTCGCCGACGTCGAAAATCCGGCAAAGGATATTGCTTTCCCGGATTCCGTGGTGTCGATGATGCGCGGCGATCTCGGTCAGCCGCCATCGGGATGGCCGAAGGCGCTGCAGAAGAAAATTCTGAAAGGTGAAGAGCCGTTCATCGCACGTCCCGGCGCGTTGCTCGAACCTGCCGATCTCAATGCCGAACGTGAAGGGGTCGAGGAGACGGTCGATCGCAAGATTTCCGATCAGGAATTCGCATCGGCGTTGATGTATCCGAAGGTCTTCACCGATTATGCGTCCGCGCAGGAAACCTATGGTCCGACGAGCGTTCTGCCGACGCCAGTCTATTTCTACGGCCTGAAGCCGGAAGAAGAAGTCTTCGTCGATCTGGAACGCGGCAAGACGCTGGTGATCGTCAATCAGGCGATGAGCGAGACCGACGAGAAGGGCATGGTGACCGTGTTCTTCGAGCTGAATGGCCAGCCACGTCGTATCAAGGTGCCGAACCGCGCCAAGGGCGCTTCCGGCGGTGTCCGTCGCAAGGTGGATGCCGGAAACGACCGCCAAGTCGGTGCGCCGATGCCGGGTGTTGTCTCCACGGTTGCCGTTGCAACGGGCCAGAAGGTTTCGCAGGGCGATGTGCTACTCTCCATCGAAGCGATGAAGATGGAAACGGCCATCCATGCCGAGCGCGACGGCACCATTGCCGAAGTGCTGGTGCGCCCCGGTGAACAGATCGACGCGAAGGATCTCTTGGTCGTCTATTCGGAATAGTTTTGGCTTCAGCCGGAGCGGGATGATTTCAGGCTCCGTGCGCACTGCGCTTCCCCCTCATCCTGAGCCTGTCGAAGGACGAGGGCAGGCGCTTTGCGTTTCTCTCGCCCTTCGAGACGCCGTTTTCAACGGCTCCTCAGGATGAGGGAAAGGGAAGCCTATTCCTCGGACCACCGATATTGAAAACGCCGTGCCCGTCAAAAGGCGCGGCATTTTGTTTGCGCTTGCAGCACTCCCAAAATCTGATATGCATGTTTTTGCCTATTTATGCATGATTATGCATGTTGAGGGAGACGATGGTGACAGAGCTTCTGCTTCACGAAAGACAGGCGCGCATTCAGGAACTGCTACAACAGTCGGGCCGTGTGCTGGCGACTGAACTGGCTGAAAGCTTCGGCGTGTCCGAGGATACGATCCGGCGTGATCTGCGCGAGATGGCGGCGGCGGGACTTTGCAGGCGTGTCTATGGTGGCGCGTTGCGTGCCGTGCCTGAGCCATCCCCGCTTGCCGAACGGGATTCAGAACGCCCCCAGGCCAAGGCCGCACTGGCCGCAGTATTGGCCGGACTGGTCAAGCCCGGCATGACGGTATTTCTCGATGCGTCTTCGGTGAATACGGCGCTGGCGCGGCTTCTGGTCGAGCGCGGCGAGGCCATCACTGTCGTCACCAATACGCCGTCCATTGCCGCAATTCTCATGGGTTCACCGGAGGTCGAACTGATCATGATCGGCGGCCCCATCGACCGGCGGGTCAGCGCTGCCGTTGGTGCACGCGCTTTGCGTGATGCAGAGCTGTTGCGCCCTGATCTTTGCGTTTTGGGTGCGTGCGGTATTGCTGCCGAAATCGGCGTGACGGCGCTGCATCTGGACGATGCGGAATTCAAACGGGTGATTGCCGGACGCAGTCGGACGGTGGCGCTTGCCATCACCAGCGACAAGCTGGGTACGGTTGCCGCTCATGATGTCGTTCCTCTGGACGATGTTGGTGTCATGGCTGTCGAATATGATGCGGATGAAGCGGCGCTTGCGCCCTATGTGGCATCGGGTATGAAGATTTTACGTGCGGCAGCGGACCGCAACTGAGGGATAGATGGAACAGGTTTCCGGACGCGAAGATGCGGCGCCTGCGCGTGCGCCGATTGTCACCAGAGAGCGGATTGCGGTTGCGCTCCTCTTTCTGATGAACGGCTATATTTTCGGCGGTTGGGCCCCGAAAATCCCGGAATTTGCGGAGCGTCTCGGGCTTGATAGTGCTGGTATGGGGCTGATGATCCTCGTCTTCGGGCTTGGTTCCCTGGCCATGATGCCGGTCGCAGGCGCCCTATCGGCGCATCGTGGTTCGGGCATGGTGGTGCGCATTTTTGCGCTTGCCTTCATTCCGGCGCTGCTGGTCATCGCATTTGTGCCGAATGTGATCACGGCGGTGATCGTGATGTTCTATTTCGGCGGAACCATGGCTGCGATGGATGTGTCGATGAATGCCAATGCGGTGGCGGTCGAGAAAAAGATGCGCCGGGCGATCATGTCATCCTGCCATGCTTTCTGGAGCCTCGGCGGCCTGATCGGCGCTGCCACGGGGGGCTTTCTCATTGCACAATTCGGCTCGACGGTTCATGCGCTGGTCACGACGATTGTCGCTGCCATCTTGATCGCTGTCGCCTGGCCCTCGATTATCCCGGACACGGAGCATCATCATCCGAGCGGCGAAAAGCAGAAGCTGACCTTGCCGCGCAATCCTCTGCCGTGGCTTGTCGGTGTCATGGCGCTGTTTTCCATGGTGCCGGAAGGGGCGATTCTCGATTGGGGCGCTTATCATATGCGCCAGGATCTCGGTGCCTCCGTCACGGTGGCAGGCTTCGGCTTTGCGGCCTTTTCGGGTTCGATGGCCATCATGCGTTTTGCGGGCGATCTGGTTCGCGACCGGTTCGGGGCGGTCAAAACCCTGCGCGCCTGCACGGTCATTGCCATCATCGGTATGCTGATCGTCGGTTTCGGAAACAGCTCAACCACAGCGATTATCGGCTTCGCGATCTGCGGAATCGGTATTTCCAACATGGTGCCGATAGCCTTCTCGATGGCTGGCAACATGCCGGGTGTCAATCCCAGCGTTGGCCTATCCGTTGCAACGACGCTTGGCTATTCCGGCATGCTGGTGGCGCCTTCACTGATCGGTTTCGTTGCCAAGCATAGCGGCTTTGGCGTGGTGTTCCTGGCGCTTCCGATCTTGCTTCTAGTCGTGCTGGCATTCTCAAGTCTGGCCCGATACGCCGATCATAAGCACTGAATTTTCTTATGACCCGCATCTTATCGGACAACCGGTTCCGACTTTTCGGGATGCGCTACTCGGCCGTCCATCCGCCATCGACAGGAATGGCAGCGCCGTTGATCTGCGCTGCTGCATTGCTTGCGAGGAAAGCAGCAACAGCGCCAATCTGTGCGGTGGTGACGAATTCCTTTGTCGGTTGCTTGTCGAGCATCACGTCGTGGATCACTGTTTCCCGGTTCATGTGATAGGCCTTCATCTGGTCTGGTATCTGCGCCTCGACGAGCGGGGTCAGTACATAGCCGGGACAGATGGAATTCGCGGTGATCTTCACTGTCGCCAGTTCCAGCGCCAGCGTTTTGGTGAAGCCGACAATGCCGTGCTTGGCAGCCACATATGCCGATTTGAACGGCGATGCCACGAGGCCGTGTGCGGAGGCGATATTGATAATGCGGCCCCAGCCCGCCTTTCGCATATGCGGGATCGCGGCGGCCGATGTGTGAAAGGCTGATGTCAGGTTGATCGCAATGATGCGGTCCCATTGCTCTGTCGGAAATTCCTCCACTGGAGCGACATGCTGGATACCGGCATTGTTGACGAGAATATCTGCGCTGGCGAACTGGTTCATGGTTTCAGCGATCAGCCCGCGGCAATCGTCGCTCTTCGACATGTCGGCCGCGATATAGACCACGCTGACGCCATGCTCTTCGCTCAGCTTGGCCGCGAGCGCGTGATCCTCGTCACGGTCGGTGAATGAGTTGATCACGACGTTGTGTCCTGCCGCCGCCAGTGCGTGGGCGATGCCAAGCCCGATACCGGAATTTGATCCGGTGACGATTGCGGTTTTGCGGGCAGATGCGTCGGTCATGGGCGGACTCCTCGTGATTAATCACGACATAATGAGAGGGCGACATTGCGTCGGCAAGTGATTATATAGATCCAAAACCATCCAAGCGCAGACCCAGTTAAGAACAGAGCAAAATGTCTTCCGAGACCGTCAGCTATTTTTCGCATCCTTTCCCCCGCCGCCAATCGGTTGGCGTCAGTGTCGGCGGCGTCGTCGTCGGCGGTAGTGCGCCGGTTGTCGTGCAGTCGATGACCAATACGGATACGGCGGATGTGGATGCCACTGTCGCGCAGGTTGCGGCCTTGCATCGCGCAGGCTCCGAGATCGTGCGCATCACGGTGGATCGCGACGAGTCTGCCGCTGCCGTGCCGAAAATCCGCGAACGGCTGGAGCGTCTGGGACATGACGTGCCGCTGGTCGGAGACTTTCATTATATCGGCCACAAGCTGCTGGCCGACCATCCGGCCTGCGCGGAAGCGCTTGCGAAATATCGCATCAATCCGGGCAATGTCGGTTTCAAGGACAAGAAGGACAAGCAGTTCGCCGATATCGTCGAAATGGCGATCCGCTATGACAAGCCTGTGCGTATCGGCGTCAACTGGGGGTCGCTCGATCAGGAGCTTCTGACCACGCTGATGGATCGCAATCAGGATGCGGGCGCACCGTTGAGCGCACAGGAAGTCATGCGCGAAGCCATCGTGCAGTCGGCGCTGATTTCCGCCAATCTTGCCGAAGAGATCGGCCTTGGCCGCGACAAGATCATCCTGTCGGCCAAGGTCAGCCAGGTGCAGGACTTGATTGCCGTCTATACGATGCTGGCGAAGCGGTCCAATCACGCGCTGCATCTGGGCCTCACCGAAGCGGGCATGGGCACCAAAGGCATTGTCGCTTCGTCGGCGGCCATGGGCATTTTGCTGCAGCAGGGCATTGGCGACACGATCCGCATTTCGCTGACCCCGGAACCCGGCGGCGACCGCACCCGTGAAGTGCAGGTATCGCAGGAGCTTCTGCAGACCATGGGCTTCCGTCAGTTCATCCCCATCGTTGCGGCATGCCCCGGTTGCGGACGCACGACATCGACGGTGTTCCAGGAACTGGCGCAGACCATTCAGGACGATATTCGCCGCAACATGCCGGTTTGGCGTGAGAAATATCCGGGCGTGGAAGCACTTTCGGTCGCGGTGATGGGCTGCATTGTCAACGGTCCGGGCGAATCGAAACATGCCGATATCGGTATCTCGCTTCCCGGCACGGGCGAAACGCCGTCCGCACCGGTCTTTGTCGATGGCAAGAAGGTGACGACGCTGCGCGGTCCTGCCATTGCCGAAGATTTTCAGAAGATGGTTGCCGACTACATCGAGAACCGTTTTGGACTCGATAAGAAGATCGCTGCCGGACAGAACTAAGCAGGCGACGTCACTGCTCGGGTTGCGGTCTCGGGTGTCGCCTTCAGTGTCGCTGCCCAGAAGACGAGCGTGACAAGGCTGATGCCTGCGCCAAGCAGACAAACGCCGTTCCAGCCCGCATGAGCATAAACCCAGGTCGAAACCGCCGAGCCGGACGCGCTGCCGATGGAATAGAAAACCATATAGGCGGCGGTGAGCCGGTTCTGCGCGTCCGGGCGCACACGATAGATCATCGCCTGATTGGTGACGTGGACGGCCTGAAGGCCGAAGTCGATTATCAGCACGCCTGCGATCAGCCAGAGCAGCGAATGTCCCAGCAGGGCCATCAGACCCCAGGAAATCAACATCAAGAACAAGGCGAAGCCTGTCATGCGTTGACCATGGCCGCGATCCGCCACACTCCCGGCACGTGATGCGGCAAGCGCTCCGGCAGCACCCGCCAGGCCGAACAAGCCGATCTGGGCGTGGCTCAGTTCGAAGGGCGGTGCGCTGAGCGGCATAACCAGTGGTGCGAGCAAAGTGGTGATATTGGCGAAGATCAACATGGCGATGATGGCGCGAATGCGCAGCACCGGCTCGGAGCGAAACAGCGTCACGAGCGACAAAATGAGTGCGGGATAACTGACGCTCGTCTGCTGCCGTTTCTGGTTGGGGAGGCTGCGCCAGAGCAGGAGCGCGATCAACAATGTAAGAATGGCGGAAACGAAGTAGACGCTGCGCCAGCCGGCAATGTCGGTGAGGGCGCCTGCTATCGCGCGTGCCAGCAATATGCCGAGCACGATGCCGCTGGTTACGATGCCGACCACATGGCCGCGTCGTGCGGGTTCTGCCAGACTTGCTGCATAGGCGACAAGCGCCTGCGTGACGACGGCGAGCAGGCCCATAAAGGCCATGGCGACCAGAAGCACGGTGGCATTGGCCGCAAAGCCGATTGCGATCAGGGACAGGACCGACAGAAGAAAATGCGTGATAATCAGTTTGCGCCGGTTGAACAGGTCTCCAAGCGGGACGAGGAAAATCAGGCCGAGTGCATAACCTATCTGGCTGGCGGCGACGATGAGGCCTGCAGTTGATCGCTTGAGGCCAAGGTCGTCGGCCATCACATCGAGAAGCGGGTGAGCGAAGTAGACATTGGCTACCGCTAGTCCGCTTGCAGCCGCAAACAGAAAAAGCGTAGCAGAGGAAAGCAAAGGGCGTGCATCGGGGTTCGCGGACAGCGTTGCTGCCGCGTCGGTTGAGGGTTGCATGACGTGCTCCTGCAAAATGGTTTTAAAATGAAACCATTTTGTTTGTAGCGAAAAAGGTTTTATATTACAACCGGATTGCATTTGGTGGAGTGAACATGGTTCGGAAGAAAAGCATGAAAGGCGACTATTGCCCGAGTGCGCGGGCGCTTGATGTAATTGGCGACTGGTGGTCGCTGCTGATCGTCCGCGAGGCTTTTGACGGCGTGACGCGCTTCAGCGCCTTTCAGAAGAATCTGGGAATTGCCCGCAATATTCTCTCGGAACGCCTGCGCAAGCTGACGGGCGAGGAGATCATGGAATCCGTGCCTGATCCCAATGGCGGTGCGCATCAGGAGTATCGGCTGACGGCAAAAGGGCGCGACCTGCTGCCAGTCATCGTGTCCCTCCGGCAATGGGGCGAAAAGCACCTCTTTGCACCGGGTGAGACGCATTCACGCCTTGTCGACAGCGTTTCGGGCGAGGACGTGGCCGCGCTTGATGTGCGTGCTCAGGATGGGCGTATGCTTTCTGCCGATGATGTGGTCATCATCAAGATACGTGAGGACGATCTCTAAATAATTGTTTTTACGCATTATCCCGCGCAAAACCGCTTCGCACTCTTGCTGGAAATACTCTAGCTCTGGCGCTCGGCAATAAAGCGGGCCGCCTGCTTCAGAATATCCGCATCCTTGCCGAAAGGCGCCAGGAGGCCTTCCGCCTGGGCGACCAGTCCGGACAGTTGCTTGCGTGTCCAGTCGATGCCGTGGAGTGAAACCAGCGTGGCTTTTCCGGCTGCGGCGTCCTTGCCGGTTGCCTTACCCATCGCCTCTGCGTCGGCCGTCACATCCAGAAGGTCGTCGGCCAGCTGGAAGGCAAGGCCAATGGCCGAACCGAATTCGGCCATGCGTTCGCGGTCCTCGCTGGACGCATTGGCAATGATGACCCCTGCCTCGCAGGCAAAGCGGATCAGCGCGCCCGTCTTCATCGCCTGCAGCGTGATGATCCCGGCTTCGTCGGGCTTGCTGGTTTCGGCCATCAGGTCGAGAGCCTGTCCGCCCGCCATGCCGCCCAGACCTGATGCGCGGGCAAGTGCAGAAACGAGTTGCACGCGAATTGTCGGATCGAGATCGGTTTCGTCGGATGAGACGATGTCGAAAGCGTAGGTCAGAAGGCTGTCGCCGGCCAGAATGGCGGCGGCTTCATCGAATGCCTTGTGCACGGTCGGCTGGCCGCGCCGCAGGTCATCGTCATCCATGGCGGGCAGATCATCATGAACGAGGGAATAGCAGTGAATGCATTCAAGTGCGGCAGCGACCCGCAGAACGGCATCGCCGCTTTTGCCGAACAGTGCGGCACTCTCGACGACCAGGAAAGGCCGGAGGCGCTTGCCGCCGTTCAGGACACCGTGGCGCATGGCGGCGAGCAGCCGTTCCGGGCGGGCGATTTCTCCTGTCCGCAGGCGCTGGTCCAGAAGGCCCGTCAGTGCCATTTCCACTTCCATGGCACGATGGTTGAGAATGGCGGTGAAATCGGTCGACAGCTTTTCCATGGCAAAGGGGATGGACGAAAGCACTGAATTGGTCAACTGGCCACAACGATCAGCACAGGCTTTTTCATTTGACCGTCACGAAACGGCGTGTTTCGACTTGTTTCCCCGGTTGGATTATGGAATCCGGTTCAAACTTATTAAGGAATGGTTTATGTCGCTTGGGGGAAGGTAGCAGGCGGTGGCAGTGGCAAAAATCATCATCAAGAGCAAAGGTGGACGCAATTATCTGGCAGATCCTATTTGGGGTGCCCGGATTGCTCTTGCGCTCAAGATTCTGGTGATCCTGGCCGTGCTGCCGATTTTCCTGCTCCTCGTCTATTCCGTGCCCTTTGTTCGCCCGATCTCTACCCTGATGGTCAAGGACTATGTTCTGTTGCAGGGCGTGGACCGGCGGTGGGTCAGTATCGATGATATCGCGCCGGTTCTCGTCAATTCGGTGATGATGGCCGAAGATGGCCAGTTCTGCAGCCACGGCGGAGTGGACTGGCATCAGCTAGGGCTGGTTCTGGATGATGCGGGCGACGGCGGTCCGAGCCGCGGGGCTTCCACGATCACGATGCAGACCGTGAAGAACCTCTTCCTCTGGAATGGGCGCTCCTATGTCCGCAAGGGGCTCGAATTTCCGCTTGCGCTGGCTGCTGACGGTATTCTGTCCAAAAAGCGCATTATGGAGATTTATCTCAATATCGCAGAGTGGGGGCCAGGCATTTACGGCATCGAGGCCGCAGCCCAGCATTATTTCAAGCGTCCGGCGGCAAAACTCTCTGCCCAGCAATCCGCACTGCTTGCCGTCACGCTGCCAAACCCGGCACTTCGCAATCCTGCGAAGCCGACACGCAATATGCAGCGCATTGCCCGGATCGTGGCAAAACGTGCCGCGCGGTCGGGCCCCTATGTGGTTTGCGTGCAATAAATGCGTGATACGAAAAAAAGATCAGACTCCGACTGGTCAAAGCCAGCGAGAGCGTGTATAGGCACGTGACTTTCCGGAATTTTGTCCGCTGTGACAGGCTCCACAGGGGCCGTGCCGGACGTTTATTGACCGATCAGTGGAGCTGGATCCATGGCAGTACCTAAAAGAAAAACGTCTCCGTCCAAGCGCGGTATGCGCCGTTCGGCTGACGCTCTGAAGGCCCCGACTTATGTCGAGGACAAGAATTCGGGCGAACTTCGTCGTCCGCATCATATCGATCTGAAGAGCGGTATGTATCGCGGCCGTCAGGTCCTCGAAGCTAAGGAATAAGTCTGACGCTGCATTGCAGCCGAAAGATGGTTTTCAAAACGCCGTTCCCGTTCGTCGGGAGCGGCGTTTTTGTTTCTGCAATAGTTTCCTAGCGGATTGAATTTGACGTTTGATATCTGTCCGGCATCGATCTCGTTTCAAACGTTAAATTCGAAGGATGCAAATATCGGAATCAGACCACTAGGTATAGTTTCTATCTGGTTGCTTTTTTGATTGGCTGGTCAAAAATCAAATTAATGCCACAATTCGGTATGATGAATAGATTGTGGTTTTATTTTAATTTGATTGGTAATTGATATGGACTACATTGTTAAAACGATAATTGCTAACGGCGGATTGTCAGTTCAATCAGCTGTTTCTTTTTTTAGTATACTTGAAAATACTCGCTACAATGAAGATTCATTTACGGCTCTGTCTGATACGCCATGCCAGATTGGAAGCACGGAACGAGCCGTTCCTGGCGCTGTTAAGTCGTTTGCAGGTAAGAATCTGTAGTAGGAAGCGGAACAAACCGCAGAAGCCTTTTGCTTGGAGATTTCCAAATGGGGCTGGCGATAAATTTACCAACCCCATTCATAGGCCTCTCGTAAAAGCTTGTAGCGCGTTTCGATCTGAATGGATCAGATCGACGCCCTAAATGTTCGTTCTGACGCGCTCTAAAAAGCGATCAGCCTGCGTCAGACGCAAAGCCCGCGCCTTCAATACCGGTAATTGCTGCAATTTCGTCATTGTCCGACGTGTCGCCGGAAATGCCGACTGCACCGAGGATTTCACCGCCTGCATCCTTGATCAGAACGCCGCCCGGCACCGGCACGACCTTACCGCCCGATACGCCTGACAGTCCTTCGAGGAAGTGCGGACGGTCCTTGGCCTGATTGTGCAGCCAGCGCGAGCCGGTTCCGACGGCCAGTGCGCCGAAAGCCTTGCCCGAGGCGATCTCGAAGCGAAGGATCGAGGTTCCGTCCTGCCGCTGAAACGCCTTAAGATTTCCGCCGGCATCGAAGACGGAGACAGCCAGGGGCTTCAGTTTCAGTTCGTCCGCCTTGGCAAAAGCACCGGCAATGATCGTATTGGCTTGTTCGAGCGTCAGTGAAAGCATGGTTATCTCCTATATGTAGCTAAATGTAATTTAGCGATCATGGCCGGCGATGCACACTCCAATGCTGCTCGTTACGGGAAAAACACTTTATCGTTTTTCATGAAGGCGGTTGAAGCTGCACGGCAAAGCTTGCCAAGGCCTGAATTTTGGTCTTTCTGTTGCGCAACATTTCAAGGAGGAAAGAATGTCCGATCCGAAAGCCATCGTCATTGCCAGCGCGGCCCGCACCGCAGTCGGCGCTTTCAACGGTGCATTTGCCAATGTCCCGGCGCATGAACTGGGCGCCACGGTCATCAAAGGCGCGTTGGAACGTGCCGGTGTCGCTGCGACGGATGTAGATGAGGTTATTCTTGGACAGGTGCTGACGGCAGGCGAGGGGCAGAACCCCGCGCGGCAGGCGGCGATGGATGCCGGTTGCCCCAAGGAAACGACAGCGTTTTCCATCAACCAGCTGTGCGGTTCCGGTTTGCGGGCGGTTGCGCTCGGCATGCAGCAGATACTTTCCGGCGATGCCAAGATCATCGTGGCGGGCGGCCAGGAATCCATGTCCATGGCGCCGCATTGCGCGCATTTGCGGTCAGGCGTGAAAATGGGCGATTTCAAGATGGTCGACACCATGCTGAAGGACGGTTTGATCGATGCCTTCAATGGCTATCACATGGGGATCACCGCTGAGAATATTGCCCGCCAGTGGCAACTAACCCGCAGCGATCAGGATGAATTCGCTCTGGCCTCGCAGCAGAAGGCAGAGGCGGCACAGAGCACCGGTAGGTTCGAGGATGAAATCGTTCCCTTCATCGTGAAGGGCCGCAAGGGTGATATCGTTGTTTCGGCTGATGAATATATTCGTCCGGGTACGACGATGGAGGCGTTGACCAAGCTGAAGCCAGCCTTCGACAAGGAAGGTACGGTCACCGCAGGCAATGCGTCCGGCCTCAATGACGGAGCAGCGGCGGTCGTGCTCATGGACGCGGATGAAGCCGCCAAGCGCGGCGTGAAGCCGCTTGGGCGCATCGTGTCCTGGGCAACGGCTGGCGTCGATCCATCGATCATGGGCACAGGCCCGATTCCGGCAACGAAGAAGGCGCTGGAAAAGGCGGGATGGAGCGTCGGCGATCTCGATCTTGTCGAAGCCAATGAAGCCTTTGCCGCACAGTCCTGCGCTGTCGTGCGCGATCTCGGTCTCAATGCAGATGTCGTCAATGTGAATGGCGGCGCAATTGCTATCGGTCATCCGATCGGCGCATCGGGTGCGCGCGTGCTGACCACGCTGCTTTACGAAATGAAGCGCCGCGATGCCAAGCGCGGTCTGGCGACGCTGTGCATCGGCGGCGGCATGGGCGTCGCTCTGTGTGTCGAGCGCGACTGAACCTTCCATAGCAAGCCTTGAGGCGGGCGGAGAAATAAGCTCCGTCCGCCTTTTTGTTTCCGCAATGAGACGTTTGAAATCGGTATCGTCGGCATGATGGAATTGCCGGAAAAGTTAACGCGAAACCGGAGACAGGACTGTCAAAGTCAGTTCGGATTTGATTTTCTATGGCGTACCAAGGTCACTGACTACCAGATGTAGTGAGAACAAATAGAGAAACTTTGCAGATCACCGATTCGTCGCCGATTCGTTCCGGCTTTGGCCTGAAGGTTAATGAAAATTGGACTTTCATTCATTTCGACGTGAACGAACTATCAGTAATCATTAAGACTTTCTGAAGAATCCCGCTGCCGTTGAAACAGCCTGTTGACAGCTTTTGCCAAAAGTTAACAGCCATAGCCTTTTGCGTCAGGAGAAGACAGGATAGCGGAACATCCGATTCATTATATGGTGGGCTTTTGTGTTACGATCACTATATGTTGCCGTGAACAAAAGGCGAAAACTCCGGAGTCAGCGATTCGTCGCCGATTCGTTCCAGAGTCGTTCCAATTGTTAATCAACAAGTTATTGACCGGCTGCACATCGGTCGTCGAAACGTTGGTAACTCGTCCATACTGAAACTTAACAGGAGCGCTTTCGGTGCAGGTCGTATAGTGCTATCGCAAGAACCAGCATCCAGCCCGCGACGGGCGCTTGTACCGGGAATCCGATTATTGGCATGAACCAACTCCCTGCCCATGATTTGCCGCTGACCTTGAGTGGCCGCGACGTGACTGCGGTGCTAGGGCCGACCAATACCGGCAAAACCCATCTCGCCATCGAACGAATGCTGTCGCATGGAAGCGGCATGATCGGCCTGCCGTTGCGCCTTCTGGCGCGCGAGGTCTATAGCCGCGTCGTGGAACGGGTCGGTGCGGCCAATGTCGCGCTGGTGACGGGAGAAGAAAAGATCGTGCCGCCCGGTGCGCGCTATTCCGTCTGCACGGTCGAGGCCATGCCGCGCCGCACCGACGTGGCTTTCGTGGCCATCGATGAAGTGCAATTGGCTGGTGATCTTGAGCGTGGTCATATTTTCACCGACCGCATCCTGCATTTGCGCGGGCGGCAGGAGACGCTCCTGCTTGGCGCTGCCACCATGCGCAACATTCTGGAAAAGCTCTTGCGCGGCATCAATGTGGTGACGCGTCCGCGTCTGTCGCATCTGGCCTATACCGGTTCCAAGAAGAGCACGCGCCTGCCGAACCGTTCGGCTATTGTCGCCTTTTCTGCCGATGAGGTTTATGCGATTGCGGAACTGATCCGCCGCCAGCGCGGCGGTGCTGCCGTCGTCATGGGAGCGCTCAGCCCGCGGACGCGCAATGCGCAGGTCGAGCTTTACCAGTCAGGTGATGTCGATTTTCTGGTGGCGACCGATGCCATCGGCATGGGGCTCAATCTCGATGTCGATCATGTCGCCTTCGCGCAGAACCGCAAATTCGACGGTTATCAGTTCCGCGATCTCACGCCTGCCGAAGTGGGGCAGATCGCTGGACGCGCCGGTCGACATCTGCGTGACGGTACGTTCGGCGTGACCGGGCAGGTGCATCCATTCGACGAAGAACTGGTCGAACGGGTGGAAGCGCATAATTTTGATCCGGTGAAAGTTCTGCAATGGCGCACGGCGCGTTTTGACTTTTCATCGCTCGATTCTCTGCGATATTCTCTGGAAACACCCGCACCGGTCGAAGGGTTGGCCAAAGCTTTGCCAGCCGTCGATCAACAAGCGCTTGAAAATTTGTCGAAAGACGACGAGATTGTGCGGCTCGCAAAGACACCGGCACGGATCGAGCTTTTGTGGGACGCCTGCGCGCTGCCCGACTATCGCAAGATCGCGCCGGCGCAGCATGCCGATATCATTGCAACCATCTATCAGGATCTTGTCCGCCGAGGGAGCGTCGATGAAGATTATATGAGCGAACAGGTGCGCCGCGCCGATAGCACAGAGGGGGAAATCGATACCCTGTCGCATCGGGTGGCGCAAATTCGAACCTGGACTTTCGTGTCGCATAGGCCGGGATGGCTTGCCGATCCGACACACTGGCAGGAAAAGACGCGCGAAATTGAGGACAGATTGTCCGACGCGCTGCATGAAAGGTTGACGAAACGCTTTGTAGACCGCAGGACAAGCGTGCTTATGAGGCGCCTGAGAGAGAATGCCATGCTTGAAGCAGAAATCAGCCCGGCCGGAGACGTGATTGTCGAAGGCCACAATGTCGGGCAACTGGAAGGATTCCGTTTTACCGCTGACGTTCAGGCCGAGGGGCCGGACGCCAAGGCGGTGAAGTCGGCTGCACAAAAGGCGCTGGCCGCCGAGTTTGAACGTCGTGCGGAGCGCTTTGCCGCAGCTCCCAATGGCGATTTCGCACTGGGCTCGGATGGCGTTATGCGCTGGGTTGGTTCAACGGTCGCAACGCTGGTTGCGGGCGATGAGCTGCTGAAGCCGCGCGCGGTGATCCTGGCCGACGAACAGCTTACCGGAGCGGCGCGCGACAAGGTTGCCGCGCGCATCGAACGCTTCGTAGCTCATCATATCGAAACCATTCTGAAGCCGCTCACCGATCTGGCAGCCGCCGATGCCCTGACGGGCATGACGCGCGGTCTTGCATTCCAGATCGTCGAGAATCTTGGCATTCTTCCGCGCCGCGATGTGGCAGAGGAAGTGCGTGGTCTCGATCAGGATTCGCGCGCCGCGCTTCGCCGTCTCGGCGTACGTTTCGGCGCTTATCATGTCTTCATGCCCATGCTGCTGAAGCCTGCTCCGGCTGGTCTCATCACGCTGCTCTGGGCCCTGAAGAACGATGGCCGCGAACGCGCCGGTTATGGCGATGTCGTGAATGTGCTGGCTGCCGGCCGTACCTCGGTCGTTGTCGATCCGGCTTTCGATCCGATGTTCTACCGTCTGGCAGGTTATCGTGTGCTGGGCCGTCGTGCCGTGCGCATCGATATTCTGGAACGTCTTGCCGATCTCATTCGCCCGGCGCTTGCCTGGCGTCCGGGGTCGGGCAACCGTCCGGATGGCGCTTATGATGGCGGACGCTTCATCGTTACGCCAGCCATGATGTCCATTCTCGGTGCGACGACCGACGACATGGAAGAAATCCTGAAGAGCCTTGGCTATCGTCAGGAGGCCATGGACGCGGCTGCCGTAGCAGTGAAGCTTGCCGAACTCGATGCCTTTGCAGCGGAAGCTGTCGCCAAGGAAACGGGTGTGTCGCCAGTCGCAGAAGCTGAAAAGCCAGGTGTGCCTGCGGCTGAACCTGTGCCTGCGCCGGTTGTTGCCGCCGAGGCAGAAACCGAAGCCAAGGTGGAAGAAGCCGCTCCTGTAGCAGCAGAAGCCGCACCGGCGGGTGAAACGGAAGAAGCGGCGGCTGAAGAGCCAAAGCCTGTTCTTCTATGGCGTCAGGGCCGTTTCGAGGGCCGCAACCGCAACCAGGATCAGAACCGTCAGCGTCAAAATCGCGGCAACCAGAATCGCGGTCATCAGAATCGCGGTCATCAGAACCGTGATCAGAGCGGCGAAGCGCGCAAGTCGGAAGGCGGCGCAGAACAGCAGCCGCGTAACGATCGCGGCGGCAAGCGTTTCGACAAGCAGAAGCGCCACGACGGTGACGGCAAGCGTGAAGGCTCCAAGGGCGATTTCCGTGGCGGCAATCAGCGCCAGCAGAAGCGCGATCATGGTCATCAGGGCGGCAATCAGGGCAACAAGCGCGTCGAGCAAGAACGTCCTGTGCGTATCGATCCCGATTCGCCTTTCGCCAAGCTTCTGGCTCTGAAAGAGCAGATGAAGAAGTAATATGGCCGCAGAAACGGGCGCAAGACAGCGAATCGACAAGTGGCTGTTCTTTGCGCGCGTGGTCAAATCAAGATCGCTGGCGGCGAAACTCGCCGTCGGCGGCAAGGTCCGGGTTAACCGCGACAAGATCGACCAGGCTGCTCATCAGGTAAACGTCGGCGATGTGCTGACGATTACGCTCGACCGGCGCATTGTCGTCTATAAAATACTTGCTCCGGGGGAACGCCGCGGTCCGGCTCCTGAAGCGCAACTCCTTTATGAGGATCTTACGCCACCGCCGGCATCCGCTTCCACCGTGTTGCCGGAAGCTGTCACGCCGCAGCGTGAAAGCGGAGCAGGGCGCCCGACCAAGAAAGAGCGGCGCGAAACGGATCGTTTACGCGGAAGCTAAAGTATCTCTCCCAAAACCGGGAACCGGTTCCGAGGTGAAGATATCCGCGACCACACATAGAGCGCTTGCCGTGATTCCATTGAGACAGGCCTGATTCCAGGCTGGACGCGTTGCCGCAGGCAACTTATGGCGGTGATGGAAATTGCGCTTCAAACCGTTCCGGCGAAAGCCTTTTCCACGCGAAACCCCTCAAACGAAATGCTGTTTCAGATGTGCGTGACTTCGAGACATTGCGGCGTTTGTACCCTTGTCATGGCAGGATAAAATCGTTACCTCACGCAGTGTCATAAAAGGGCATGGGCTGAGACCCGCAACCATTTCCGTGCACAGTGACTTCGTGGCGAGATATTCCAGAGCCCCGAGCCGATTGTCGGCTTGCCGGAGTATCGGCGCAAAGCTGTAGGATAGATAAGCTGCCTTTTCAGGTATTCGGGCGGCAACAGGAGTTCGACGATGACGTATGTCGTGACCGATAATTGCATTCGCTGCAAATATACGGACTGCGTCGAGGTCTGTCCGGTCGATTGCTTCTACGAAGGCGAAAACATGCTCGTCATCAATCCTGACGAGTGCATCGACTGTGGCGTATGTGAACCGGAATGCCCTGCCGAGGCGATTAGCCCCGACACTGAGCCGGGCCTCGACAAGTGGCTGGAACTGAATACGGAATATGCGGCAAAATGGCCCAATATTACCGCGAAGAAGGACGCCCTGCCGGAAGCCAAGGAAATGGACGGCGTTGCTGGCAAGCTGGACAAGTATTTCTCAGCGGAACCAGGTAGCGGCGACTAATAGCGGATCAGTATTGCAGGAAGTACTGCCAGGCTGACATGGTGTAGACGGTATTGTATAAGTATGTCCCTGTTTCAGAAGGCTTTGCGCTTCTGGAACATGCAGGTTTTGCCTGCTAAAACTGTCAGGTTGTCGAACCTTGCAGGATTGCAGGGTTTATCACTTGCTTTTTCTGCAATACAGGGGCAAAAGACGAATGAAATCACGGGAAAACGCCTATCTTTTAGGCGTGTTGAGTTGCCAGATGCGACATATTTGGCAATTTGTTGATTCTTTCGCGAAATTGTGTTAGGTTGCTTCAATAATTTCGGTGACTGGACGTCAATTCGTGGCGCTATGCGTTAATCTCTGAAAGGGCTGATCTTTAGTACCGGGCTGAATGGCACCGGGGAAGATGATTGCGATTTGGCGTCGTCCCCCTCACCGTACACCCGGTCGGTTAGTTTTGCCGTCAGATACGTTTTCAGTTCCAAGCCGATAACCAACTTCCGTGCTTCATTTCTCCGGAGCGCGGTCGAACATCATGTGTCAACCGGCGGGTCGCGCCGGGCACAACAGGGAGTATTGAAGCGTATGTCATCCCAGCAGAAAAAGTCTCCAGTAGCGCGTGGCGGTTTCAAGGCCGGTGAGGCCATCGTATATCCGGCTCATGGCGTCGGCCAGATCGTCACCATCGAAGAGCAGGAAGTGGCAGGTCACAAGCTCGAGCTTTTCGTGATCGATTTCGAAAAAGACAAGATGCGCCTGAAGGTGCCGGTTGCCAAGGCCGCTACCATCGGTATGCGCAAGCTGTCGGAGACCGACTATGTTGAGCGTGCTTTGAAGGTCGTACAGGGCCGCGCACGTGTGAAGCGCACCATGTGGTCGCGTCGCGCCCAGGAATATGATGCAAAGATCAATTCCGGCGATCTGATCTCGATCTCGGAAGTCGTTCGCGATCTTTTCCGCGCTGAGAACCAGCCGGAACAGTCCTATTCCGAGCGTCAGCTCTATGAAGCTGCCCTTGATCGTATGGCGCGCGAAATCGCTGCCGTGAACAAGCTTTCTGAAACCGAAGCTGTTCGTCTGATTGAAGCAAACCTCGCCAAGGGACCGAAGCGTGGCAAGGCCGACGCTGAAGCTGACCTCGACGATGATGAAGTAGAAGCCGCATAAGCTTTACTTCTCTTTCTTTTAAAAAGGCCCGGTTTTAGCCGGGCTTTTTTGTTTTTTGTCTTTGCCGGGAGTTCAGCACATACCCTCCTTGTGAATAGGGGGAATATTACTTGGTTAAAATTTTATTGAATTTTGCAATCAATCATTAACTCCTCCAGTCATCTTTCTGCATTGTCAGAGATTTATCCTGGGTTGGAGGGAACCTGATGGCACCTGACGCGTTCTCTCAAACACCAGTTCGTAAACGGGTTTGTTTTGCGGCGTAATCGTATTGGCCAAAGAATGGGCCTGGCGGGGAGTTTTGGGCGAGGTCGCTAGTTCGTCCAAGGGGTCTTTGTGGGACTGGCATATCCTTCCACTGAACGCCCAACGGGCGTGAGTTCAGAACAGGAGAACCAGATGAAGCAGTCATCCATGAGCAGTTCTTCCGCAGTTCCAGCCAATCGCATGCCTATGATTGCGCGTGCCCTCTCAGCAACAGCAGCCTCTTCTCAGTCAATGATCCGCAGCGCAATGTCGGCTCCCTATCTGGAGCGCGAAGAGGAACGGGACCTCGCCATCCGCTGGAAGGAACTGAAAGATCAGGAAGCACTTCACCGCATCACATCCGCCCATATGCGGCTGGTGATTTCGATGGCCGGACGTTTCCGCAAGTTTAAACTGCCGATGAACGATCTCATCCAGGAAGGTTATGTGGGCCTTCTGGAAGCCGCCGCCCGTTTCGATCCCGAACGGGAAGTACGTTTCTCGACTTATGCATCGTGGTGGATTCGTGCGTCGATGCAGGACTATATCCTGCGCAACTGGTCCATCGTGCGCGGTGGCACAAGTTCGGCGCAAAAGGCGCTGTTTTTCAATCTACGGCGGCTTCGTTCGAAACTGGCCCAGTCCGATGACAATATGACCAAGGCCGAGATGTACCGGGAAATTTCCGATCAGTTGGGTGTTTCGACAAGCGATGTCGAGATCATGGACAGCCGCCTTTCTGGCCCGGACAGTTCTCTGTCGGCACCGGTGAACAATGACGAGTCGGGCGCGTCCCGCCGTATGGATTTTCTGGTTGACGATCATCCCCTGCAGGACGAGATCGCCGAAAGCTCAATTGATATGGAGCGCCGCAATCAGTGGCTCAATGTGGCTCTCGACACGCTTAACGAGCGCGAGCTGCACATTATTCGCGAGCGGCGCCTCGACGACGACGGCGTGACGCTCGAAGCGCTGGGTGAAAAGCTCGGTATCTCCAAGGAACGGGTGCGGCAGATCGAAAGCCGTGCAATGGAGAAGCTGAAGATCGCCCTGTTGAGCCAGCACGAACTGGCAGCCTATCAGGCATAAGCCATTGCAAGCAGGACGACACAAGTAGAGGGGCCGAGCGGCTCCTTACTTTTGTGGTTCCGTAGTCTTGCCTTCAAGGCGGGACGACCAGTCCTCAACCTTGCGGTTTTCGAGGCGGCGCACTGCATAGCGCTTCCAGCTATCGGCGAGATGCGAAAGCTCCGCCATCATGGCGAGTTCTTCGTAGTTCAGTGTATCGACATAAAGCAGATGCCAGACCCGATGCAGCGTCCAGTTCGGTGAAAGGCGATCAATGAGGATCATCGAATCGCCAGTTTCCACGTTGCCTTCTTCGAGTACACGATAATACCAGCCTGTCCGTCCCGTCTTCTGGACGCGAATGGCCATATCGGCTGTTGCAAAGCGTTCGTTCAGTTTCCAGCAGGGCTGGCGCCCCTGTGAAACTTCAACAAGCGCGCTGCCGAGCCGGAACCTGTCACCTACGGCAATATTGTGTTCGTTAAGACCTGATGTGGAGATGTTTTCGCCAAAAGCACCGCGCGCGCCCAGGCGCGGATTGTCGCCGATTTCTTCACGCCAGACAGCATAATGGTCATGCGGATAATGATGGAGGGCCTTTTCCGGCCCGCCATGCACTTTCCGGTCGCCCTGCGCATCGCAGTCCAGTCCTTCGAACGTCACGCGGACCTTGCCGGTGACCGGCTGCTTGTCGATGCCGCTTGGAACGCCCCGCGGCCCGAGAGGTGTGATTTTCCCGGCAAGGACAGAATGGATAAGAGTTTCCGTCGTCATGATCTACTCGCTGATCAGCTTCACACGATCGCCGACCGAAACCGTCGCCCCCGCCGACATGGCATTGAGAAGGCGGAACAGTTCCAGCTTGCGGGTCGTGCCTTGCATACGTGCTGACAGGCTGGCCAGCGTGTCACCCGGCTTTACCGTCACGACGCGGATGCGAAGCGGCTTGATGGCGTTTTGTTCGGCTGGCGACAGCAGGCGGAAGGACTGCGTGACTGTTTGCGAAGCGGGCAGAAGGGCGTTGCTGCCTTTCGGTGCCGCCGTCAGGAAGCGATAGACCTTGTTGTTGGCTCCGATGACCACAATGTCGAACTGCCACCGGTCGGCACTGGCGCGCGCAGTCGCAGCAGGCAAGCCATTGATGGTGGTGGTCTGGATCGAACTGTCGTCAAGACCCGTTACCCAGCCGGACCGGATATAGTCGGCAAGGTCCGATCCGGCCGGAAGAGATGCGCCATCGAAACGAATGGCAACTTCTCCGGGCCCGCTTGCCATGACCGCATTGGCCGAATTGTCGATGGTGAAGCCAACCGGTGCGCGGAAGGTAACGCCGAGCTTCGGATGGATGAAGGTTTGTTCGCGGACATAACCTTCGTTGGGCGAGTCGCCGTAAAGAAGGCCATCAATACCGTTGAGGAAGGAATCGCGATCGGTCGTGCCGACACCCGGTGCGCCGATGCGGCGTGCATGGCCAAGCGCGAGCTGGATGCGCTGCGGTGTTGCCGGATGGCTTGCAAGAAAGTCGAGGCTGGCATCGGTCGCGCCCGAAACCGAACGAAAGCCCTGATAGGCTTCCATCGATTGCAGGAAACGGGCCGAAGCGAACGGATCGTAACCGGCTTCGCCAATCATCTTGATGCCGATGGCATCTGCCTGCAGCTCCTGATTACGCGAGAACTGGGCAAGCCGCAGCTTGCCGCGCAGCGCTTCTTCGCGGCTGGCTGATTCATTGTGCAGCACTTCGCTGGCGACGCGCCCGGCTATCGCCGTCTCGGCTTCCTTCTCCTGCCGGAGAATGCCGTGATTGGCGATGACATGTCCCATTTCATGGGCGATCACTGCCGCGACTTCCGAAGAATCATTGGCGAGCGCAAGCAGGCCGCGGGTGACATAGAGATAGCCGCCCGGCAATGCGAAGGCGTTGATATTAGGACTATCGAGAATGGTGATGCGATAAGTCTGGTCCGGCTTGTCGGTCACGGTCGTCAGCTTGCCGACGATCTTCGCCACCATGCGTTCAAGCCTCTGGTCCTTATATTCACCGCCATAGGTCGCGAGGATGCGTGGATGCTGTTGGGCGCCAAGCTGCGCCAGCCGGTCGTTGCGCGTTACATTGTCGACTGTGACGGGATTGTCGGAAGGCTGCAGGCCCAGATCCTTGCTGGAATTGATCGACTGGCAACCTGAAATCAGGGCGATCGCAAGCAAGCCAAGACCGATGGCTCGCTTCCGCCAATTTTGCTGCGTCCATTCTGGCAGGGAGATGGGGAGACGCAGGAAGGCCCGGGAGCGGGTCGATTGACGGAACAGTATTTTATCCTCGCTTCTGAATCAGATTGCTTGATCCGGGGCCAAATCTAGCCACAGACCTGAAAGCGTACAAGCGCACAAGAAAGCTGTAGCCGGTTCTTCCGACAGATTGCGAACAAAATATGTCCGCAACCGTAACTCTATTTGAGGCTCGGCACTGAATCCCGCTTTTCGCCGATATAGTGCCGCAGCGCTTCCGGTCCAGCCGATGAAAGCAGTTCGGCGGCAGGCCCCATGGCGGAAATTCGGCCACTGTCGAGAAATAGCAACACTGCATCGAGATAGAGCGCATCTTCAGGCGTGTGGGTTACCATGAGTACCGTCATGCCGGTTTCAAGGTGAAGCTCCCTGACCAGATCGAGCATCTGGTGCCGCAGAGCAGGACCAAGGGAGGCAAAGGCTTCGTCAAGAAGAAGAACAGGGCGCTGACGTATGAGTGCGCGGGCAATCGCCACGCGCTGGCGTTCGCCGCCCGACAGCGCCTCGGGCTTGCGCTGTTCCTTGCCTGTGAGTCCCACGCGCGACAATGCCTTCGCAATATCGGCGCGGTCTTTTGCGTTCAGCTTCAGATTGGGCGAGCGCCCGAGGCCGACATTTTGTTCAACGGTCAGATGGGCAAACAGGTTGTTTTCCTGAAATACCATCGAAACAGGCCGCTTGGCTGGTGAAAGTTCGCTGACATCGACATCGCCGATCAGGATGCAGCCGGATTGCGGAAATTCGAAACCGGCAATCAGGTTGAGAAGTGTCGACTTACCCGATCCGCTTGGCCCGACAACCGCAGCAATGACACCACTTTCTATCGTCGCATTGAAATGCATGGCCGTTTCACCATAGCTGAAACGAACGTCATCAAGGCGAATTTCGGCAGTTACATTCATAGAGAAGGCTTTTCCTTTCGGGATGCACGATCTGCGATTATCATCAGTGCGAGGCAAAGCAGCCCGAGAATGAGCGCCAGACCAGCCGCGTCGAATGTGCGATAGCTGCCCATGCGCTGCAAGAGGAGATAGGGCAGGGTCAAAAGTGCGTCACTGCCGAACAGGGCGATGGTGCCGAGGTCACCGAGAGAAAGCGCCATGGCAAAAGCGAAGGCCATGCCGAAAGGTTTGCGGATCGACGGCCAGTCGATGAGCCGGAAACGGTTGAAGCCGCGAATGCCCAACTGCGCGCAAAGCCGGTTGTGACGGCTGGCTGCCGTGTCCCATGCGGGGCGCAGAAGGCGCACGGCAAAGGGCATGGCCATCGCCGCATTGACGGTGACGACCATGAACGGTGCCATCGCAAAAGGATTGGTGAAATGGCGAAGCAGGATGAACCAGCCAGCGCCGATCACGATGGGCGGCATGACAAGGATCAGGCTGGCACCCGTATCGAAAATATTGGCGATCTTACGTTCTTTCATCGCCTCACGGGCCGATACAAGTGCAAGCGATAGAATGACCGAGAGCAGTGCTGCGGAAAAGCCGAGCGCCAGACTGGTGCCGATGGCGCGCCAGACCGTTCTCTCTGTCAGAAGCCGCACGAGATCGGCGGCGAGACCGGAGACGACTACACCTGCAATCGGCAGCGCGACATAGAGGAAGCCTGTTCCGATGATGACGATGTTTGAAATACGTTCAGCCGTGGACGCCTTGCCATAGCGTCGCGGCGTCGCGGAATGGGTGAAGCTTTCTTCGGACGGGCTACCGGTCAGACGGAGAGCCAGAAGGACAAGCAATGTCAATGCAAGCTGCGTGAAGGTGAGCGCGACAGCACGGCCCGGGTCGAAATCGAAATGCAGGCTTTGATAGATCGCAACTTCCAGCGTGGTGGCACGCGGGCCGCCGCCGAGTGTCAGCACTGTCGTGAAACTTGTCACACAGAGCATGAAGATCAGGCTGATCATACCTGGCAGATTGCGCCGGATCACAGGCCATTCGATGAGCCGGAAGCGCGCTCCATTGCCCATGCCGAGCTGTGCGGAAAGCTTCCAGTAATCGGTCGGTATAGATTCATAACCTGCCAGAATGAGACGAACTGCAAGCGGCATATTAAAGAAGATATGGGCGATCAGGATGCCCGTAATGCCGTAAATATCCGGTTGGAATGGATGTCCTGCAACTTCGGACAGATGCGCAATGAAACCGTTGCGGCCGTATATGCTGGTGACGCCGAGCACGGCAACGAGAGCTGGCAGAGCAAGCGGCAGGGCAAACAGGCGCAGAATAAGCTCGCGCCCCGGAAAGCTTGCTTCGGCATAAAGCGCGCGGGCGACCGGAACTGCAAACAACACGGAAAGCAGGCTCGAAGCGATTGCCTGCAGGATCGTGAAGCGGGCAACCCGCCACAGATAGGTGTCGAAATTGGCAGCGGCGTCGAAACCGCCGCTGCCCGCTTCGAATGCCAGCGCAACAAGTGCTCCACCGGCAAGCACGACCAGAAAGACAAGTGCCAGCACACCCGCAGCGGGCATGGCGGGGGATATGACTTTCGATCGGTGCTGTGCCGGGAAGGTCGTCATTTGCTGGTTGCTGCCAGCCATTCATCGACCCATGACTTGCGGTTTTTGGCTACTTCGTCAGAGGGAAAGAGAAGTGTCTTTTCAGGCTTCGGCATTGCGTCGAAGGCGGCTGGAAGAGTGGCGGAGGTCTTGCCTGCCGGGTACATCCAGTTGGTTTCAGGAATTACATCCTGGAAGCCGGGGCCGGTCATGAATGCCAGAAACTTTTGCGCCAGAGGATTTTTTGCGCCGGTTGTGGTTTGGGCGGCAAGCTCGATCTGGAGATAATTGCCTTCCGGATAGGCCAAAGCCTTATAGCGCTCCGTCTTTTCCGCGATCATGTGATAGGCGGGCGACGTCGTGTAGGACAGAACCATCGGAGCTTCGCCCTTGGTGAAGAGACCATAGGCTTCCGACCAGCCAGGCGTGACGGTGAGGATGCGCTTTTGCAGTTTCTGCCAGGCTGCTTCCGCTTCGTCGCCATAGACTGATTTCATCCAGAGCAGCATGCCGAGCCCTGGTGTGGATGTGCGTGGATCCTGCAGCACGATCTTCTGGGAAGGGTCGCCTTCGACCAGCTCCTTCAGGCTCTTTGGAGGATTGGGCAGCTTTTCTGAATCGTAGACCACGGCGAAATAGCCATAATCATAGGGAACGAAGATATCATCCCTGAAGCCGCCCGGAACGCTCACATTGCTCTGGTCGATGCTGCTTGGAGCAAAAAAGCCGGTAGCACGCGCTTCGGTCGTCAGATTGGTATCGAGACCGAGAACGATATCGGCTTTGGTATTGCTGCCTTCGAGTTTGAGACGGTTGAGCAGCGCGACACCGTCGGCGGATGCAATCCAGTCAACTTCGCAGTCGCACTCCTTCTCGAAGTTCTCCTTGACCTTCGGGCCAGGGCCCCATTCGGAAACGAAACTGTCATAGGTATAGACGGTGAGCTTGTCTTTCGCCTGCGCTGAAGGCGCGAGAGCGAGGGCTGCGGAAAATGAAAAAGCCAGCAAAGATAACAGCCGCATCACGGCACTTCCTTTCTTTTATTACAAGAGGATTGAGCGCCGTTTTATGGAGCGTCTAATCCCTCCGCCGGTGCAAACCGGATCAGGTTCAGCGGGTTGGCCGGGATTGCGGCCTCTCAGCCATCCGCGAAAGCAGATGGCACCCCGTTAGAGCGGTTGCGACAATAATCTTTCGCAACAGGAAGGGCAATAATGTTTCGGTGGATTGCAATGCTAGAGAATGCGGGCTTCCGGCGGGGATTTGCCCGTGTTATGAGCGGCTTATGAGCACATTCGTCATTCTCCTAGGCGGCGATCTGGTCGTGACCGATCGCCTGAAACGCCAAATTGCAGGTGCGCGTATTCTCGCTGCCGATAGCGGGATCCGGCATGCTGCCGCTCTTGGTGTCGAACCGGAATTGTGGCTTGGCGATTTCGATTCGGCTTCTGTCGAACTGCGCGCGCAATATAAACACGTGCCGCAAAAGACGTTCCCCTCCGCCAAGGACATGACGGACGGAGAACTGGCCCTTGAGGAGGCCTATATGCGGGGGGCGGATCGGGTGATCCTTTGCGGAGCCTTTGGCGGACAACGCACCGACCACACGCTTCTGCATCTGACCATGGCGACAGCGCAGGCCGCAAAAGGGCGAAACGTGCTTCTGTCCAGCGGTTCCGAGGAAGCCTGGCCCTTGCCGCCTGGAGATTATGTTTATGACTTTCCGAACGGAACGCCGTTCAGTGTGATTAATTTCAGCACTGTTGAAGGCCTTTCGATCACAAATGCGGAGTGGCCGTTAGATAATGTGACACTACCGTTCGGCTCTTCATGGACGGTTTCTAATGTAGTTCGTGGAACACTTCGTGTTGCTGCGCATTCTGGACTGGCGATACTTATCGCCAACTTGGCGATGGAGGAAACACCGCGCTGAGTCCGCTAACCTTATCAATCGAAAGAGCTTGACGCTGGCAGGCGAAACGTATTGTAAATGGGCCAAGCGGGTGTCATCTGCTTTACGCCGAAATTGGGGACGCAAAGTCGGTGATTAGTTCAACTCTTGTAGGAGATGTTTCAATGAAGTCACGTCTTACGATGATTGCTGTTGCCGGCGTGCTCGCGTTCTCGACGGCCGCATGCACGACGAATGAACAGCGCACGGCCGGTTACGGCGTTGGTGGCGCAGCACTCGGTGCTCTCGCCGGTGGCGCAATTGGCGGCAATGGCCGTGGCGCTCTTGCCGGTGCCGCTATCGGCGGTGTTGCCGGTACGCTCCTCGGTGCAGCCCAGACGCGCAATGGCACGCAGTATTGCCGTTATCGCGATCCGTATGGCCGCGTCTACGAAGCACCTTGCCAGTAATAGCTGGGCAAACAATATAGCGACTGATGCAATTCAGTCGGAGAACAGGTCGGGGAAACCCGGCCTGTTTGTTTTTCACGGGTCTTTTCTTGCCGTTCCATTTGACAGAACGGCTTTTGTCGCGGACAAGCAGGGCGGAATTTTCAATCCTGTTTATCGACGAGAACCATGGCACCACCACTCCTTCGCCTCGACCAGATCAAGCTCACCTTTGGAGGCACGCCGCTTCTGGAGGATGCCAGCCTTTCGGTGAGCGAAGGCGACCGCATCGCGCTGGTCGGGCGCAATGGTTCCGGCAAATCCACGCTTCTGAAGATTGCCGCCGGTATGGTGGAAGCGACATCGGGCGAAGTTTTCAAGCATCCGGGTGCGACCGTTCGCTATTTGCCGCAAGTTCCGGACATGGATGGCTTTGCCAATGTGCGCGCTTATGTGGAAGCAGGGTTGGGGCCCGCCGACGATCCGCATCGCGTCACCTATCTCCTTGAACATTTAGGGCTGACCGGTGAGGAAAAGCCGGATCATCTGTCCGGTGGCGAGGCGCGCCGCGCCGCCCTGGCGCGGGTGATCGCGCCGCAGCCTGATGTTCTGCTGCTGGACGAACCGACCAACCATCTGGATCTGACCACCATCGAGTGGCTGGAAGGCGAGCTGCGCCAGATTCGCTCCGCTATCGTGCTGATCTCACACGATCGTCGCTTTCTGGAGAATGTCAGCCGGGCGACGGTCTGGCTGGATCGTGGCATTACGCGGCGTCTTGAACAAGGGTTCGCTCATTTCGAGGAATGGCGCGACAAGGTTCTGGAAGAGGAAGAGCGCGACCATCACAAGCTCGGGCGCCAGATTGCGCGTGAGGAGCACTGGTTGCGTTATGGCGTTACCGCCCGCCGCAAGCGCAATATGCGCCGTCTCGGCGAACTGCATTCGATGCGTGCTGATTTTCGCAATCATCGCAAGGCGCAGGGAACGGCTGTACTGACCGCCAGCGATTCCAAGGAATCCGGCAAGCTGGTGATCGAAGCCAAGGGGCTGAGCAAGGCCTATGGCGACCGCGTGCTGGTCAAGGATTTCTCGACACGTGTGCAGCGCGGGGATCGTATTGGTTTCGTCGGTCCGAACGGCGCCGGAAAGACGACGCTCCTGTCGCTTTTGACTGGCAAGCTTGAACCGGATTCAGGAACCTTGCGGCTTGGCGTCAATCTCGAAATGGCCGAACTCGACCAGAAACGCGAAAGCCTCAACCTGGATGAGACACTGGCGCACTACCTGACGGACGGGCGGGGCGAAAGCCTGGTCGTCAACGGCGAACAGCGGCATGTCGTTTCCTATATGAAGGATTTCCTGTTTCAGCCCGAACAGGCACGCACGCCCATTCGCGAGCTCTCCGGTGGCGAACGTGCCCGGCTGATGCTGGCCCGTGTTCTGTCGCGGCCCGCCAACCTGCTTATCCTCGATGAGCCGACCAACGATCTCGATATGGAAACACTCGATCTGCTGCAGGAGCTGGTCGCTGGTTTTCCCGGCACGGTCATTCTGGTCAGCCACGACCGCGATTTTCTGGATCGCACCGTGACGTCGGTGATTGCGCCGGAAGGGGACGGGCGCTGGCTCGAATATGCAGGCGGCTACGCCGACATGATGGCGCAGCGCAAGGAACAGGCGCTGGCACGCCGCAACGTCAAAACAGCGACTGCCCGCACTGATGGCAAGAGCGATGACAGTGGGGAGGAGGCTTCCCAGCCGAAGCGCGAGGAAAAGCGCAAGCTCTCTTACAAGCAGAAGTTCGCGCTGGAAACGCTGCCGGGCAAGATGGACGCTCTCGGGAAGGAAATCACGACGCTGGAGGGCAAACTTGCCGATCCGCAGCTTTATGCCAAGGATCCCACGCTCTTTGCCAAGACGGCTGATCTGCTTGAGAAAAAGCGCTCCGAAAATGCCGCCATGGAAGAAGAATGGCTGGAGCTGGAAATGCTGCGAGAGGAAATCGAAGGGTAAAGTTACCCTTCGATGCTTCGAAATTTAACTGCTCGCCTTGTTCAGCAACGCGATTTCATCATCGCTGAGTTTCAGTTCGGCTGCGGCGATCAGTTCGCCGAGCTGGGCCGAACGCGTGGCGCTGGCGATGGGAGCCGTGATCGACGGTCGTGCTATGAGCCATGCGATTGCGACCTGTGCTGGTGTGACATCGAGATTGCGCGCCACGTCATCGAGTGCCGCAATGATCCGCGAGCCACGATCCGTCAGATATTTTTCAACTGATTTTCCACGCGCGCTTTGTCCCAGATCGTCAGCGGAACGATATTTCCCGGTCAGAAATCCTGCTGCGAGCGAATAATAGGAAATAACGCCAAGCTCGTTTTCGCGGCAGATTTTCTCCAGACCGTCTTCGAAATCAGCGCGATCATAGAGATTATAAAGCGGCTGCAGGCTTTCATAGCGCGGCAGATTGTGGGTCCGGGCGACATCCAATGCTTCGGAGAGGCGCTCCGGCGTCAGGTTGGACGCTCCGATGGCGCGCACTTTGCCCGCATCGATCAGCTCCTTATAAGTGCCGAGCGTGTCTTCGAACGGTGTTTCAGGATCGTCCCAGTGCGATTGATAGAGATCGATATAGTCTGTCTGCAGCCGTTTGAGGGAGGCGTCGACGGCTTTGCGGATATAGGCCGGAGAGAGGCCCTTTTCGTCAGGGCCCATTTCAGAGCCGACCTTGGTGGCGATGACGACCTTGTCGCGCAGGCCGCGGGATTTCAGCCAATTACCGATGATGGTTTCAGATTCGCCGCCGACATTGCCGTTTGCCCAGGCGGAATAGGCATCCGCCGTGTCGATGAAATTGAATCCCGCATCGACAAAACGGTCGAGAAGCGAGAATGATGTCGCTTCATCGACCGTCCATCCAAATACATTGCCGCCGAAGCAAAGCGGCGAAACGTTGAGTTCGGTACGTCCAAGCTTCCTGAACTTCATGGATCCTATCCCCTTCCTCTGGGTGTCTGATCCAAAAGTCACCATGCCTGGCTACAAATAGTGTTTTTTGCGCTTCCGGTGCTCATGTACTGAAGTACACTGCGCTCCGGTTCTCGAAAAACACCATTTTCGCTACGGCCTGACGCTTTTTATTCAGACACTGAATACGAATCGCGGGCGATCCGCCGGGTTTCGATTTCAGGAAGAAGAGGAAAGGCTCCCGAAAGAGCCGAAATCAGCCCATGCCAAGCGCATCCATATAGAGCTGCAGCATGGCTTCTTCTTCCTGACGTTCATGGTCTTCTTTTTTACGCAGACGAATAATGGTCCTCACGACCTTGCTGTCAAACCCCGAGCCCTTCAATTCCGCGTAAACTTCCTTGATATCGTCAGCGATGGTCTTTTTTTCTTCTTCCAGGCGTTCGATGCGCTCGATGAAGGCACGCAACTGGCCAACGGCAATCGTTTGGGCTTCGCTGGTAATGTCGTCGCTCACGAGATGTTCTCCAATTCAAAGTCAATGATGATGCGGACGCATATCGCGTGAAAACCGCTTATCGAAAGTCTGGACCGTTTTCCCGCGAGTCGCAGGCAAAATTAAGAGCCTTTTTCGATGCACGACCCGATTTGACGGGTCAAGCCCTGTGGATAGCGGGTAAAGCCTCTCCTGACGGCTCTGTTATTTGCTGCGATCAGCGCGTGAGCCAAAATACTGGACAGTATGGAGGTCGGGCAGCGTGTTGATATGGGAGATCATCGGCGCCAGCCGGTTGGCCCATTCAGCCGCCCCCTTGTCATCGGCGATCAGATCCTGCCGCACCTCGATCAGCACATGGGCAAAACCTTTTGCTGTTGCATGCCGGTACATGGCATCGTTCTTGAGCGCGCCGTCATAGGGTTCGTTGTCGCCGACTGTGAGGCCCGGTTCGGCATGCAGCAGCGACAGGAGCGGGGCAACCGCGCGATCGTCCTTGTCCCAGAGAAGCCCGATCTGCCAGGGCCGCGCCTTGTCCTTCCAGCGCGGCGTGAAGGAATGGATCGCGACGATAAAGGGGGCTGCCCCGCTTTCGGCCGCCACGCGCGCGCTCGCCTGCGCAACGGTGTCGTGATAGGGGCGATAAAAGCGTTCAAGACGCTCTTCGCGTTCACCTGCCGACATTGGATAATTACCGGAAATGACCGCACCGTCGGATAGTTGCATGATAAGCGTTGGATCGTCTTCGCCCCGATTGGGATCGATAAGAAGTCGTGAGAAACCACCCAGAACCGCTGGCGCATTCAGATGGCGCGCGAGTCTGCGTGTCAGATTCTCGACGCCGATATCATAGGCGATATGCCGGTCGAATTCACTTTCCTGCAAACCAAGCGTGCCATATTCGGTTGGAACATCGCGTCTTGCGTGGTCGGCAGTCAGGAGCAGGCCGAGGCTGAAATCACCGTCGACACTGTGTACCGGTGAAAATGACATCGAAGCGGTTGGTCCGGATTGAAGCAGCATAGGGCGAGATCCCGAGGCTAAATTAGGGGATTATTTCTGTGTTGTGCGGGAAGCTGTTTCAGGTCTGTCATGAGAAAGCCCGGATTGCAACGATCATTCTTTGGTCAAGACTATCTGTTCTCAATGGGATTGCGTTGACATCAAAGGCGAAACTGCCGAAAAGAGAGCGACCCGAAATGGGATTTCCCCGAGATGGGATTTCCCTGTGCAATACAAATTGTTCGATAAAACCGATAGCGGGCTGAAGGGGTTCTGCGTATGCGACTTCCACTATCTCTAGTTATGTTTGCCGGTGTGCTGATGACTGCGCTGGGCATGACATCCATAGAGGCCCGTGCGGATTTCCGCGTATGCAATGCAACCCAGAACCTGGTTGGTGTGTCTATCGGCTACAGAGCCAAGACCGGCTGGGTGACCGAGGGCTGGTGGCACATCGACGGATCAAGCTGCAAGACTCTTATCGAAGGGCCGCTGACCTCGCGCTATTATTACCTCTATGCCGAAGACGCCCAGGGCGGCGGACGCTGGGAGGGCAAGGTCAATATGTGCGTGGCCGAGAAAGAATTCCGTATTACTGGCGTCCAGGATTGCTTCGCGCGCGGTTTCCAGCGCAACGGCTTCCAGGAATACGACACCGGGGAACAATCGAGCTGGATGGTTCAGCTCACCGATGAAACGCCGACAGAAAACCCCACTGTTACAGGAACGAATAGTCAATGAAGCGCAACCGCAAGGTCAAGATTCTCGCCACACTAGGTCCGGCGTCGGGTGAGGAAGCCGTCATCCGCAAGCTGTTCGAGGCAGGCGCGGATGTGTTCCGCATCAATATGAGTCACGCCGACCATGATCTGATGCGCACCCTCGTCAAGCGCATCCGCAATGTGGAAAAGGAACTGGGCCGCCCGATCGGCATTCTCGCCGATCTCCAGGGCCCGAAGCTGCGCGTTGGCAAATTCAAGGACGGTAAGGCTGATCTCGTTCCCGGCCAGACCTTCACCCTCGACAACAATGAAGCGCCCGGCGACGACACCCGCGTCTATCTTCCGCATCCTGAAATTCTTGAAGCTGTAGAACCGGGCCACCGTCTGCTGATCGATGATGGCAAGCTGCATCTGGTTGCAGAGGCAAGCGACGGCAAGTCGATCCGCTGCAAGGTGATTTCCGGAACGCGGATTTCTGATCGCAAGGGCGTCAGCCTGCCGGACACGACGCTCGGCGTCGGCGCGCTGACCGAAAAGGACCGCAAGGATCTTGATGCTGTTCTGAAGGAAGAAATCGACTGGGTTGCACTTTCCTTCATCCAGCGTCCGGAAGATCTGGCCGAGGTGCGCAAGGTGTCGCGCGGCAAGGTCGGCATCATGTCGAAGATCGAAAAGCCGCAGGCGGTGACGCGCCTCGATGAAATCATCGAGCTTTCCGACGCATTGATGGTCGCGCGTGGCGATCTCGGCGTTGAAGTGCCGCTTGAAAGCGTTCCTGGTATCCAGAAGCAGATTACCCGCAAGGCGCGCCGTGCTGGCAAGCCGGTCGTCGTGGCGACGCAGATGCTGGAATCGATGATTACAGCTCCGGTCCCGACCCGCGCTGAAGTGTCCGACGTCGCAACCGCAGTGTTCGAAGGTGCCGACGCGATCATGCTTTCAGCGGAATCGGCCTCGGGCCAGTATCCGGTCGAAGCTGTTGCCACCATGAACCGCATTGCCGAACAGGTGGAAAAGGAACCGACCTATTCGACCATCATCGATGCGCAGCGCGCCGCACCGGAGCCGACAGGCGCCGACGCCATCTCGCTTGCCGCACGCCAGATCGCAGAAACGCTGAAGCTTTCGGCCATCGTCACCTACACCGCTTCCGGCACGACCGGCCTGCGTGCCGCCCGTGAGCGTCCGCGCACGCCGATCATTGCCCTGTCGCCAGTGGTTGACACTGCGCGCAAGCTGTCGCTCGTCTGGGGCCTGCATTGCGTGGTCACTGCCGATGCGCACGATCTTGAAGACATGGTCAACCATGCCTGCGAAATCGTCTTCCACGAAGAATTCGGCAAAGTGGGTGACCGCGTCATCATCACCGCCGGTGTCCCATTCGGAACGCCCGGCGCGACCAACATGCTGCGCATCGCCTATATAGGTCCGGACGGAAAGTCGGGCATTTAGACCGGCGATATTCCGGCCGTGACGGCCTGCAAATGGCGTTGTTTTGCGCTTCCGGTGCTCGTGTACCCAAAAGTACATTCCGCTCCGGTTCTCAAACTCCACCATTTTCGACTCGCCGCAGCCGGAATTTCATCCAGTCTTGGCGGACGGCATCTAAAAAACGCGCTCCTTCGGGGCGCGTTTTGTTTTGGTCTTTATGAATTTTGAGAATGTTTCGCGGACAGGTGCGAAGCGATTCTAAGTCCGCGTATCCGTCAGTTCGTCGGCAAGATCGTTGAAGTTTTTCTGTGCGTCGCGCATCATCGGATAGACGAGGAGTGCCTGCTCATAGGCTCTCAGCGCCTGTTCCTTGAGGCCGCGCAGACGCAAGATGGCCGCCATGCCTGTCAGGGCGCCATAATGGCGCGGCTCCAGCTCCAGCGTGCGATTGATGTCGTACATCGCGTGGGCATAGTCTTTTTGGAGGAAATAGACTGTAGCGCGGCGATTCCAGGCTTCCGCATATTCCGGGTCGAGTGCGATCGCCTCGTTCAGGAAGTCGATCGCCGAAGGATAGCGACGCTCAAGCATTGCCGCATTGGCCCATTGCATCAGGAGATCGACTGTTGCGCTGCCTGACTGCGACCACAGCGTATTGATCTGTGAAGCGATACGCCGCGCCTTGGCCTCGTCCGTTGTGCGGCGAAGATCGGCAAAGAGCTTGTCGAGGCGCTCTTCGGGCGTCTGTGCTGCGGCTGGCGCGGGATTTTCGGGGGTAGGTTTCTGTTCGCTGTCGGGGCCGGTCTGAACGGGCGTCAGAGGTGCAATAAGCGGTACCTTGCCGGGCGTCACTTCAGCATAAGCCGACGGCATCATCATGCCGAGCGACGCGAGCAAAGAACAAGAAACCAGACATGCAAAAACGTTCCGCATGCACATAGATTTTACCATGCGCAGCGAAACGTCAAATGCAAAATCAGAAATAAGATTAGCCCTGACGAGCCTTGTAGCGCGGGGCAGTCTTATTGATGATGTAAACGCGGCCCTTGCGGCGGACCAGCTGGCAGTCGCGATGACGGGCCTTAAGCGCTTTAAGCGAGTTCTTGATCTTCATGTCAATCACCGGTCTTGTTGGCCCGTTGACGTGCAGATGCCGCGGGGCTTCATAAAAACAGGCGCCCGAGGCGCCAATTGGTTACAGGCACTGTTAGATGCCCGAAGGGTTGGCCGAAATACACAAGGTTTCAGGCAAATGTCAACTCCTGAGCCGCAGATTCAGGGCGCCGGAGCTGAAATTCTTGGCAGGCAGTACAAGATTCATCGGGAATCGAGAGGATTCCCGATGAACATTATTTCCCACGAGGGTGGATGCGCGTCACATGCCCCATCTTGCGGCCCGGACGTGCTTCCTTTTTACCGTAAAGATGCAGCACCGCGTCCTTTTCGGAGAGAATCGCCGGTACTTTGTCGACATCATCGCCGATCAGGTTTTCCATCACGCAATCCGAATGCCGGTCAGTGTTGCCCAAAGGCAATCCGGCAACGGCGCGGATGTGCTGTTCGAACTGCGAAACAGCGCAGGCCGCTTCCGTCCAGTGGCCCGAATTATGGACGCGCGGGGCAAACTCGTTTGCCAGAAGCGTGCCGTCCTTCAGGACGAAGAATTCAAGCCCGAGCACGCCGACATAGTCAAGCGCATTCAAAAGCTTTGCAGCGGCCTTGCGGGCGGCTTCTGCCGTGTTCTCGGAAATGGCAGCCGGTACCGTCGAGGTTGCAAGGATGCCGTCCTTGTGCACATTTTCGGCAATATCGAAAATCGCGACATTGCCGGCACGATCGCGTGCTGCGATCACCGAGACTTCGCGCTCGAAATCGACGAAGCCTTCGAGGATGGCAGGGGCGCGATTGATCGCCAGAATTGCCTTGTGGGCTTCGGTCTCGTCGAGCGATGTCAGCCGGACCTGTCCCTTGCCGTCATAACCAAAGCGCCGCGTCTTGAGGATACCGCGCTCGCCGAGCGCACCCAGAGCCGCGATCAGGGTCTCCTCATCGTCCACAAGACGCCAGGGGGCTGTCTCGATATCGCTGGAGTTGAGGAACTGCTTTTCCGTAAAACGATCCTGCGAGACTTCGAGTGCTGCCGGTGGCGGCAGGACCAGAGCGCTTTCGGCCAATCTGTCGGCGGCGCTGACCGGCACGTTCTCGAATTCGTAGGTAATGACGTCGGAAGCGGCTGCAAGTTCTGCAAGCGCTTTGGGATCGTCATAGGCAGCGACGATCTGGCGATTGGCGACCTGTGCTGCCGGGCAATCGGCCTGCGGCTCCAGGATTACGGTTTCAAAGCCGAGACGTGCTGCGGCCATGGCAAGCATTCTGCCAAGCTGGCCGCCGCCGATAATGCCAATGGTCTCGCCGGGCTTTAGTACAGAATTTTTCATATTAGGCCTCTTTCGAAGGGCGCTCGGCCACGCTTTCCGTCTGGGCGGTGCGCCACTCGTCGAGGCGGCCAGCGAGCGCCTCATCGTAAAGCGCCAGAACGGCTGCGGCGAGAAGGGCGGCATTGACCGCGCCAGCGCGGCCAATGGCCAGCGTGCCGACAGGAATGCCGGCTGGCATCTGCACGATGGAGAGGAGCGAATCCTGGCCTGAAAGCGCCTTGGACTGGACCGGAACGCCGAAGACAGGCAGCGGCGTCATGGCTGCGGCCATGCCCGGCAAATGGGCCGCACCGCCAGCACCGGCGATGACAACCTTGAAGCCTTCCGCCTTGGCGCCTTTGGCAAAGGCAACGAGCCGATCAGGCGTGCGATGCGCGGAAACAATCCGGGCATCGAAGGAAATGCCGAGTGCTTCCAGTGTGTCTGCTGCATGGCGCATGGTTTCCCAGTCGGACTGGCTTCCCATGATGATGGCGACATCGGCAGTAACGCTCATTGGTCTTCCTGCTCCGCTTCTTTCATATGCGTTTAAGGGTGATGTTAAAATGATAAAGCCGGGCGAACCCCGGCTCTGCCATGAATTATTCTGGACGTTCAGGCGATGATGTCCGGGATTACCTGATCTTCCATCTCCTGTAGCTTGTCCTTGATTGCGAGTTTTTTCTTCTTCATGCGCTGGACGCGCAATTGGTCGCAGCCCACTGCTATCATGGCGTTGATGGCAGCATCGAAGTCCGCGTGTTCCTGTTTCAGTCGTGCGACGGCCAATCTGATTTCGGCCTGTTCCTGATCGGACATGCGGTGCCCCGTTCTGTTGAATAATTTTACGGGCCGCGCCAAACCATAAAAAGGTGCGGCGTCAGCCCGTTTCTGGCGAAGCCCTTATCACATTTTTCGTATCAGGAAAATGCTACCACGACAAAATCGACTTTGCACCAAACTCATGCCAAACTGTCATGGTTCTGTCATGGACGGCGGCTGTCGAAGGCGACAAACAATACCGCACCCTTGGCAGCCGGGACTGCGTGTTTGGCCCGGAATACAGGAGATGTGCCGGACGTTCATGCAGGTGAATGGCGGGATAGCGGACTAACGGACAAACGAGGTCCGCGCTGTTCCGTAAATCAGGGAAATCAACCAAAGGAGATCTGATGATGGCTATCGAGTCCCATCTTGCCACGCTCGAAAAGAAGCACGGCGCTCTGGAGCAGGAAATTTCTGAAGCCGTAGCGTCACCGGCAATGGACGACCTGCACGTTGCATCTCTCAAGCGCAAGAAGCTTATGCTCAAGGACCAGATTGAAAAACTGAGATCCCAGGTAACACGTCACTAACAGGGAAGCCGCGCTTAGAGCGCCGTGCGTCCTTATGGACGCACAAAGGACGCTCTAACCTCTTGAATCTATGCATCGCGGTTCGACGAGGCATCTCAAGCCATCGACATCGGCCATTGAAGGTTCTCTTGAACCCGGTGCTTTGTCGTGGATAGGCTGTTGTGCCAGAGGCATGGCTCTTCCGGTCATGGTGAAGACGCCAAAATGCAGTATTGGCGGCTGTGCAACAGCCGCCGAACATATTGATTTAATTTTTTAAATTTCATCGCGCTGCTGTTTTCTGTGCAGCTCAGTTTTCCGTTTCAGCTCTTGGATCAAGGTTTAGCGCTTCCGGTGTCGCACCGCGTTCAGAAGGCATGCTCTTGAACTGGTCTTTCTCTTCTTTCGGAACGGAAGCGCGCTTGCGGGAACGGAAGAGTGCATAGCCGGTGATGGAAATATGCGCGAGCATGGTGATGGCGAAGAGACCGGACGGCCAGAAAATATCCATGGCCGCAGCCGCCAGCAATGGTCCAAGCATCGTGCCAAAGCCGTAAAGCAGCAGAAGTCCGCTCGATACTTTCACAAAGCTTTCCGACGTCGCATGATCGTTTGCGTGAGCGACGGCAACGGGATAGAGCGCATAGGCAAGCGCGCCATAGCAACCGGTCATTGTAATGATGACAGGCCCGCTGGACGGAGCGATGAGAAAGGCGATAAGGCCGACCAGTGCCGCCAGCGCCGCTACGCTTGCCAGTACGAAACGCCGGTCGACCAGATCGGAAATGCGCCCGATCGGAATCTGCATCAAGGCACCCGCTGCGATGGTGACACTGACCATCAACGCGATCTCAGTGGTTGAAATACCGGATTTCGCGCCGAAGACGGCTCCGAGCGTACCCCAGGCGCCGTTGGCGATACCGATCAGGATACAGCCCACAAAGGCGGCTGGTGAGTTATTATAGAGCGCCTTGAGATCGAGCTGCACTTCGGTCAGCGGCTTGGGGCTGACAGCCGTAGAGATTGCGGTCGGAATGAGAGCCAGGCAGAAGAAGATACCGCTGATCATGAACAGATGATCGGAGTGCACGTCTCCGGCTGCGACCAGCATCTGGCCGGACATGGTCGCCCCATAATTGACCATCATGTACATGCCGAAAATCTTGCCGCGCGATTCGTTGGTCGCACGTTCATTCAGCCAGCTTTCGATAACCATGAAAGCGCCGGCCATGGAAAAACCGGTAAAGGCGCGCAGGATCACCCAGATCGTTGCGTCCACGTAGATGCCGGAAAGCAGGGCGATGATCGCAGCCGATGCGGCAAAGCAGCCGAACGCTCTCACATGTCCAACGCGACGCACAAGGCGCGGCGCAAACAGACAGCCCGCAACGAAGCCGCCTGCCCATGTCGTGCCGAGCATGCCGAGCGATGCGACCGAAAAGCCTTCCGCACCACCGCGCAATGGCAACAGAAGACCATGAAGGCCCGAAGCGATGAGGAGAAAGGCTGTGCCGCAGAGAAGGGCCAGAACCTGAATGTAAATGCGCAAAATTCTATTCCCGAAATCTGAAACTGGACCGTCAGTACGCAGGCTTATGAGTGGTCGTTGCGATCAATGACTATTGTTCCTAAACGTTTCGTCCGCAAATGGTTCCAGCTCTTTTGCTCTGGTATCCATCTTCGCGGGCGCCTCCATCCCTATCGAAACAATGCTTCCGCCGCAGCGCGGCTGTCGCCTTTTTTGAGGCGTTCGGCTTTCAGCCGCTCTATCTCGGATTGCAGGAAGGCAATGCGCTGGTCGATCTCGGTGACCGAAAGCAGCGACAGTTCTTCTTCGCTTAGTGCCACGCTGTTGCGGGGCTTCACCACATCCTCATCAAAACCGCTCATAGCCGTCCTCCGTGGTCAATGATGGCTCAGAAAAGATTTAACACCTTGAATCTTCGCATATATATTTGGGGAAATCGATGACGATTTCCCTAACGTGACGTCTTGCATCCGTCTTGAGGCATTTCTGCGACGATGCGTAGGGCAAGAAATCTGAATGGAGTTTTGAATATGATGGCCGACTTGCCTTCCCAGATGACCGCTATTGAAATCTCCGAGCCAGGTGGAGCCCATATGCTTCGCCCCGTTCAGCGATCGGTGCCGGACCCGAAGGAAGGTGAAATTCTGGTGCGGGTGCGTGCTGCCGGGGTCAACCGACCGGATGTTTTGCAGCGACAGGGCCAATATGCGCCGCCACCCGGTGCGTCGGATATTCCGGGGCTGGAAATTGCCGGTGATATCGTTGCCGTCGGCAGTGGCGTGAAGCGTTTCAAGACCGGTGACCAGGTCGTCGCGCTGCTGGCTGGCGGCGGCTATGCCGAATATGCGGTCGTGCATGAAACCAACGCGCTGCCGTTACCTTCCGGCTATGGATATATCGAAGCGGCAGCGATCCCGGAAACGTTCTTCACCGTCTGGCACAATGTGTTCGAGCGCGGCGGGCTGAAAAAGGGCGAGATTTTTCTGGTTCACGGCGGCTCGTCCGGTATCGGCACGACGGCTATCCAACTGGCCAAGGCGTTCGGCGCGACGGTCATTGCAACTGCGGGTTCGAAGGAAAAGTGCGAAGCCTGTGTGAAACTCGGGGCTGACCGCGCGATCAACTATCGGGACGAGGATTTTGTCGAGGTCGTAAAGGAAGTGACCAAGGGCAAAGGCGCCAATGTGATTCTCGATATGGTCGGTGGCGATTATGTCGACCGCAATTACAAGGCCGCTGCCGAGGATGGTCGCATCGTACAAATCGCTTTTCTCAATGGTGCGAAGGCCACGGCCAATTTCGCTATCTTAATGACCAAGCGCCTGACCCATACTGGCTCCACGCTGCGCCCGCGGCCAGTTGACTTCAAGGCTGGCATCGCGCGGGAACTGGAGGCAAAAGTCTGGCCGCTTCTGGCGCAGCGTCGCGTTGCGCCAGTAATGGACATGATTTTTTCGCTGAAAGATGCCTGGCGCGCTCATGAACGCATGGAAGAGGGAAGGCATATTGGCAAGATCGTGCTCGATATCGCTTAAGCTTTAGCGCCATTCTTGCTCTGGTGAAAAAAAAACGATATATAGGCCGTGATTTCCCGGAAATTGTGGTTTTGCCCACGTCCCGCGCCACCGGAGCGGACGAACAGAAGGATTATATCTAATGGCCACCCAGCTTCTTATGCCGAAGGCAACGGCCGTTTGGCTTGTCGATAATACGGCTCTGTCGTTTGATCAGATTGCCGCTTTCTGCAAGCTGCACCCGCTGGAAGTGAAGGCTATTGCCGACGGTGAAGCTTCGCAGGGCATCAAGGGCCTTGACCCGGTCATTACAGGTCAGATTTCACGCGAAGAGATCGCGAAGGGCGAAAAGGATCCGTATTATCGCCTGAAGCTTTCCGAACCGAAGGTTCGTGTTCCAGAAGCCAAGCGCAAGGGCCCGCGTTACACGCCGCTTTCAAAGCGTCAGGATCGCCCGAATGCGATTCTCTGGCTGGTTCGCAATCATCCGGAACTGAAGGATGCGCAGGTCTCGCGCCTGATCGGCACGACCAAATCGACCATCGAGCAGATTCGCAACCGCTCGCACTGGAACTCGGCAAATCTGACGGCGATGGACCCGGTTACGCTCGGCCTCTGCTCGCAGATCGATCTCGACATCGAAGTCGAACGCGCCTCCCGCAACCGTCCGGCCACACCGGAATCGGATAGCACCTTGCTGCCAGCTTCTGCGACAGAGAATTTCGACTATCGCGACGAGCAGCCTGCAGAAGAAGAACTCGATGCGGACAAGGTATTCGCCAAGCTCTCTTCGCTGAAGAGCTCGACGCCGGACGAAGACGAAGACGAATAGTCGAAAGCGACGTCACCTTACCGAAATGCCCAAAAGCCCGGCTTCATCGGCCGGGCTTTTTCTGTTGAATCAGGCTGCAGCCTCGCTTCCAAGAGCGGGTGTCGCGGCTATCCATTCTTTCAGAATATCCGCATAGCGGCAGGCCGCATCGTCGAGCGCTTCGGTTGAAAGCTTGTCGGCGGCGTAGAGCACGAACGGGTCGGTCCAGCCAAGCCCGCAGCGGTTCGCTGTTGCGCGTAGTGGTGCAAACAAATCGATCATTGGAAACATGTTACGCCCGCCTTCGCGATAGGCCTCGGGAACATTTCCTGCCGTCACAGCGATCATAAGCGGCGTACCTTCTAGCTTTCGTCCCTCCTGCTCGTAAGTTACGTAAAACATGCGGGTCAGGACGGCATCCTGCCATGCCTTCAGAAGCGGGGGCGTGGAATACCATTGAACCGGAAATTGCAGGATGATGCGATCTGCAGACAAAAGGCGCTGCGCCTCTTGCTCTCCATCCTCGAAAAAGTCGATCCCTTCCGGATAGGCGGCCTGCATATTGATAATCTCGACGCCCGGCAATTTTGCTGCTGCCGCGGCAAGTGCTGTATTAGCTCGGGATCGCGTCAGGTTGGGGTGAAAAAGCAGGATCAGGGTCTTGGACATCATCGTCTCCTTCTTGGTTGGAAGGATGATGCAGTGAGTAATTAAATTACTCCAATTTATTATTGATATATTGTATTATAGTTTTCATGAATTTACGTGGCCTCGATCTGAATCTTCTGGTCATTCTGGATGCCCTTCTGGATGAGGCGCATGTGAGCAGGGCCGCTGATCGGCTCAACCTGACGCAGCCAGCCGTATCGAACGCTTTGCAGCGCTGCCGTGCGTTGTTCAGCGACCAGCTTCTGGAACGCGGGCACGGCATGATGAGACGCACACCGAAAGCGGAAACATTGCGAGCTCCGCTAAAAACAATTCTCGTAGGTGTGGTCGATCTAGTTGAGCCGCCCGAAGTGCCTCTTGCATCGCTGCGGCAGACGATACGCATATGCATGGCGGATTACCCGGCCATCTTCGTCATAAAGCCCCTGTTGAAGGAGATCGCAGACACCGCGCCGGGGATCGACATCATCATCCAGCCCTGGCACGGACCTGTTGCGGCGCGTGAGGCGCTGGTGACAGGAGAAAGCGATCTCGCGCTTTCCGTCTTCCCTGATGCCGATGACGAGCTTCAGCGCAGACTGTTACTGAAAGAAAATTACATGATAGCCATGCGCCGAGACCACCGGGCAGCAACGGCATTTTCGCTGGAGAGTTGGCTCGATCATCCGCATATTCTTGTTTCAGGACGCGGAGACAACAGCAGCCCCGTCGACGTCGCTCTGGCGGAGCGGGGATTGAGCCGTCGTGTTGGCGTGGTTGTCCCGAACTTCGGCATGGTGCCTGAATTGCTGGCGTGCACCGATATGATTGCCATGCTGCCATCGCGCTGTCTGCCGGCAGAGATGTCCGCTCTCGTTGCTTTCACGCCTCCCATCTCCATTGCGGGCTTCCCCTTGCATATCGCCTGGCATCGGCGGCGCCAGGAAGATCGCGGGCTGCAATATGTCATCGATCGGCTGATCACCATCATGACTGAAAAAGAGAGCCAGCCCGACATGTCTGCATAAGCAGACTGCCGGACCGGCTCATGCGGTCGTCTTGGGAGTATTGCCGCAATAGTCAGTCTTTGAAGGCGTTGTATTCGCTCAATTCCATGAGACGATAGAAATCGGAGAGCGTCTTTCCACGTTCAGCCCGGAAGAGGCGACCTGCATCACTCGCCTCGACGATACGGTCGGTGCGGAACGTGCGGAACGCGTTGCGCAATTCGCACCAGCCGATAACCGTCCAGACCTTGCCCCAGAACCACAGGCCGAGCGGACGAATATCACGCTCGCTTTCGCGCGCTTCCAGATCGCGATAGCGGATATTGAGGACATTGCCCTGATCGACGGCGCGTTCCACCGCGTCGATGATGCGGCGTTCGTCCATGCTGATGCGGGCCGTGGGCGCATGAATCTGGGTGCTGGTGATGCGGGCGCGTTCTTCCTTGGGCAGAACGGCTTCGATCTTGACCAGAGCCTCTTCCGCGCCACGCGCCATGGAAACGCCGCCCCAGGCGCGGATGAGGCGAGCCCCGGCGACAAGAGCGACAATTTCATCGCGTGTGAACATGAGCGGCGGGAGTTCGAAACCTTGCCGCAGAATATAGCCGACACCAGCTTCGCCATCGATGGGGACGCCTGTCGACTGCAGATCGGAAATGTCACGATAGATGGTGCGTTCGGAGACTTCCAGCCGTTCGGCTAGCTGACGCGCGGTGACAAGCCTGCCACCGCGCAGGTGCTGAACAATCTGGAAAAGGCGGTCTGCACGGCGCATTCCGTTCTATTCTCCGTTACAGTACTTGGTGTTGCGCTGTTCCAGATAGCGATCCGGCCAGCCCAAATCCTTGCGCAGATCGTTTGGCAGACCGTCGATGGCGCGCTGTGTGCGGATAAACCGGCGGCGCTCGTCCTGCCTGCGCCTGTATTCCTTCAAAACTGCGATCAGTGGTGCGATTGCGAGTGCCATGGTGAAATCTCCCTCATCCTTGGATACGCAGTATCGCACACCCCTCCTGACAGCTATCTGTCAGGAGGGAAGTCCTATTTCATTATCTTCCTAATATAGCCGGGCCGCAACGTCACGCCTTGTAACGCGGCGCTGCCGTATAGCTGAGGGGAAGGCGCCCGCCATCAGCATAGATGGTTTGTCCTGTCACATAGCTTGCATCCCGGGACGCCAGAAATGACGCTATCGAAGCAATTTCAGAGGCTTGGCCTATGCGACCGAGCGGGGTTCTGGACAGAATCGTGTTGCGTGCATTGGCGTCGGTGTTCACGGCGGAAAGCATGTCGGTCTCGATGGAACCGGGACCGATGGCGTTGACGCGAATCCCCCAGCGGGCGAGTGCTACTGCCATGGTGCGCGTCAGTTGGTTCAATCCGCCTTTGGAAACGGAATAGGCGAGCTGCTCCGGCAGACCAAAGATCGCGTTGATTGACGACATGTTGATGATCGTGCCTGGATCGCCGCCCGATTCGACCCGTTCCACCATGCGTTTGGCCACGGCTTGCCCACACAGAAAAGCACCTTTGAGATTGACCCGCATAACGCGGTCGAAATCTTCTTCTTTCAGGTCGAGAAAATCTGCCTGATGCACAACACCGGCATTGTTGACGAGGATGTCGATCTCTCCGACATTGGTGACGGTAAAAGTCAGGAGATTATGAATATCGAGCTTGTCGCCCACATCCGCTGCCATGTGGCGCACCGGGCCGAACTGTTCCAGATCCTTGGCTGCGCGCATGGCTGCAGCATTGTCGATGTCGGACAGCACGACGCTTGCACCGTCCATCAGGAAACGTTTTGCTATGGCATAGCCAATACCGCGGGCAGCGCCGGTGACGATTGCCACCTTGCCTTCTAATTGCATGGTCGATCTCCAATTTGCATGGAGAGTGGACCGGCGGAAACCGCCGGTCAATAGCGACGGAACTCCCGGTCAGGCGAAGGCGAGGCCGGTGTGACGCTCGCGCAGAACGATGCTGATTTCGTCCAGAATCGCCGGATCGTCGATTGTGGCGGGCATCTTCCATTCTTCGCCGTCGGCAATCTTCTGGATGGTTGAGCGCAGAATTTTGCCCGATCTTGTCTTGGGCAAGCGCTTTACGGCCAGCGCCAGCCGGAAGGCTGCAACCGGTCCGATGACGTCACGCACCATGCTGACGCATTCCTTTTCGACCTCTTGCGGGTCACGGTCGATATTGGATTTCAGCACGAGGAAACCGCATGGCACCTGACCTTTAACAGGGTCCGAAATGCCAAGCACTGCACATTCCGCCACGTCGGGATGGCTGGAAAGCACCTCCTCCATTGCACCCGTTGACAGGCGGTGCCCGGCGACATTGATGATGTCGTCGGTGCGGCTCATGATGTAGAGATAGCCGTCCTCATCCATATAGCCCGCATCGGCGGTTTTATAGTAGCCGGGAAATTCGTTCAGATAGGCTTTGCGGAAACGCTCGTCCGCGTTCCAGAGTGTCGGCAGACAGCCGGGCGGCAGTGGTAGCTTGATGAGAATATTGCCGAGCTGGCCGCGTTCGAGTTCATGGCCCTCGTCATCCAGTACGCGGATATCGTAACCCGGAAGACAGACGGCGGGCGAGCCATATCTGGTTTCAAGAAGGCCAAGGCCGAGCGGATTGGCGACCATGGGCCAGCCGCTCTCTGTCTGCCACCAGTGGTCGATCACTGGGCAGCCCAGCAGATTTTCCGCCCAGTGGATCGTATCCGGATCGGCGCGTTCACCGGCCAGATAGAGCGCGCGGAACTTCGACAAGTCGTAGCGGCGCACGAAATTACCGTCCGCGTCGTCTTTCTTGATGGCGCGCAGTGCTGTCGGTGCCGTGAACATCACTTCCACACCATGCTCGGCGATAATGCGCCAGTAGATGCCCGCATCTGGCGTGCCGACCGGCTTGCCTTCGAACAGGATACTGGTCGCGCCATGTATCAGGGGCGCATAAACAATATAGGAATGGCCAACCACCCAACCCACATCGGATGCGGCCCACCATACTTGTCCGGGCTCCACGCCAAAGACGTTTTTCATTGACCATGCGAGCGCTACCATGTGTCCGCCATTGTCGCGCACGACACCTTTCGGTTCGCCGGTCGTGCCTGACGTGTAAAGCACATATAGCGGATCGGTTGCATCGACCGGCGTGCATGGGATGTGACGACCACGCGCCGCTTCGACAGCCTCGCGATAGTCAATGTCACGTCCCGCCACCGGCTCGTGCGGGTGCTGTTCGCGCTGCAATATGATGCAATTTCTGACCTTGTGGCTCGCAAGCGCAATGGCCTTGTCGAGCATGGCCTGATAGGGCACGACACGGGTTGGCTCAATGCCGCAGGAACCGGCGATGATCATTACAGGCTTGGCGTCGTCAATGCGGGTGGCAAGCTCATTGGCGGCAAATCCGCCGAAGACGACAGAATGGACGGCACCGATACGGGCCGATGCCAGCATGGCGACGGCTGCTTCCGGGACCATCGGCATATAGATGAGAACGCGGTCGCCCTTCGACACACCGTTGTCGAGCATGACGGCGGAGAGCGCCTCAACTTCTTCCAGCAGTTCGCGATAGGTAAATTTACGCACGCTGCCGGTGACGGGGCTCTCATAGATGAGCGCAACCTGTTCACCACGTCCATTGGCGACATGGCGGTCGAGCGCGTTATAGCAGGTATTGCACTGCGCACCCTTGAACCAGCGTCCATAGACGCCTTCGTCGCTCGCAAAAACCTGGTCCCATGGCTTGAACCAGTCGATTGCCTGCGCTGCTTCAGCCCAGAAGCGTTCAGGATCGGTCTGCCATGCGGCATAGGTTTCGGCATATTTCGAAGTCATGCTCTTCCTCCCACAAGCACGCGCAACGCCACCCGGTCGGGCAGTTGTCGCCTGCTGATTAGTCTGCTGACGAAAGCGCAAGATCGACCTGTTCCGATCCATCTCCTCCATGCGCGTCCCATCACCTCCACATGCAGTTTACGCCGCTGGATGGCGACCCGTCCATGAAACTTAAGATGAAGATCGAGCTTTGCCAAAAACGACCGTGTAAATGGCTTTGTCTGGTGCAGCCGTCTTGCAGCGATGGCCCGTCTGCGTCACAAGGAGGCAGAGAGGTGAGTTGTGACCAAAATCCTGCCTGTGCTGCTTGTTCTCCTGATGGGACTGCACATCATCAAACCACTTGGCTTGCCGGGCTTGAAGCGGCGCGGTGATTTCTGGAAGATCGCAGTCATCGCCATATTGATCATGGCACTTGCGGTAGGATTTCACCTGCACGAAGGCTGACGAAAAGCCCGGCTGAAATGGCCGGGCTCTTGTTTTCAAGGAAAGTCAGGCTGCCTTTTCGAGATCTTTTTTCCAGCCGCCGGTAGCGGCAAGACTGTTCATCTTTGCCCGATGCGCGAAGGCCCTCTGACCGGCAGCGATATTTTCATCCTTGCCGCTCCAGGCTTCCAGCGCTGCCGCTTGCAGGGCGCGGCCGTAGGAGAAAGTCATTTTCCATGGCATATCGAAACCCGCATTCATCGCGGAAAGATGGGCTGTCGCTTCCTCGCCGGTCTGACCACCGGAAAGGAAGGCGATGCCGGGCACCGCTGCCGGAACCGTGTTGCGGAAGCAGCGCACGGTTTTCTCTGCCACTTCTTCGACGGAAGCCTTGCGGGCATTCTTGCCGTCGATGACCATGTTCGGCTTCAGGATCATACCTTCCAGTCTGACACGGGCATCGTAGAGTTCGGTAAAAACCGTTTTCAGAACCCATTCCGTCACTTCGTAACAACGGTCGATGGTGTGATCGCCCGGCTTGCCATCCATCAGCACTTCAGGTTCGACGATGGGGACGATGTTCGCTTCCTGACAAAGGGCGGCATAGCGTGCGAGAGTCTGGGCATTCTGTTTTACCGAGCCCCATGTGGGCAGGTCGTCGGAAATCGAGATCACAGCGCGCCATTTGGCGAAACGTGCACCAAGCGCGTAATAGTCGCTGAGCCGCTCGCGCAGACCGTCCAGCCCCTCTGTGACGGTTTCACCTTCGAAGCCTGCCAGCGGCTTCGCGCCCGCATCGACCTTGATGCCCGGAATTGATCCCGCCTTGCGGATGATTTCGACAAGCGGTGTGCCGTCCTTGGCCTTTTGCCTTATGGTTTCATCATAGAGAATGACGCCCGAAATATAGTTCTTCATCGCTTCGTCCGAGCGGAACAGCATTTCGCGATAGTCGCGGCGCGTTTCCTCCGTCGAGGCGAGGGGGATCGAGTCAAAGCGCTTCTTGATGGTGCCCGAGCTTTCGTCGGCGGCGAGAATGCCTTTGCCCGTTTTCACCAGGGCGATCGCAATATCTTCAAGACGTTCGGTCATTCGCAATGCTCCTTCTGTCAGAGATTTCGGGAGTGTTGGGTAAAACTGTGGCGAGCGCAAGTCGTTGAAACGTTTGAAATATTTTTCAAACGGTTTAGGCAAGGCAAGTTTTCTTAAAGATTGCGGACTGGTGAATGAAAGTTTTTGCCGAAGCTTGTTTTGATATCGGGGCCTCAAACCCCATGTAAGAAACCAGTGAGGAAACTCCACCTGCTTTCCGTTGTCCAGATTTGAGGAGGAGATATGCGACGCGCCCTTTTGAGCCTGCCGTTCGTTCTGGCTTTATCAATGGTTGCTCTGCCGATACTGAATGCTTCGGCTGAGAGCATCAATGCCGGTGGCAGGCAGGCCGAAGCAAATGCTCCGTTTACGGCAACGCCGGTTGCCGAATTCGATACGCCCTGGGCGATCGCTTTTCTGCCCGATGGCAGACTTCTATTGACGGAGAAGGGCGGCAAGATTTTCATCGTCACACAATCGGGTGACAAAACTGCTGTCGATGGTGTGCCGGAAGTAGCCTTTGGTGGCCAGAACGGTCTTCTTGATATTGCGCCTGCTCCAGACTTCGAAAAGAGCAAGGCAGTCTTTTTCTCCTATAACGAACCAGCCAAGAATGGCAGCAGCGTCGTTCTGGCGCGCGCTGTGCTGGATGAGGGTGACGGCAAGGCAGCACTGAAGGACAGGATCACAATCTGGAAGCAGGATGCGGCGGCTCGCGGTGGGCAGCCGGGTGGCATCATTGCATTTGCGCCGGACGGCAAGCATCTGTTCTTCTCTGTCGGCGATCGTATGCAGCCTGCAACCGCACAGGACGATGCAGTGCCGATGGGGAAAATTCTCCGCATGAATCTCGATGGTTCCGTGCCGAAGGATAATCCGCATGCGGATGCGGAAGGTGTGCGGGCATTGACCTGGTCGACCGGCCATCGCAATCCCTACGGACTGGCCTTCGGTCCCGATGGAAGGCTCTGGGAACATGAGATGGGACCGCGTGGCGGCGACGAGTTCAATCTCATCAAGCCCGGTCTCAATTATGGCTGGCCCGTCGTCTCCAATGGCGACAATTATAGCGGCAGGCCGATCCCGCGTCATAGCACCCGCCCGGAATTCGAGCCGCCATTGGTGTATTGGACGCCGGTCATCGCTCCGGCCGGGCTTGCGTTTTACGAGGGGGACATGTTCCCCGAATGGCGTGGCTCGGCCTTGATCGGAGGACTTTCTGTCATGTCGCTGGTGCGCGTCGTGATCGACAAGGACGGCAAGGCGGACGAAGCCGAGCGCTTCGAAATGGAAAACCGTATCCGCGATGTGGCTATCGGGCCTGATGGCGCGATCTGGCTGATCGAGGATGACAATCCGGGGCGTCTCCTAAAGCTGACGCCGAAAGTATGAAGAAAAGGCCCCGGAAATGGACTGACCCCATAAAGTTGGACGGTTCATAGGCTGGGATTATTTAAGGGCTGGGTCCTGTATTGCACAGGGCTCAGCCCTTTTAGTTTCATGCGAATGCGATCGTTGTTGTAGTAGTGAATGTAGTCCTCAACGCCATCGCGCAGACTGTCAATGCTGTCGAAGCGGTTGGGATAGAAGAACTCGGACTTGAGCGTCGCGAAGAAGCTTTCCATGGCGGCATTGTCGAGGCAGTTTCCCTTGCGTGACATGCTTGCTGCGATATTGCTGCTTTCGAGCATCCGGCGCCATTCTGGCGTCTGATACTGCCAACCCTGATCGGAATGCAGGATTGGCCTGTTCTCGTCATCGAGCAGGCTCAATGCCCTGCCGAGCATGTCCTTGACCAGCTTGAAGACGGGTCGTCTGGCTGTCTCGAAGGCGATGATCTCGCCGTTGTGAAGGTCCATGATGGGTGACAGGAACAGCTTCTCCCCGGCGACATTGAACTCGGTGACATCTGTGACCCACTTCTGATGCATCCGTCTGGCCGAGAACTGACGTTGCAGTAGATCGGGTGCCACACGGCCAGCCCCACCCTTGTAGGAACGGTACTTCTTGGGTCGAACCAGAGACTTCAGCCCCATCTCGACCATCAGCCGCTGGACGGTCTTGTGATTGACTGCGTCCCCACGCCCACGGATCGCCGCCGTCACCCGGCGATAGCCGTAGCGGCCCTTGTGCTCATCGAAGATGGAGCGGATCGTCGATTTCAAGGCCTCATGCCGGTCGCCTGACGACAGCACCTTGAGCTGATAATAGAACGTGCTGCGCGCCAGACCCGAAAGCGCAAGCAGCCCTTCAAGCGGATGGAGCGGCCTTAACGCCTGGACGGCTTGCGCCCGTTCGGCGTTTGACGCGCCTGCGTTAAGGCCTCCAGTTTTTTTAGATAGTCGTTCTCCATGCGCAGATAGGCCAGTTCTGCCAGCAATTCCTCGCGGGTCCTGGCTTCATCACTTGGCAATCCATCCCCGTCGGCAACCAGGCTCGGCGGTGCGGCGACAGGTGGCTTCGGCATAGATCGCGGCCTCCCTTTTCGGCGCGGAGCCAAGGCCTCAAGGCCGCCGCGCTCATATCGATCCTCCCAGACTGACACGCAAGCTGCGCTGCGAATATTAAAAAGCGCAGCCACCTGCCGACGGGACAATCCATCCTTCCACATCCGCTCAAGGACCGACAGCCTGAACTGTGCATCATAATGGCTGTGCTTGCGAGATAAGCCAGCCACGCCATGTGCCGCGTGACTGGCGACCCACCGGCGGACCATGGAATAGTCGAGCCCGAAACGAAGACCTACCTCTCGGTAGCTGTGCCCGCCGTCGCCGTAGTACGCGACGATCTCCTGCTTGAACGTGCTGCTGTATTTCGACATGCAAAACCCCCGAAGTTGGGTGTCCAACTTTCGGGGGTCAGTTCAAAACCGGGGCCTTTTCATTTGTTCTCACGCATTGTCCTGCGTAAAACCGCTTCGCATTTTTGCAGGAAGTGCTCTACTTCTTCAATACATCGACGCCGGGAAGGGGCTTGCCTTCCATCCATTCGAGGAAAGCACCGCCTGCGGTCGAGATGTAGGTGAAGTCGTCGGCAACGCCGGCATGATTGAGCGCAGCGACTGTATCGCCGCCGCCGCCGACCGAAACCAGCTTGCCTGCCTTGGTGCGGGCTGCGACATGCTTTGCGGTCTTGACCGTGGCAGTGTCGAACGGACGCAGTTCGAAAGCACCGAGCGGGCCATTCCAGACGAGCGTTGCCGCATCGTCGATGGCCGAAGCGATAAGGTCAGTCGACAGCGCGCCTGCGTCGAGGATCATGCCGTCGCTTGGTACGGCATCAACACCATAGGTCTTGTTTGGCGTATCGGCGGCAAAGTGCCAGCCCACAACCGCATCGACGGGCAGGATGATGGCGCATTTGGTGGTTTCGGCCTTGGCCATGATTTCACGCGCCGTATGGGCGAGGTCGTGTTCGCAGAGCGATTTGCCGACATCGTGTCCCTGTGCAGCCAGAAATGTATTGGCCATGCCGCCACCGATGACGAGCGCATCGACCTTTTCGATCAGGTTCGACAAGAGGTCGAGCTTGGTCGAAACCTTGGCACCGCCGACGATGGCCACCACCGGGCGAGCCGGATCGCCGAGGCCCTTTTCCAGTGCTTCAAGTTCAGCCTGCATGGCGCGGCCAGCATAGGCGGGCAGGACGTGTGCGAGGCCTTCCGTCGAGGCATGGGCGCGGTGAGCGGCGGAAAAGGCGTCGTTTACGTAAAGATCGCCATTGGCTGCCAGAGCCGCGACGAATTCAGGATCGTTCTTTTCCTCGCCCTTGTGGAAGCGGGTGTTTTCCAGAAGCAGGACGTCGCCGTCCTTGAGTGCATCCACGGCGGCCTTGGCTTTGTCGCCGATGCAGTCTTCGGCAAAATGAACGCCATGGCCGATCACCTTGGCGAGCGGCTTCACGACATGCTTCAGCGAATTTTCGTCGGAAGCAGCGCCTTTGGGGCGACCGAAATGAGCGAGCAGAATGACCTTCGCGCCTTTCTTGGAAAGTTCGGCAATGGTCGGGACGATGCGTTCGATACGGGTCAGGTCAGTGACTTCACCGTTCGCCATCGGCACGTTGAGGTCGACGCGGACCAGTACGCGCTTGGACTTGACGTCGGCATCGTCGAGAGTGCGGAAACTCATGATCGTTCTCCCAGAACTGTCTTTCAGGGGCCGGTGGAGCAGGGATTGCTCAAACAGGTAGGCGCCGGAAAAGGGTTGGATAGTCGGTGACAAGCCCGTCCTCGTCGACGGGCAATTCGGCGGTGAAGGAACGGTCCGCCGCTTCGTAGCGGTAGCGTCTGCCTTCTTCGATACAGGTATAACGCTGCTGGTCGCGCAACGGACGAAAATTATCGAACGGCACGTAAAGCATGTCGAGCTGAACGGTGCCGCTTTCCGGCGTAAGGCCAAGGCGGCGGATGGGCAGGGTGTTGGTGAAGGGCGTTCCCGCCAGATCGATATCGATGCAACCGTCGAACTGGGGCAATGCATCGCCCGCCATCGTGTTCCAGCGGCCTTCGCCGTCGGAAACAAGCTCCAGCCGGTGGCCGGATGTGGTTTCGATCAGGAAATGGAGCACATGCCAGGCGCTGTTGCAGGCGATGCTGTAGCGCGCACCATAAGGATTTCCGCTGCGTTCTCCGATCACCACGCTTTCGGCGTGGATCGAGCGGCCAGTGGGTCCGATACTGAGATGTTCGAGCCCTTCTTCTTCCAGCGGACGCCAGCGCGCAACGGTGGGGAGAAGGGCGCGAAACATGGCCGGAGGCTTAGATCAACTTACCGAAGGCGACAGCGGTGTCGCCCATGCGGCTGGAGAAGCCCCACTCATTGTCGTACCATGACAGGATGCGCACCATGGTGCCTTCCATGACCTTGGTCTGATCCGTGTGGAAGACCGAGGAATGGGAGTCGTGGTTGAAGTCGTGCGAGACAAGTGGCTCATCGGTGTAGCCGAGGACGCCCTTCAGGCGGCCATTGGCAGCTTCGCGGATCGCGTTGTTGACTTCTTCAACAGTCGTTTCGCGCTTGGCGATGAAGGTCAGATCGACGACCGAGACGTTCGGGGTCGGCACGCGGATGGCGACGCCGTCGAGCTTGCCCTTCAGTTCCGGCAGAACGAGGCCGACAGCCTTGGCAGCACCCGTCGAGGTCGGAATCATGGAAAGTGCTGCTGCGCGAGCGCGGTACAAATCCTTGTGCATGGTGTCCAGCGTCGGCTGGTCGCCCGTGTAGGAATGAATCGTGGTCATGAAGCCCTTTTCGATGCCGATAACATCGTTAAGAACCTGAGCCACTGGCGCAAGGCAGTTGGTGGTGCACGAAGCGTTCGAAATGACCTGATGGTCCTTGGTCAGCTTGTCGTGGTTGACGCCATAAACAACGGTCAGGTCAGCACCGTCGGCAGGCGCCGAAACGATGACGCGCTTCGCACCGGCTTCAAGATGAAGCGCTGCCTTGTCGCGCGAGGTGAAGATGCCGGTGCATTCCAGAGCGATGTCGACGCCTTCTTCCTTCCACGGCAGTTCAGCCGGGTTGCGGACGGCATGAACCTTGATCGGGCCGTAGCCGACGTCAATGGTATCGCCTGCAACCTTTACTTCCTTGGGGAAACGGCCATGAACGCTGTCATAACGCAGAAGATGCGCATTGGTTTCCACCGGGCCGAGGTCGTTGATGGCGACGACCTGAATATCGGTGCGGCCCGACTCGACGATGGCGCGAAGGATGTTGCGGCCGATGCGGCCAAAACCGTTAATTGCGACGCGAACTGCCATTTTCTCTTAATCTCCCGATAGGGTACTGCACATGCAGTGCTTCAAAAGTCCATTGGAACGGGCAAATCGAACAGGATTCGTCCGACCGAACTGGAATGGAAACTCAAACGCCGGCGTTTTTGCGACGCCGGCGTTCTTTTAAATCATGCGGCGTTGAGCTTCTTCTCCGCAGCTTCGGCGGCATGTTCTGCCGTGATGCCGAAATGCTTGTAGAGATCGTTGATCTCGCCTGATGCGCCGAAGCCCTTCATGCCGATGAATATACCGTTTTCGCCGATGAAGCGTTCCCAGCCGAGCGAGATTGCCGCTTCGATGGCCACCTTGACCGGTGCATCGCCGATGGTCGCCGTCTTGTAAGTGTCGCTCTGCTGTTCGAAAAGCTCGAAGCAAGGAACGGAAACAACACGGGTGGCAATGCCTTTGCCTTCCAGAAGGTCACGAGCCTTGAGCGCGATTTCCACTTCCGAACCGGTCGCGAAGATCGTCACTTTGGCATCCTTACTTGCCGCAGCAAGCTCATAGGCACCGAAAGCCGAAAGATTTTCATCGCGATGTTCGGTGCGGACCGTCGGCAGGTTCTGGCGGGTCAGAGCCATCGTCGACGGCGTCTTCTTCGAATGCAGGGCGATCTGCCAGCATTCAGCCGCTTCGACAGCGTCGGCAGGGCGGAAGACGTTATGGTTTGGAATGGCACGCAGCACTGCAAGGTGTTCAACCGGCTGGTGGGTCGGACCGTCTTCACCAAGGCCGATGGAGTCATGCGTCATCACGTAAACGACGCGGATGCCCATCAGCGAGGAAAGGCGCATGGCCGGACGGCAATAATCCGAGAAGGTCAGGAAGGTGCCGCCGTAAGGGATCAGACCGCCATGCAACGTCATGCCGTTCATGGCCGCCGCCATACCGTGCTCACGGATACCGTAATGGACGTAACGCTGGCCGTAATCTTCCGGCGTTATAGCCTTGGTCTGGCTCGTCTTGGTGTTGTTCGAACCGGTGAGGTCAGCGGAACCGCCAATGGTTTCCGGCACGACACCGTTGATGACTTCCAGCGCCATTTCCGAAGACTTGCGGGTTGCGACCTTCGGCTTGTCGGCGGACAGCTTCTTCTTGTACTCGATGATGGTTTCATCGAAGTTGGAAGGCAGGTCGCCACGCATCCGGCGTTCGAATTCAGCGCGGGTGTCCGCGTTGGCAGCAGCGAAACGCTTTTCCCATTCCTGACGCTTCTTGGCGGCATTCAGACCGGCCACGCGCCAGCCGTCCAGCACTTCTGCCGGAACGACGAAAGGTTCAGCGCTCCAGCCGAGCGCCTTGCGGGTTGCTGCGATTTCTTCGGCACCAAGCGGTGAGCCATGCACCTTGTTGGTGCCAGCCTTGTTCGGAGCACCGAAGCCGATGGTCGTCTTGCAAGCGATCAGCGTTGGCTTTTCGGAAACCCTGGCCAGTTCGATAGCCTTGGCAATGGCATCCTGGTCGTGACCGTCGACAGCAATTGTGTTCCAGCCGGAAGCGGCGAAGCGGGCAGGCTGATCGGTGTTGTCGGAAAGCGTGACCGGGCCATCGATCGAGATGTTGTTGTCGTCCCAGAACACGATCAGCTTGTTCAGCTTCAGATGACCGGCAAGCGCGATGGCTTCCTGGCTGATGCCTTCCATGAGGCAGCCGTCGCCGACAATCGCATAGGTGTAATGGTTGACGAGGCTGTCGCCGAACTGTGCATTCAGGATGCGCTCGGAAAGCGCCATGCCAACGGCATTGGCGATGCCTTGTCCGAGCGGTCCGGTCGTCGTTTCGATACCGGCGGCATGACCATATTCCGGATGGCCTGCCGTGCGCGAACCGAGCTGGCGGAAATTCTTGATCTCGTCGATGGTGATATCTTCGTAGCCCGAAAGATAAAGCAGCGAATAAAGCAGCATCGAGCCGTGACCTGCAGAAAGCACGAAACGGTCGCGATCCGGCCAATGCGGGTTCTGCGGGTCGTGCGAGAGGAAACGGGTATAAAGCGTCGTCGCTATATCGGCTGCACCCATCGGCAGGCCGGGATGGCCCGAATTGGCTTTCTCCACCGCGTCCATAGAGAGGAAGCGGATTGCGTTGGCCATCTGGTTTTGTTTGTCGGAATTGGTCATGGTCTCAGCCGTCTTTCCTTGGAAGGGTTTAACGGGGTTGCGGCGATGCCTTTTGCCTGAGCACGATCCGCATCCAAAACGGCGTCATGCGTTTCGGGATCACGCTCCAGAAGGCACCGGGACACATAGCACCTGCGTATAAGGAGTCAATAAACCGATGACTTTTGGGCAATAAACTGTCCGCGACTAATCGATTGAGTTGTGTGGAAAGCTGTAGAACAATCACCGAAAAGCCGTTTTTGCACCGATAACGGTGCATGAACGTTCACATAAGCCCCTCATTTGTTGCTTATCTGACGGGCGATTATTACAATCTTTTCAAAGATGCCCGTCCGGCAGGCGCGATTCGATGCCCAGAATTGGCCCGCGAATTGGCATTGGAAAGGATATGGATGGCACCCGAAACGACCCTCAGGCAAGTCTTGGAACGGCTGGAAAAGGCACTCAATACGCTTGAACAAGCGGTCGATCTGCGGCTGGACAAGGAAGGCGATTTCGCCGAGGCCGAGGAGGAGGTGCAGCGTATGAATGCGGATCGCAGCCGTCTCGCCCAGGAACTCGATCAGTCGGAAGCGCGTGCCGAGCGGCTGGAAGCTGCAAATCGCGAAGTTTCGCGCCGCCTTGTGACAGCGATGGAGACAATCCGCGCCGTTCTGGACCGATAGGAGGCTACCATAGCGACCGTAACAGTTACCATTGATGGCAAAGCCTATCGCATGGCCTGTGACGAAGGACAGGAAGAGCACCTGTCCGGACTTGCCGACCGTTTCGATCAATATGTCACCCATCTCAAAACCTCCTTCGGGGAGATCGGCGATCTGCGACTGACCGTCATGGCCGGGATCATGGTCATGGACGAGATGGCCGAGATGCAGAAGCGCATCAACGGTCTGGAAAGCGAAGTCGAAACGCTGCGCCGCGCCCGTGATGAAGCGCTTGGTCGCGCCGATAGCAACGATGCGGCCTTGACCGGCATGCTTTCGGATGTAGCCTCGCGCATCGAGCAGGTGGCTTCACGCATTGCGCCGAGAAGCAGCTGATCCTGTTTTGGATTTTTCTGAAAAGATTTCCTGTTGACCTGGTGCAAGCCACTGGTGTTCCCGTCTGGCAGGTACTATATTGGCCCTTGGCGAACTGCGCTTCCCGACAGGTGTAACAGCATCCCCGGGGCCTTATTGATCTCTAAGGGAGCTGTCCCTGTGAAGGCTTGCGGGCTTTCGCATATGGCGCCCACCTACTTTGTAGGTTCCCGGGATCAATCACTACCATCGGTCGTCGTGGTCGCCGCTTTCTTTCTTTGGCCTGTCGCAGGACAGTTAAGAGCTTGATCTGACGGACAATTTGTTCGTAAACATGCGCAAAGCTCCAACAATCTGCGCATCTTGATGAAATCTCCAGAAACAGCATCGCCCGATTCATCGGAAAGACTGGCCGTCGCGATACCCATCGCATTTGTTTATGGTCTTCTGCTTTATATCATGATCTGGTCGCGCCACTATGTGGACGCGATGCCGGTCGTTGCAGGCCTGATGCTGCTGCCGATGGCTGTCGCCAGCCTTGCTTCCAGCCTCTCCGATCCCCGTGCCCAAAAGAGCCTGTGGCGACATGTTCGCGTGGGATGGGCCATTATCGCCGGGCTTGTTGTCACCAGCATGGTCCTTTTTCATGAAGCCGGGATTTGCGTGGCCATGGCTGCTCCTTTCTTCATGGTGTTTTCGGCACTGGGTTCGGCTGTGACCTTGTGGATTATCCGGCAGTTTCGCTCGCGTCGCACCACGGCGCTGGTGATCGCGCTGCCACTGCTCGTTCTGCCAGCCGAACTTCAAATGTCCTACACGCCGCATGATGGTGTTGTGACGACCGTGATCGAGATCGCGGCGCCGCCGGAAGTCGTCTGGCAGCAAACGGTTGAAATTCGCAATGTGCGCCCGGACGAGCTGTCTTGGACGTTCAGCCATGGCATAATTGGCGTGCCGCAGCCGTTGGACGCAAGGCTGAACGGCACGGGCATCGGCGCGGTGCGTGATTTGCAGTGGACACATGGTGTCAATTTTCAGGAAATCGTGACCCAGTGGGAAGAAAACCGGCTTCTGGCATGGGATTTCCGCTTCGGTCCGGGTTCCATACCGCCCGAGGTAGAAGCACATATCAAGGTCGACAGCACCTATCTGAAGCTGGCGCAAGGGGATTATCGTCTCGAACCGCAGGCGAACGGCCATACGCGGCTCACGCTGACAACCCGTTATCAGATCGCAACTCTGATCGATTTCTATTGTGATCTGTGGGGCAAACTGTTCCTGAATGACTTCCACGGCGTCGTCTTGAAGGTCATCCGCGACCGTTCAGAGGAGATCGCGCGCAGGACGAGCGGGATCACTTGACGGATCGGCTCAATACGGTTCCACTGCTTGATGAAGCACGGCAGCAGGGAGTGGCTTGGAATGACGGCGACGGAGCATAGCCCCGGTTTGGAAAAGCAGGAGCTTAGGCGCAAGATTCTGGCGGTTCGCGATGCGCTTGATCCGCGTTTTCATTATGAGGCTTCCCTGGCAGCAGCCAAAAAGGGCGAAGCCGCAATCGACGTTCCCAAAGGCGCGCTGATAGCGGGCTACTGGCCAATCCGTTCCGAAATTGACCCGCGCCCATTGTTGTCGGCCCTTCGCGCCAAGGGTGCGCGACTTTGCCTCCCCGTTGTTCTGGATAAGGAAACGATTGCCTTTCGCGAATATCTGCCCGATGCCAGATTGCGTCAGACGGGTTTCGGCACAATGGGTCCGGGAGAAGATGCGCCGCTGGTTGATCCTGCGATCATGCTGATGCCGCTTGCAGGCTTCGACCGGCGCGGGCATCGGCTTGGCTACGGTGCGGGACATTACGATCGCGCGCTGGCGCGTTTCACGGAGCGCGGCCTGCAACCGCTTCTGATCGGCATGGCCTTTGACTGCCAGGAGGTCGAGCGTGTGCCCGATGAGCCGCACGATATCGCGCTCGATCAGATCCTGACCGAGAGCGGCTTGCGTTCGCTTGGCGCAGGTTTATAAGGCAATCCCATGAGATTGCTTTTTCTTGGTGATATGGTGGGCCGGTCGGGCCGTACCGCGGTATATGAAAAACTGCCGGGGCTGATTTCCGATCTGAAGCTGGACTTCGTAATCGTCAACGGCGAGAATGCCGCGGGCGGTTTTGGCATTACGGAAGAGATTTTCCACGATACCATTCGTGCGGGCGCTGACGTCGTCACGACCGGCAATCACGTCTGGGATCAGCGCGAGGCGTTGGATTTCTCCAAGCGCGAAGACCGTTTTCTGCGCCCGGCAAACTTCCCGAAAGGCACGGCCGGAAAAGGCGAGGGGCTTTACATCGCCAAAAACGGTGCCCGGGTTCTGGTGTCGAACGTCATGGGTCGGGTGTTCATGCATCCCGATCTCGACGATCCTTTCATCGCGGCGGAGAAAATTCTGGAAGCCTGTCCGCTTGGCGAGCAAGCCGACGCGGTCTTCTTCGATTTCCACGCCGAAGCGACGAGCGAAAAGCAGTGTTTCGGCCATTTTGTTGATGGTCGTGCGAGCGCTGTTGTCGGAACGCACACGCATGTGCCGACGGCAGATTGCCAGATATTGCGCAACGGCACAGCCTATATGTCCGATGCAGGCATGTGCGGCGATTACGATTCCTCGCTCGGCATGGACAAGGAAGAGCCACTCAACCGTTTCCTGTCGAAAGTGCCGAAAGGACGTTTCGAGGCGGCAAATGGCCCGGCGACCGTCTGTGGTGTCGGTATGGAGATTTCAGACCGCACGGGACTTGCCGAAAAGGCTGCCCCCTTGCGCATCGGGCCGCATCTGGAAGAAACCATTCCGGCATTCTGGCGATAACGTCTTATTATGCTTTGAAGCATGATGTTATCTATAATCGGCCAGCTATTGTCGACTGGTGGCTTTCTGCCAGTTGAACGGACTTTTCGCGTTACTATCTCCTTGCAACGAGTTTTTTTGCAAGGGGACGCAGCTTAATGGATTTTTTCACCGAGTATCTGGGATTTCTTTCGACCCCCGCCGGCTGGGCCGCGCTGGTGACACTGGTGACGATGGAAATCGTCCTCGGTATCGACAACCTGATCTTCATCTCGATCCTCACCAACAAGCTTCCCGCCTCGCAGCAGGCTCGCGCCCGGCGTATCGGTATCGGTGCGGCACTCATTTTGCGTCTGGCGCTTCTTTTCACGATCTCGATTATCGTCCAGCTCAAGGACCCGATCTTCGAGGCATTCGGCCATGGTTTCTCCTGGCGTGATCTCATCCTGATTGCTGGCGGCCTGTTTCTTGTCTGGAAAGCGACCAAGGAAATCCACCACACGGTTGATCCCGACGACGGCAAGGAGAATATCGGCGGCAAAGTGGCTCAGCTCACCATGAGCGCTGCCATTGTTCAGATCCTCATCCTCGATCTGGTCTTCTCGGTGGACTCGATCATCACCGCTGTCGGCATGACCGACGAAATCGCCATCATGGTGATTGCCGTGGTCGCAGCCGTTACCGTCATGCTGCTTGCAGCCGATCCGTTGTCGCGCTTCATCGCCGCGAACCCGACCATTGTCATGCTTGCGCTGGGCTTCCTGCTGATGATCGGTATGACGTTGATCGCCGATGGCTTCGGCTTCCACGTGCCGAAGGGATATATCTACGCTGCCATGGGCTTCTCGGCGCTGGTCGAAGCGCTCAATATGCTGGTACGGCGAAAGCGCAAGAACCAGCATTAAAGCTATAAAAAGCCACCCGTATCAGCACGAAACGGGTGGCCTTGCTAATTTAACGCCGTGAAACTGGTCCGTTGTGGCAATTCTTGTACAGAGGTTCGACCATTCGCACCGCTCGCAGGCTTTGCGCAATGCGCCTTTTGCAAAGGCGCCGCGCATTACGGCTAGCCGCTCCGCATCAAGTTCAAAAGCTTGCTGCGTAGAAAGCGTCTGGCCGAGAAGTTCGCCCACAGCCTCCAATGCCAGCCGGTCGCGCTCGCGGATGCTCGCTTCGTAACAATGACAATCGCCCCCGCAAAGCAGGGGCGCGCAGATGTCGTCCGGGCCGTCGACCAGAAGGATATCTTCCCCTTCGCTTAACCGCCCGGCAATCCTGTCGTAGTTTTCGACGAAAGCCGGGCTGTAGCCTTTACCGACATAAGTCAGCATACAAAGGAGGTGATGTCCGCGCAGGCGTACTGTCACCTGAACGTCACCTGGACGATCAGGCTTTGCCGTTGTGGGCGACGGCCTTGAGGATCGCAGCACCAAGGGCTGACTTGATCAGGGCGCCGACGAGGAATGGTGTCACGCCGAAGGCAACGGCCTTTTCAACACCGATGATGCTGGACAGCCAGGCTGCACCAAGAGCGAGGCAGATCACGTTGGCAGCAAGGAACGAAACAAAGGCGAGACCGACGCGATTTCCGTTCCAGCCACGTTCAGCCATATAGCCAGTCAGGGCGGCGATAATCGGAAACGATACGAGATAGCCTGCGGTCGGGCCTGCAAAATGCGGAAGGCCACCAGCGCCACCTGCGAGAACCGGAAGGCCGAGCATGGCTTCGCCGAGCCAGGCCAGAACAGTGGCCATGCCGAGACGCCAGCCATAGAGCGCACCGATCAGCGGAACGATCAGGGTCTGCAGCGTGATCGGGACTGGAATCATCGGCACTTCGATCTGCGACGATACGGCGAGAAGCAGCGTGCCGAGCGCTATAGCGGCAAGGCGCATCGCAGGGGAGCGGGATTCCAGATTGAGCGGGCTGAAGGATGGACGCGTCTGGGTGATGGTCGTCATGACTTCCTCAAATTATAGATAAAATTCAAATTCGATCTATATCTTCTTAGCGTCCCTGACAATAAACGCAAGAGGTGGTGCAAACAGAACGGTGCGTAGCGTTTAGAGTGGAGCGCAGAGGCTCGATTCCGCAACTTGGATTGCGCGCGAATAATCTTGATCGGGAAGACAGGAATGGTGTTGCTTGCAAGGGGAAGCCGCCGTCAAGCAGCCTCTGTGTCAGCCGACGATCGCGAACGAATCACGGGTCTTGCCCGATGCTGTTTTGACTGGGCGATGTCCAATCCATTGCACATGGCGGGCGAGAATCGTAACCGCGCTCTCGATATCGTTTTGGCGCAGCGCTCGCAATATCGCGCGATGGTCATGGTCGGTGCGGGTCTCCCATTCCGAGCGCCATGTGGCGAAGAGAAACCGGGCGCTTGCAGCGTGGAGATCATCGATGGCTGCAAGCAGACGCGGCATGTTGCACGGTTCGAGTATGAGCCGATGGAAGCGGCGGTTGGCGTCTTCCCAGCTTCTGACATCACGTGATTTGTCACCTTCCAGTGTGGCCTGTTCGGCGGCATCGAGCGTTGCCTGCGTGATGTGCGGCGCGGCATGACGCAGCGCCAGAACTTCCAAAGCGGCCCGCATCTCTGCCACTTCCTTGATCTCGCCGATGTCGAACGACGCAACCCGCACGCCGCGACGCGGTTCTGACACGGCAAGTCCCTGGGCCTCCAGCCGCCGGAAGGCTTCACGGACCGGCACATGACTGGTCTCGAATTCTTCGGCGATGTGATCCTGCCGCAGTTTCGTGCCTGGCTCGATTTCGCCGGCGATGATGCGGTCGGCTAGAATGCGGCTGATGCGGGCTGCGATGGTTTCGCTTGGGGTGTTCTGGGCGGGCTGAATCATGAATTTATAGATAATCTGCTTTGCCTGACGGGTCGAGCGATATTGCTTTTATTGACAGGGAATCGATGTTGGCAGCGCTTTTGCTGGACGAATGGGCCCGAATTCCTTATAACGCCGCCATTCTGCACGGAAAGCACTGTGGCCCGCTTGCGGCCCTTCTCTGCTTGATCTCTGTTTCATGCGTGACGCTTTCTCCGTGCACAGCATTTTAAACAGAACAGGGGTGCCATGGCCGGCCATTCACAGTTTAAGAATATCATGCACCGCAAGGGTCGTCAGGATGCGGTGCGGTCGAAAATGTTTTCCAAGCTCGGGCGCGAAATCACCGTTGCGGCCAAGCAGGGTCTGCCTGACCCGACGATGAACCCGCGTCTGCGTCTGGCGATCCAGAACGCCAAGGCGCAGTCCATGCCGAAAGACAATATCGAGCGCGCCATCAAGAAGGCCGCCGGTAATGACGGCGAGAACTATGACGAAGTGCGTTATGAGGGCCGTGGCCCCGGTGGCGTGTCGGTTATCGTCGAAGCGCTGACGGACAATCGCAACCGTACGGCATCGAATGTGCGCGCAGCCTTTACGAAGTCGGGCGGTGCACTGGGCGAAACCGGTTCGGTGTCCTTCATGTTCGACCGCGTTGGCGAGATCGTCTACAAGACCTCTGTCGGCGATGCTGACAAGGTTATGGAAGCTGCTATCGAGGCAGGTGCCGAGGACGTTCAGTCCGGTGAGGAAGAACACATCATCATCTGCGTATTCGAAGATATTGGCGAAGTGTCGAAGGCTCTGGAAGCTGCTCTGGGCGAAGCCGAATCGATCAAGACGATCTGGAAACCGCAGACCAATACCGAGCTGGACGAAGAAAAGGCGCGTTCCGTTCTCAAGCTTCTCAATACGCTTGAAGACGACGACGATGTGCAGAACGTTTATACGAACTTCGAAGTCAGCGACGAAGTGATGGAAAAACTGAGCGCCTGATTTGGTTCTCAGAATTAACTCTGAAAAATCCCGGCTTTGTCCGGGATTTTTTGTGTCTCGTCGAGCAGGAAATCAGACAATAAAAAACCCCGCCGAAGCGGGGCTTTTCAACCAGATGCAATATCGAATTAGATACCGAGATTGCCAAAACGGCTCTTGAACTTCGTAACCCGACCGCCGCGATCGAGCAGGGTCTGCGAACCGCCCGTCCAGGCTGGATGGGTGGTCGGGTCGATATCGAGGTTCATCGTATCGCCTTCCTTGCCCCAGGTCGAACGGGTCGTGTATTCGGTGCCATCGGTCATCACGACCTTGATGGTGTGGTAGTCGGGATGGATATTGGCTTGCATCTTCTCAATCCTGAAAGTCTGGGGAGAAAAGCCAGCTTTGACTATCAAAACTGCGGCACTTTCGCCCAATGGCAGATATGAAGACCCATTACCTACAGGCAACGGCTTCCAAAAGGGTTGGCGAGCCTATACATCAGGCGCACGGCAATAACAAGGGCGCAATCATAAGAATGGCCGATCGAGATACTGAAATTGATATGAATCACGAATTGACTGCTGAAGAAAGTCGCAAACGCCGCACGCTGAAGCCTCTGAAGAGAGTGATGCCGTTTCTGGCGCCCTATAAGGGGCTGGTTGCGGGCGCGCTCTTCTCTCTGGTTCTGGCGGCGATGACGACCCTTGCGGTGCCTGTCGCACTGCGTCGCATGATCGATCATGGCTTTACCGGTTCGAACGCCATTTTCGTCAATAATTACTTCGGCATGCTCGTGATGCTGGCGCTGGTTCTAGCGCTGGCATCGGGGCTTCGCTATTTCTTTGTGATCTCGCTTGGCGAGCGGGTGGTGGCCGATCTGCGCAATGCGGTCTTTTCGCATGTGACGGCACTTTCGCCGGAATTCTTCGACCGGTCGCAGTCAGGCGAAATCGTTTCCCGCCTGTCTTCCGACACGACACAGATCAAGTCGGTGGTCGGAGCTACGGCATCTGTCGCGCTGCGCAACATGATTCTGGGTGTTGGCGCGCTGGTGATGATGGTTGTGACGAGCCCGAAGCTTTCCGCGCTGGTTATTGCCGCTATCCCGATCATTGTCGTGCCGCTGATCGCCTTCGGACGCTCTGTGCGCCGCCGTTCCCGCATGACGCAGGACATGCTTGCAAAGGCCAATGCCTATGCCAGCGAACAGATTGGCGCGATGCGCACGCTGCAGGCTTTCACCAACGAGAACATGGTGGTCGGGCGATTTGGCAGCGCGGTGGAAAAAGCCTTTCAGGCGGCGCGTTCCTCCATTCAGGCACGGGCAGTCCTGACGGCTTTCGCCATTTTCCTGATTTTCTCCAGCATTGTTGCGGTACTTTGGTTTGGTTCGCGCGATGTGCTAGCGGGCACGATGACAGCCGGTACGCTCGGTCAGTTCGTGCTCTATGCGGTGTTCGCGGGCAGTTCCTTCGGAGCCTTGTCGGAAGTAGGCGGTGAACTGGCGCAGGCGGCCGGTGCGACGGAGCGGCTTGTAGAAATTCTGGACGAACAGCCGGGCATTGCTGCGCCAGCCCGACCCATTGCCATGCCGATGCCACCGCGCGGCGAGATCGTGTTCGATTCCGTGCATTTCTCCTATCCGACGCGCCCAGATGCACCGTCGCTCAACGGCGTCAGCTTTACCGTGAAGCCGGGCGAGACGGTTGCGATTGTCGGGCCCTCGGGTGCTGGCAAGAGCACGATCTTTGCGCTGGTCATGCGCTATTACGACCCGCAGTCCGGCAATATCCTGATCGACGGCGTGGCCTTGCCCGATGCAGATCCCCAGGCAGTTCGCGCTCGTATCTCGACCGTGCCGCAGGATGTTGCGATTTTCGCCACCAGCATACGCGAGAATATAGCCTTCGGCAGGCCGGGAGCGAGCGACGAGAAGATCGTGGCGGCGGCAAAAGCGGCTCTTGCGCATGATTTCATCATGGTGCTCGACAAGGGCTATGACACGGAGGTGGGCGAACGCGGCGTGACACTTTCCGGCGGTCAGCGCCAGCGCATCGCCATTGCGCGGGCAATCTTGCGTGCTGCGCCCATCCTGCTCCTTGACGAAGCGACGTCAGCGCTCGACGCCGAAAGCGAAATGCTTGTGCAAAAGGCTCTCGACGGTTTGATGGCTGATCGCACGACGCTTGTCGTCGCGCACCGGCTTGCAACAGTGCTCAAGGCTGACCGCATTATGGTGCTCGACCATGGCCATATTGTTGAAGAGGGCACACATCAAAGCCTTGTCGAGAAGGGCGGCATCTATGCCCGTCTCGCCAAGCTGCAATTCGAGGCAGGTGCAGGAGCCTTCACCGCCAAATGAACGGGGAGGGCGTTGCCCTCCCGCTATCTCTGCTAAAGTTTTATCTCTCGGTCAGCTTCAGCTCGATGCGGCGGTTCTTGGCTCGGGCATCAGCCGTGTCGGAGGCGTCGAGCGGCTGATATTCTCCGAAGCCTGCCGCAACGAGCCGGTTGGCCGGGACGCCATTGGCGATCAGGAATTTGACCACGGCGGTTGCGCGGGCTGATGAAAGCTCCCAATTGTCGCGGAAACGTCCGGTGCCGGCCAAGGGCACATTGTCCGTGTGGCCGTCAACGCGCAGCACCCAGTTGATGTCATCCGGGATTTCCTGATTGAGCTGGTTTACCGCATCGGCAAGTTTCTTCATCTCGTCCTGACCGGCCGGATTGATATCTGCCGAACCCGTCGGGAAAAGAACTTCCGACTGGAAGACAAAACGGTCACCGACGATGCGAATGTTTTCCTTGTCTGAAAGGATTTCACGCAGACGCCCGAAGAAATCGGAACGATAGCGGTTCAGCTCCTGCACGCGCTGCGCCAGCGCCACATTGAGGCGCTTACCGAGATCGGCGATCTTGGCGTTCGATTCGCGGTCGCGGTTTTCGGAAGCATTGAGCGCATCCTCAAGCGCTGCGATCTGGCGGCGAAGCGCCGAAATCTGCTGGTTTAGCAGCTCTACCTGACTGAGTGCGCGGGCGCTGACCTGCTTTTCGGTGTCGAGGCTCTCTGACAGTTCACCAGCGCGCTTTTCAGCCGCAGCACCCGCGCCGCTGCCTTCGTTCAAAAGGCTTTGCAGACGCGAACGCTCGCTCTCGGTACTGGATAGGGACGCCTGGAGATTGGCTATGGTGTCCTGCATATCCTGTGAATTGCTGCGTTCCAGCGACAGAAGCTGCGTCAATTCCTGAATCTGGCTGTTGAGGCGCGCGAGTACGCTGTCCTTGTTGTTCACTTCGCGGCTGAGCAGGAATTGCGCCAGCACGAAGACAGTGAGCAGGAACATGATTGCGAGCAGCAGCGTCGTCAGGGCATCGACAAAGCCCGGCCAGTAATCGACATGCCTTTGGGTGCGGCGGTTGCGGGCGAGGGACATGGCAGCTTACTCCGCCTTGTCCGTGCGATCGGATTTGCGGTCATGCGAGCGCTCGCCAATAGCCTTGGTGAGGCGATCGAGTGTCTGGCGGATGGCCTTCTGCTCGTCTGCCTGTTTTTCCACCCAGTCGCGCATGATCTGCTGTTCGCTGCGCATGTTCTTGACGAGGCCCTGTATGCCTTCCGCCAGATTTGCAAGTGCTGCCGTGGTGCGCTGCGTGGAGGCATCGCCGCCATGTAGGTTCTGCAGCCTGTCGGCCAGAACGCGGATTTCTTCGGTGCCGCCGTTCTGGTCGGCGCCGACATCGGAACCGAGATCGGTTACGGATGAAAGCCAGTTTTCGAGTTCCGTATAGAAGCGGTTTTGTGCCCGGCCAGCCTGAAGATCGAGGAAGCCGAGGATCAGCGATCCAGAAAGACCGAATAGCGAAGACGAGAAAGCCGTGCCCATGCCGGAAAGCGGGGCCTGCAGGCCTGCCTTCAATGCATCGAGAACATCGCCTGTGCTGCCCGAATTGGGGTCGAGCGTCTGGATGGTCCGCCCAATGGAGCCAACCGTTTCCAGAAGGCCCCAGAAGGTGCCGAGAAGGCCGAGAAAGACCAGAAGCCCGATCAGGTAGCGCGATATATCGCGGCTTTCATCGAGACGTGTTGCGATGGAATCGAGGATAGAGCGCATGGACACGGTAGAAAGCGCCATCGACTGGCGACGGCCGATCAGTGCACGCATCGGCGCAAGCAGCACGGGCGGACGTGTGGTGCCGTCGCGGTCACCGTCGCGAAAGGAATTGACCCAGCGAATCTCTGGCAGAAGCCGCAGCACTTGTCCGAAGGCAAGCAGGATGCCGACCAGCAGAACACCGAGAATAAGCCCGTTGAGACCGGGATTGGTGACGAAGAAAGTGTGGATCTGCCGCATCAGGATCGCAGCCAGAAAGGCCACGATAATGATGAAGATCACCATGGAGAGAATGACGATGCGCGGGCTTGACAGGCGGTAGGGGTCGAAATCGCGTCCCTCATCCAGACGTTCCCGGGAAAGTCTCAAATCGCTCATGCGTTCCGCTCCGTGGTCGCGTGTTTGAACAGGAGCCTACTTCATTAATTCATGAAGCGGAATCGTCTGGATACGAAAAAATGAAGGCAAAAATGCTTCAGCGCGTCGCTTTCACACGACGCGCTGATTTGAAAAATCGCGATAGTTCAGGAAATTAATCAGATCGGCTTCTTGATCGTCTTGAGAAGCGCGCCGTGAATGGCCTCGTTTCCGGCAACAATCGTCTGATTGGTGAACATGTCCTGTCCGCCATTCTTGTCCGAGACGAAGCCACCGGCTTCGCGTATCATCAGGATGCCCGCGCCAAGATCCCAGGGATGCATGCCGTCTTCCCAGAAGCCATCCAGACGACCGCCTGCAACATAGGCGAGATCAAGCGCTACAGCGCCCATGCGACGAATGCCTGCGGTTTCGGCCATGACGTTGCGCAGCTCGACCAGATAATGGCCATGCTGGCCGCGGCCCAGATGCGGAATACCTGTGCCGATGACAGTATCGACCAGCTTGTTGCGCGATGCGACGCGCAGGCGGCGGTCATTGAGGAATGCGCCGCCACCGCGTTCTGCAGTGTAAAGCTCATCCATAGCCGGATTGTAGATGACGCCGGCGACGATCTGTCCCTGACGCTCAAGGGCAATGGAGACAGCAAAAACCGGAATGCCGTGCAGGAAATTCGTGGTGCCGTCGAGCGGATCGACCAGCCAGCGGTGCTGTCCGTCCTTGGCTTCAACCTCGCCGGATTCTTCCATCAGGAAGCCATAATCCGGGCGGGCGCGGCTCAATTCCGTATAGACGATCTTTTCGGCGCGGCGGTCTGCCTGGCTGACATAGTCGCCGGGGCCCTTGAGAGAAACCTGAAGATTCTGGACTTCGCCAAAATCACGAGCAAGGCTGCGGCCGGCCTTCATAGCGGCCTGAACCATAACGTTGAGAAGGGCTGAGCGGGCCATTTCATTGTCCTTGTAAGCACGATCCCGAAGCGTGGATTTTTAAGGGGATCACGCAGTTAGTTATAAACAGAAGGTCTAACATCCAGACCGAACCAATGTTCGGCGGACGGTCGAGGAATTGAGCGATCTGAGAAAGAACGGTCGCAGGGCGTGCGACATACGACGCCCCGGCGGGGCGCCGCAATGGTCAAAAATGGATCAGGCGCGGCTGACGTAGGTCAGTTCGTTGGTGTCGACGATCACGCGTTCGCCGGATGCGATGAATGGCGGAACGAGGATGCGGATACCGTTTTCAAGCACAGCCGGCTTGTAGGACGAAGCGGCGGTCTGGCCCTTGACGACCGGATCGGCTTCGGTGATGGCGAGCGTGACCTGATCCGGAAGGCGGATGCCAATCGGCTTTTCTTCGTAAAGTTCGACAGTGACCATCATGCCGTCCTGGAGGAAGGCAGCGCGGTCGCCAACGAAATCCTTGGCCAGCTCAAGCTGTTCGTAGGATTCGGTGTCCATGAAGATCAGCGCTTCACCCTGTTCGTAGAGGAACGAGAAATCCTTCTGTTCCAGACGAACACGCTCGACGGTTTCGGCGGCGCGGAAACGTTCGTTGAGCTTGGTGCCGGTGATGAGGTTTTTCAGTTCGACCTGATTATAGGCACCGCCTTTGCCAGGCTTGACGGCGTTGGTCTTGACCGCAGCCCATAGGCCGCCAGCATGTTCGATGACATTGCCGGGACGGATTTCGTTACCATTGATCTTCATAAGCTTGATCCGGAATGAAAATGTGAAACCATGTGCGGTCCGACGCATGACGACGAAAAGGCAACCGTCCGGTTTTGTTCCGGAGATTGCGCACGTGCCTTATACTCGAACCACGATAATCGGGTTTCCAAGACCATAAAAAGGCGCTCCGCGCAAGCCTGAGCACGAAAAGAGAGCCGATCCAACCATAAAATTTGCCCGAAAATCAGCGAACACGCAGATTATTGGCAGTTTCTATGGCCTGCTTGATCTGGTCGTCAGCCAGTCCGTCCATCATGTCGTTGAGGTCCGGCGAGCGGAAACCGGCGCGCTGGGCAACGATATACCAGGCGGCTGCCTTGACGAGATCGCCGTCGGTGCCGATGCCGTCGCGATAGAGACGGGCGAGCCATGCCTGCGCCATCACCATGCCGCGCTGCGCACCAAGACGCATCCAGCCGAAGCCCTGTTCGTAATCGCGATCGCCGCCACGCCCCTCGATCAGCCAGCGGCCCAGATCGAACTGCGCCGTATCGTAACCCTGTGCGGCTGCAAGCAGCAGATAGACGCGCGCTTTCTTGTCATCGCGGGGAATGGTGGGCGTGCCATTGGCATAAATCTGGCTGAGTGCATATTGTCCGTCGGGCAACTTCGCTTCGGCTGCCTTCTCGAACCACGGGAAGGCGAGATCGATACCCGGCTTGCCCGGTGTCTTCACCATCAACATCTGGCCATAGTTGAACTGTGCCATGGCGTTGCCGCCTTCAGCAGCTTTCTGCATCAGTTTTTCGGCCTCGGCGGGGGCCTTTTTGACATAAGTGCCTTGCAGCAGAAGTGCCGCATAGCGGAACTGCGCTTCGACAACACCGTTATTGGCTGCTTTTTCATACCATTTCGCCGCCAGTTTCTGATTGGCGGGGATGCCAAGGCCACGCGCGTAAATTTCCGCGATGAGTGCCTGTGATGCCGGGTCGCCCTGTTCCGCCTGCGGCTTGGCCAGGTTGAAAGCGGTCAGATAGAGGCCGCGCTGAAATGCTCCGAAGGCCTCGTCTGCCGGCTTATCCCCGAAACGGCTCGGATCGATGGGCGGCATCGGCTCAGTGGTTGCCGGTTGTGGCAGCATCACCGGCTTTGCAGGCTTGTCGGACTTGTTGTCCTGATGATTACCCTGGTGGCTGTTTTTCTGACCGCGCACCGGCTCGCCTGCTGCCAGGGCAGGCAGGACCGGCAATACAATTGTCAAAACAGCAGCGAGAAGAAATTGGTTCTTCATGGGATCCGCAAGACCTTGATGAAGGGATCAGTTTTCAAAGCGCGGCGCTTTGTCATCAAGCAGCCGGTTCGCTTCCGCGACAGCCTTTGCGGGGTCTTCGGCGTCGAAGACCGCCCGGCCAAGCGCAACGAAATCGGCGCCGGTTTCGGCTGCGGCGATAATGCTTTCCAGCGCGCTTCCGGCCTGCGCAATGCTGGGAATTTCCACCATCTGCGACCACCATTCAGCCAATGAAAGGTTGCGCGGATGAGCGTCCGGCTTGTTGTCAGCGCCGATTTTGCCGAAAAAGACATAGTCGGGCTGCAATTCGCCGATCTGCATCGCGCCGTGGCGGTCGCGGAGGTTTCCGGTGCCGACGATCATCTTTGGCGTATGTTTTTCTATTGCCTCAGCCAGATCGGCGACCTTGCCTTCGATATGAACGCCGTCCGCCCCAACGCGTCCAGCAATGCGCGTGTCATTCAGGACAAGCGCGGCGGCGCCTTTTTCCTGAATGACGGGGACGGCCTTTTCGGCTGCGGCCTGAAAGGTGGCTTCGTCGAGGTCGCCGGTGTCGAGAATGACGCTTGCAACGTCGCCGCCCGAGAGCGCAGCCGTCAAAAGCTTTGCGAGGGCCGCGCCGTCGGCAAGCGGAGGTGCAACCAGCACGATGCGGCAGCGTTCGGTTTCAGTCTTGTGAGCGGGCGTGTTCATGAGCCAAGCCTAACGGGATAAACGTGATGGAATTCGGGCAATAGAAGCATTGTGTTTACCGGAAACGGAAGCAGCGCTCTATCTATTTGTTTTGCCGCATTTATGCGAGGTGACCGGGCTTCGGCAAGTATTCATTGGCGGAACACTCTCCGGTTTGCGCCTGTCCGGCCTGGCATAATGTTATCCACTGGAACGAAAGTTGATCGGAACCAACCCGGTTCTGCCGGGATTAACGCGTATATAACCCGCACCGATAACGGGCACCGAACGCCCCGGAAAAACGTGTGAAACTGTTCCGGACCCCCATCTGGAATGACACGAAGAAGATTGGAACGCCCCGCAATCCCAAGTGCAGGTGCTTTCCTTCAAAGATAGGCAGGCTGGTAAATGAATATTGCGACCGCTAGAGAAGCGATGCCCGCACAACCGACGAAAATGCGTGATACGCGCATTGACGTGTTCCGTGCGCTCGCGCTGCTAACGATCTTCATCAACCATGTGCCCGGCACGATCTACGAACATTTCACGCACAAGAATCTCGGCTTCTCCGATTCGGCTGAAGCTTTCGTGCTGATTTCCGGTATGGCCGTGGCGCTTGCCTATGGATCGAAATTCGCTCCCGGCAACCGCCTGCTTCTGACGTTCAAAATGTGGCGCCGCGCCGGTGTGCTCTATACCACGCACATTATGACGACCATGGCGACCATCGCCATTTTCGCCGCTGCGGCCATCTTCCTGAAGCGCTCGGAACTCCTGACGCAGATCAACATTGCTCCGCTGGTCAAGCATCCGGTCGAGGCGCTGTTCGGCATCGTCACGATGGGCCATCAGCTCGGCTATAACAACATCCTGTCGATGTATGCCGTGATGCTGGTTCTCACGCCGATCCTGCTTTTGCTGGCGCGCATCAGCCTGCCGCTCATGCTTGGCGTTTCCGGTACCGTCTGGTTCCTGTCGGGTCTCTATCATGTCGCGCCGGTCAACTATCCGACCGAAGGCGTCTGGTTCCTCAACCCGCTGTCGTGGCAGTTCCTGTTCGCGATCGGCATGGCAGGCGTCATACATGTGCGTCGCGGTGGTGAGCTGCCGAAGCATCCGCTGCTCATTGGTCTTGCCGTTGGCTATCTAGTGCTGGCACTCGCCTGGGTGCGCATCCCGCTTTGGGGTATCGATGCATCCATGGGAATGCCGATGATTGTCACCGGCTTTGACAAGACGTTCCTGTCGGGCCCGCGTCTGCTGCACGTGCTGGCGATTGCCTATCTCATTGCCGTCGTTCCGACGCTGAACAATATTGCCCGGACTGCGCCGGATAATCCGCTGGCCATTCTCGGCAAGCATTCGCTGCCGGTCTTCATTGCCGGCACATTGCTGGCGATGGTCGCGCAGGTGATGAAACTCGTGAATCCGGGTGGCCTGCCTTACGACACGCTGCTGATCGCCACCGGCATCGTTATGCAGTTTGCGCTGGCCTATTATCTTGAATGGTTGCCAACCATCGGCTGGAGCAAAAAGGGCTCTGCTGCTTCGGCAAAGCCTGCCGTTCCTGCTGCCGAACCCGTCAAGATGCAGGTTGTCCCGAACAACAAGCCGGCGATGCAGCGCTATTAACAATCGCCACCGATCAGCGACCCGTTTCGGATGGCTGATCGGTGGTGAAAAGCGCCGGAATGCACGAGATTATCCACAGCGTTGCGCTGAAATTAACCATTCATTAATCTTAAGAATGTTAAATGGTTTACATCCAGTTCGGCTGGATTCTTACCGAGTGGTTTAGCCACTCTGTTTGACGCCTCCCTGTTAAACTCCTGAGAGCCGCCATTGCGGCTCTTTTTTTATGCGCTTTTTGCCGCGCGCCGGGGAAATATCGATCTCGCATGCAGCGGCGCGGAACGGAATGACTGCCCAATCCTTTCTATTTGCTGGCTTTCATCAAAAGCCTTTGAAAATGTTAACCGAATGTTAAACATAAACTTGCGCGACGGTGCATGAAGGTGCAGTTTGTCGTGGACTTGTTTAGCACAGCTGTTCCGTCTCAGCCTCCCTCATGGTCGAACAGCGGTTCAATGATTTCATTCGCCTTCCTCCGGTATATCCCACCGGTCGAATGCGGCAACGGAATGGGCCGTCGATCCCGGCGGTCATGCAAGGTGGCAGAGCAGTGATTAGCGAACAGGGCCAGATGCCGAGCAATATGATCAGCCTCGCAGAGCGCATGGTCTTCTCGGATTCGTTCAAGCCGATCTACGCCGAAGGCATGGATATGGTCGAGGAAGCTGCAAGCTATCTCGACGGCGAAGGCCGTGAGGACGCGCGCAACCTTTCCCGCGTGGCTGCGACGCTCTATGCCGCCGAATCGATGCGGCTGACCACGCGGCTTATGCAGATCGCTTCCTGGCTGTTGCTGCAGCGTGCGGCACGCAGCGGTGAAATGACCCGTCTGCAGGTTTCAGCCGAAAAGGCCAAGGTGCGTCTGGACACGCCATCGGCGGGCGAAGTCGCACAGGGCTGGTCTGAGCTGCCCGCCGCATTCACGGAACTCGTTGACCGGTCCATGCGCCTTCAGGCGCGCGTGCGCCGCATGGACCGCGAAGTTTACGGTGAAGTTGTTTCGCTGCAGGGTGTCCCGCGTGGCAATCCGGTTTCCGAACAGATCGTATTGTTGAAGACCGCTTTCGGCGCTTCATAACAACCGATCATATGCGCCCTTCGTGACGCATGTTTCTCTTTTGTTCACTTTTCTGCTGTCAAGTGAATCCGTCTGAGGATAGGGTTCACTTATGAAAGAAACGATTCGCATCATTGGTATTGATCCGGGCCTGCGCCGTACCGGCTGGGGCATTGTCGAATCGCTGGGCAATTCGCTGCATTTCATTGGCTCTGGCACTGTGACCTCGAATGCCGATATGGATCTGGCATCGCGCCTCTGTCAGCTGCATGAAGGGCTTTCCAAGGTCCTGCATGAATATATGCCGCATGAGGCGGCGGTCGAACATACCTTCGTCAACAAGGACGCAACGGCAACGCTCAAACTTGGCCAGGCGCGCGGCATTGCCTTGCTGGCTCCCGCGCAGGTCGGGCTACCCGTTGCAGAATATGCGCCGAATGCCGTCAAGAAAGCGGTTATCGGGGTCGGGCATGGTGAAAAGCAGCAGATCCATATGATGGTGAAAGTGCTGATGCCGCGCGCATCGTTCGATACGAGCGATGCCGCCGATGCGTTGGCCATCGCGATTTGCCACGCCCATCATCGTCAAAGCATTGTAAGCGCCCGCCGGATGCAGGCGCTGCTGGAACGCGCGGCGACCTGATGAGGTCGGGTCAAAGCGCATCCTAACTTAGTTTTTCGCGCGTATCTTGTCCGAAAATCGTTTCACACTTTCCGGGATGCGCTTGTAGCGGGGTAAGACCAGAATGATCGGCAAGCTTAAGGGCGTGATCGATGAAATTGCCGAGGATCATGCCGTCATCGACGTGCATGGCGTCGGCTATGTGGCGTTCTGCTCGGCGCGCACGTTGGGGAATCTCGGTGGTGCGGGCGAGGCGGCCATCCTGTTCATCGAAACCTATGTCCGTGAGGACATGATCCGCCTTTATGGTTTTGCCAATCAGCTTGAACGCGAATGGTTCCGCCTGTTGCAGAACGTGCAGGGCGTCGGTGCCAAGGTGGCGCTGGCGGTACTTGGCACTCTGTCGCCGTCCGAACTGGCCAATGCGATTGCGCTGCGTGACATTGCCATGGTGTCGCGTGCGCCGGGCGTCGGCAAAAAGGTTGCAGAGCGCATCGTGACCGAACTCAAGAACAAGGCGCCGGCCTTTGCCGGTGAGGCGAACGGCACGATCGGGCTCAAGCAGGAGCTTGGAGCCGGTGCGGCCCCGGCTCCCGTGGCGGATGCCGTGTCGGCGCTTTCCAATCTTGGCTATTCGCGCGATCAGGCTGCCAACGCTGTTGCTGCTGCCCTGAAAGAAGCGGGAGAAAATGCCGATTCGGCCAAACTTATCCGTCTCGGGCTGAAGGAACTCTCGCGGTGACCGGTAGCTGGGAGAAAGACTTGCCTGAGCGATATGTTCATGCGAGGAGGTGGGCATGAGCGACCGCAACCCCCTCATTGATGCTGATAAACGCGTGGACGAAGATAATACGCTGCGCCCGCAGATGCTCGACGATTTCGTGGGGCAGGCGGCGGCGCGCGCCAATCTCAAGGTCTTCATCGAGGCTGCCAAGGTGCGCGGTGAGGCGCTGGATCATGTGCTTTTCGTCGGTCCTCCCGGCCTCGGCAAGACGACGCTTGCGCAGATCATGGCCAAGGAGCTTGGCGTCAATTTCCGCTCCACTTCCGGTCCGGTCATTGCCAAGGCGGGCGATCTGGCGGCACTCCTGACCAATCTGGAAGAACGCGATGTGCTGTTCATCGATGAAATTCATCGTCTCAGCCCGGCAGTGGAGGAAATCCTCTATCCGGCGATGGAAGATTTCCAGCTCGACTTGATCATCGGTGAAGGCCCGGCGGCGCGTTCGGTGAAGATCGATCTTGCCAAGTTCACGCTCGTTGCGGCAACGACCCGTCTGGGCCTCTTGACCACGCCTTTGCGCGATCGCTTCGGTATTCCGGTGCGGCTCAATTTCTATACGGTCGATGAATTGGAATATATCGTGCGGCGTGGAGCGCGCATCATGCAGATGGGCATTTCACCGGATGGCGCGTTGGAAGTTGCGCGCCGCTCACGCGGCACGCCACGTATCGCCGGACGCCTGTTGCGCCGCGTGCGTGATTTCGCGCTGGTTGCCGGTACCGACGTCATCGACCGGAAAATCGCCGATGAGGCGCTGTCGCGTCTGGAGGTAGACAATCGCGGACTGGATCAGCTCGACCGACGCTATCTCGATATAATCGCGCGCAACTTCGGCGGCGGCCCGGTGGGGATCGAAACCATCGCTGCCGGTCTGTCCGAGCCGCGCGACGCAATTGAAGACATTATCGAACCCTATATGATCCAGCAGGGCTTTTTGCAGCGCACACCACGCGGACGGGTTCTAACTGCGCTTGCCTGGCAACATATGGGATTGGCTGCACCTGCTGAAATCATCCAGCAGTCGCAATACGGCCTCTTCATGGAAGACGAATGACGGAACGACGGGAACAATTGACGCGCGCTGCCGTATCAGGCGAACTGAAAGACGGCGCGCATCTGCTCTACGCACGTATCTACTATGCCGATACGGATTTCTCCGGCTTCGTCTATCACGGTCGCTATCTTGAATTCTACGAACGCGGACGCACGGACTTTCTGCGTCTGCAGGACGTTCATCATATTGAGCTGGCCGAAGGCGCACTTGGCGAAGAAATGGTCTGGGTCGTTCGCCGCATGGAGATCGATTACAAATCACCTGCGAAGATGGACGACCTCATTCTGGTCGAAACGCAAGTCAGTGAAATTCGTGGCGCGCGGGTCATCATGGCGCAGAAGATCAGCTGTGACGGACGCCTGCTTTCGGAAGCGCGGGTTGAGGCCGTGATGATAACCAAGGCAGGTCATCCGCGCCGCATCCCCGATGAGTGGCGTGAAGCCTTTACCAATAGCCACAGGGATTGAGTCCGGCGTTAGAGCGCATCCCGAAAAGTGTGAAACGCCGACGCAGGGAAATCAGCCCACTGAACCGTCTCCGCTGGCATGTTCGTTGCGAAATTCCGCGCTCTACTGGCAAATATGCCTATCTGGGCAAATGCTAACGCATCTTTAACCATAATATTCCATTAATCACCCTGACGGAATCGGTGGAGAGGCAGGCTTGAAGCGCAGCGCCTTCCTTTCACCAAAATTAACCGTAACAAGCGCCTGATGGATTTAAAGTTGAAATCCGGGAATGGCGGTTGCGGTGCGAAGTGTCGACCGCTCGTCGGGCAGGTACGGCTTCAAGTGAAAAGCTGCGCAGGTTTGGAGCGTCTGTTTTCAGACGCTGAATAACGGATTTGCGATACCGCCCGGTCATGTGGCCGGGCGTTTGGATTCGAGGACGGTAGATCGATGGAAAATGTTGCGTTAGCGGCCCCCGCCGCCGATGTTACCCTCTGGGGCCTGTTCATGCAGGCGAACTGGGTCGTCAAGCTGGTTATGCTTGGCCTGATGTTCGCTTCGATCTGGACCTGGGCTATCATCGTAGACAAGACGATTGCTTATGGCCGCGCGCGCCGCGCGATTGATCGCTTCGAGCAGACGTTCTGGTCCGGCCAGTCGCTTGAAGAACTTTATCGCAATCTCGGTGAACGCCGCACCACTGGCATGGCATCCATTTTCATGGCTGCGATGCGTGAGTGGAAGAAATCATTCGAGAAGGGCGCTCGCTCACCCATCGGTCTCCAGATGCGTATCGACAAGGCCATGGACGTTGCGCTGGCGCGTGAAAGCGAAAAGCTTGACTCGCGTCTGGGCTTTCTGGCGACTATCGGCTCTGCGGCACCGTTCATCGGGCTGTTCGGCACGGTTGTCGGTATCATGACCTCCTTCCAGGCCATCGCGGCTTCCAAGAACACCAGTCTTGCCGTCGTGGCGCCCGGTATTGCCGAAGCGCTTCTGGCAACGGCGATCGGTCTTCTCGCCGCTATTCCTGCTGTTATTGCCTACAACAAGCTGTCGTCGGATGCAGGCAAGATCGGTGGACGGCTCGAAGGCTTTGCGGACGAGTTCTCCGCCATACTGTCGCGCCAAATTGATGAGAAGCTGACGCCACGTAACTAAGCGGCTTCGAGCATCGAGTGTAATTTCAGCCTTCGGGAATCTTGCAATGGGCATGTCGGTAGGAAATCAGGGAATGCAGTCGGGCGGGCGCCGCAGGCGCGGTCGCAAACCCGCATTGATGAGCGAGATCAACGTGACGCCGTTCGTCGACGTGATGCTCGTTCTCCTTATTATCTTCATGGTTTCCGCCCCGCTTTTGACTGTGGGTGTGCCGATTGATCTGCCTGATACGCAGGCAAAGGCCATGAATGCCGATACGCAGCCGATCACCATTTCGGTCAACAGCGAAGGCAAGATCTACCTGCAGGAAACCGAAGTTCCGATCGAAGAAGTGGTGCCGAAACTCCAGGCTATCGCCAAGACGGGCTATGAAGAGCGCATTTTCGTGCGCGGTGACAAGGCTGCCGATTACGGCACCGTCATGAAAGTCATGGCCCGCATTTCCGCCGCCGGTTTCAAGAATATCGGCCTTGTGACCCTCCAGGAGCAGGATAGCTGACGCCATCATGAAGGCTGGCCTGACATCTTCTGTTGCCTTGCATGCCGTTGCGGTCGCGCTGGCAGTGGTTTCGTTTTCCTCGCCGAAGGCTTTCGACGTGCAGGATTCGGAATCGTTTCCGGTCGATATCGTACCGATCGAGTCGATGACGCAAATTCAACAGGGCGAAAAGACTGCGCCCATGAAGGAAAAGTCGGCTCCCGTGCCGACAACCAAACCACAGACGGTTCCAAACGCCGAGAATTTCGGCGATCAGGATATCGATACCCAGACGCCGCCCAAACCCGACGCCAAGGCGAAACCGATCGAGGCGGCAGAAGAACCGAAGGCGCAGCCGGAGCCGGTGAAAAAGCCGGAACCCAAGCCCGATCCGAAACCGGAACAAAAGCCGGAGACAAAGCCGACGCCGGTTCCGGCGACCGAAGTACAGGCCAAGCCGGAAGAAAAGCAGGAAGTAAAGCCTGACCCGGTGGCGGAAGCCATCGAGAAACAGGCCGAAACGCCCGATGCCCAGACGCCGAAGCTGCCGGACAAGGTTCCAGCGCCTGACGCCAAGCCGAAGCCGCCGCAGGCGCAGACCGCAAAGACGCCGGACCGAAAGCCGACGGAAGAAAAGAAGCCTACGCAGAGCGCTTCCCAGACATCGCAATCGAAGAAAGACGCGATTGCCGATGAGGTTGCAGCCCTTCTCAACAAGCAGAAGGCGGCAGGCGGCGGCGCCAAGCGGTCCACCGATCAGGCATCATTGGGCGGCAAGAAGAATACGGGCGGCTCCAAGCTCAGCCAGAGCGAAATGGACGCACTGCGAGGAGCGATTTCGAAGTGCTGGAACGTGCCCGCCGGTGTGGCTGATGCGCCAGGTCTGGTCGTAACCGTCAAGATGAAACTGAACCAGGATGGCTCCATTCAGGGCGCTCCGGAAGTGACATCAGGCGGCGGCGGTGACAGTGTGGGCCGTGCTGCGGCCGAGAGCGCCAAGCGCGCTGTCGCACGCTGTGCACCGTATAATCTGCCAGTCGACAAATATGATTCATGGTCGGAAGTAATCGTCAACTTCGACCCGAGCGAAATGTTCTGACCGGGCTTCCGGTCGCCAATCAACTTACTTGCCAAGGACAAAGAGGTCCCAGAAGACATGAAAATCGGCATCATCAATACAAAGATCCGGACGGTCTTTTCGGCTTTCGCGTGTATGATTGCCGCAAGCCTTGTCTGCACCATGCCGGCGCGCGCCGTCGTGGAAATCAACATCAATAAGGGGGTGATCGAGCCGCTACCGATCGCCATCACCGATTTCCTTTCGGCCGACCAGCTCGGACCGAATATCACGTCGGTCATCGCGGCTGATCTTGAGCGTTCGGGCCTTTTCGCGCCGATCGACAAGGGCGCTTTCATCGAGAAGATTTCCAATCCTGATGCGGCTCCGCGTTTCGAGGACTGGAAGGTCATCAATGCGCAGGCGCTTGTCACGGGCCGTATCACCAAACAGCCGGATGGCCGTCTCAAGGCGGAATTCCGCCTGTGGGATACGTTCGGCGGCCAGCAGATGATCGGCCAGCAGTTCTTCACCACGCCGGACAACTGGCGCCGCGTTGCGCATATCATCGCTGACGCGATCTATGAGCGCCTGACCGGTGAAAAGGGCTATTTCGATACGCGTGTCGTTTTCGTCGATGAATCCGGCCCGGCACAGAAGCGCGTAAAGCGTCTGGCCATCATGGACCAGGACGGCGCCAATGTGCGTTACATTTCGGATGGCCGCGCCATTTCGCTGACGCCGCGTTTCTCGCCGAACCGTCAGGAAGTCACCTATATGTCGTTCGAGGGCGGTTCGCCGAAGGTGTATCTGCTGCAGCTCGAAACCGGCCAGCGTGAACTTGTCGGCAATTTCCCCGGCATGACCATCGCTCCTCGTTTTTCGCCCGATGGCCAGAAGGTCGTGATGAGCCTGCTTCAGGACGATGGCAGCGCCAACATCTATACGATGGATCTGCGCAATCGCTCGACCACGCGTCTGACCAACAGCCAGGCGATCGATACCAGCGCATCATATTCGCCAGACGGCTCGCAGATTGTTTTCTCCTCCGACCGTGGCGGACGTCCGCAGCTCTATGTCATGGGTGCTGACGGCTCCAATCCGCGCCGTATCTCGGCAGGTGACGGCAGCTACTCCACGCCGGTCTGGTCGCCGCGCGGAGACCTTATCGCCTTCACCAAGCAGTCGCAGGGCCAGTTCTCCATCGGTGTGATGAAGACCGACGGTTCGGGCGAACGCCTGTTGACCTCGGGCTTCCACAATGAGGGTCCGACCTGGGCTCCGAACGGTCGCGTGTTGATGTTCTTCCGCAAGGCGGCAGGGGCAGGCGGTCCGAAGCTTTTCACCATCGACCTGACCGGCCGCAACGAACGCCAGATCCAGACGCCGAACTATGCATCTGATCCGGCCTGGTCGCCGCTGCTCGAATAGCGCATTTCGCAAATAGTTACGGAAAGTGAAGGCGCGAAGCTCCGGTTTCGCGCCTTTTTCATGGCAAATTGCCACAATCCCTGCGGTGGAGCCGTGTTTCTGCCGCATTTTGCCCCCAAGGGCTAGAACCAGAATTGCTGCCGGAAACTGCCGGTTGCATCTGGCCGCAAGAAAATATTAACCATACTTCTTGAGCCTGTCTTAACCTCAATATGATTATTGGATGGTTACGCAGGAACATCAAATCTTAAGGAGCTCCGGCCCATGCGCCGTATCCAGTCGATTGCACGTAGCCCGATCGCTATTGCCCTTTTCATGTCGCTCGCCGTTGCCGGTTGTGCGTCCAAGAAGAACCTTCCGAACAATGCCGGTGATCTGGGTCTCGGTGCAGGCGCTGCTACGCCGGGTTCCTCGCAGGACTTCACGGTCAATGTCGGCGATCGCATCTTCTTCGATCTCGACTCGTCGCTGATCCGTGCAGACGCACAGCAGACGCTTTCGAAGCAGGCCCAGTGGCTGCAGCGTTACCCGCAGTATTCGATCACCGTCGAAGGCCATGCCGACGAACGCGGTACGCGTGAATACAACCTCGCTCTCGGCCAGCGCCGTGCGGCTGCTACCCGTGACTTCCTCGCTTCGCGTGGCGTCCCGACCAACCGTATGCGCACCATCTCCTACGGTAACGAACGTCCGGTTGCTGTTTGCGACGCCGACTCGTGCTGGTCGCAGAACCGCCGCGCTGTCACCGTTCTCAACGGTGCAGGCAGCTAATATCTGCGAACACTCTATAGTGTTACGGAAAAGCGGCTTTCGGGCCGCTTTTTTCGTTTTGGAACGATAGATTTGCCACTCCGACAAATTTTGGCCGAAGTCGCACTTGTCATAGTGAGGGTCAAAGAGCCTTCGTTTTTCGCATTGTCCAACGCAAAACCGCTTCGCACTTTTGCTGGAAATGCTCTAAAAGCGGAGCTGGTCGTGCGGCAAACCATGTTCAGCGTCCGTTCAGGCGCGGCACTCGATCATCTTGTTCATTGTGAATCAGATGGGTGAATCAGATCGGTGAATTGGCAGGGGCAAAAGGGAATGAGGAAACCAATGAGGAAAGTGACGCTGGCAATTGCCATGCTGCCGCTTTTGGCGAGTGCTCCGGTTATGGCGGCATCTGTTTCTTCGCAAGAGGGGATTCAGCTCGCGCAGGCCGGCGCTCCCGGCGGGGATCAGTTTTCGCAGCAGGTCTGCAATCTGGCGCATCAGAATGCCCAGTCCTATGCGCGGATTTTGCAGCTTCGCGACAAGATGCTGAAAATCCAGCGCGATAACGAAGCGCGTTTTCAGGCATTGGAGAAAGGCCGTGGCGGTGCGCAGAATCGCGTCAGCATAGGCTCGACGGCGATTCTCGACGAAGCCATGCGGGACGGCGGTGGCGCTGCCGGGCAAGGTGGCGGCTATCAGAGCCCCGGCCTGCAGCAGGAACTGGTGCGCAACCTGACCGGCAAGGTCGAGGATGTGGATGCCCAGATTTCGTTTACCGACAATCAGCTGCAGAAGACGCAGGAAGACAATGAATTCCGGTTTGAAGAACTGGAAAAGAAGAACGGCGTAACCTCGCCTTCTTCCGGCAGTGCGGTTCAGTCGGCTGCGGCTGCAGCCTCTCCCGGTGCCGATCTCTGTGCACAGGGCATGGGCAATCCTGCCGCAATCGCAGATGCGTTGGGCGCACGTGCCGAAGCCATGAACTTCCAGATCCTCGAAATGCAGGATCAGATGCAGAAGATGCAGGAAGCAAACGAAGGCCGCTTCCAGTTCCTGGAAACCGGAAAGCGCGCGGACGCGGGTGTTCAGCAGGGCGGTGGCGACACGTCGCTCGCTGATGCCGGTTCAAATCCGGGCAATAACGGAAACCTCGATGGCGGGGTTTCCGGAAATGCTCCGCAGGACGGCGGATACGATGCGTCCTCGCAGACTGCGGCCAGCCAGCCTTCTGGCGCCGATTCCGTGGCTATTGGTTCGAATGCGCCCGCACAGGGCGGACCGGCACGTGGCGAACCGCCGCAAACGCTCGGCTCCATCCGGTTCGACTCCAATGGCAATGTAATCGGCGAAACGCTTGACACCACACCCCGCACAGCACAGCCAGGCGTGGCACCCGGCGCGGCGGCGGGTGGTACGGCTGCAGGCGATGCGGTTGCATCCCTCCCGACTGACGATAATCCCAATTCGCTTTATCAGGCATCCTATCAATTTCTGATGTCGGGCGATTACAAGTCCGCCGAAACCGGTTTCCGCGAGCATGTGAAGCGTTATCCGGCCGATCCCAATACGGCGGAAGCGCGCTTCTGGCTCGGAGAATCGCTTTACGGTCAGGGACGTTTTCCGGAAGCCGCAACGGTTTTCATCGATACACAGCGTGATTATCCCGATTCGAAGCGCGCGCCGGAAAACATGTTCAAGCTCGGTATGACGCTTGAAAAGATGGACAATCGCGATGTCGCCTGTGCAACTTTCAAGCAGATTCCAGAACGTTACCCCAAGGCAGCGCCTGCCATATTGAAGCGCGTTGCTGATGAGCGCAGCCGCGCTAAGTGCTGATTGCGGAGTTATTTCGTGGGGCTTACCCCAAGCAATATTTTCAAACTATTCGAGCCATTCGGATTTGAGCAGGCCAGTGCCATTGTTGCCGCCGTTTCAGGCGGCAGCGATTCTCTCGGTCTGCTTTTCCTCCTTCGGGATTATTTGGCCATGCTACGGAACCCACCCCGGTTGATTGCCGTGACGGTGGACCATCGGTTGCGGGTCGAATCGAAGGACGAAGCCGAAAATGTCGGCATGCTTTGCCGACAATATGGGATCGAACACCGTATTCTGGTCTGGGACGAGACCAAGCCGACAAGCGGGCTTGCCGCAGCCGCGCGCACGGCGCGCTATCGCCTGCTGGTACAGGCGGCACGGGAAGCGGACGGGGGCTTCATCGTCACCGGTCATACGCAAGATGACCAGATCGAAACCTTTCTGATGCGCAAGGAGCGCAGTGGCCATGCCGAGGCGCGGGGCCTTGCCTCGATGTCGTCGCGCTCATGGCTGGAAGGTCTTGGGCTGGAAGGATCGGTCGAACTCGATCGCCCGCTGCTCACCGTTTCCCGGCAGGCCTTGCGCGATGAATTACGCAGCAGAGGTATCGCCTGGGTGGATGATCCCAGCAACGCAAATACGCAATATGAACGACCGCGGATTCGTCTGGGCATCGCTGCAGAGACCGACAGGCAGGTGGTTCTCGACCAGATTGCCGGGGCCGGGGCCGCGCGTGAGCGGGACAATGCGGCCTTGATCGCCGCCCTCGACGATCCGGCGTGCTTGCGCATTGATGCAAACGGAACCTTGCTCGTTGATCCTCAGCTTTACGCCGCCCTTCATGTCAACGTGAAGCCTCTGTTCTCGGGATTGCTGGCGGCAATCGCCGGTGGGCGTCGTTTCCTGCCGGGCGATAGCGAGCGGTCACGCATTGAACGGGTTCTGTCTGGGGAAGACGACAGCCATCGTCTGACGGTATTCGGTGCCTTGATCGAGCGCGGCGAGGACGGTTCACCGCATCGGTTCCGTCGTGAAAAGCGCAATCTGCCGAAACTTCATCTGGAGCTCGGTAAAACCATTGTCTGGGATGGACGATTCCGTTTTTCAAATGAAAGCGAAACGGGCTTCGATCTTGCCGCACCGGGACGGCAGGAGCTTGCCGACTTCCTGAAGTCGCAAAACATCGAAATCGAATCTCGAAAACGGGAGGCGCTGCTGGTTCTGCCGGCCCTTTATAGGGAAGGCAGGCTTTTCGCATTGCCGTTTCTGCTGGATGGAAACTTTCCGCAAGGCATTCATATCGAACGGCATTTCGCGATCTTCGATCATGTGCTGCCGGGGCATGATTTCGAACTTGCAATGGCCGTTGAAGCGCGCATTGGGCGCGGCTGCGCGGAAATGTCCTAGTGGATTGAATTGACGTTTGAATCCCGACCAACTGAAACGCTGTTTCAAACGTCGAATTCGAAAAATCCACTAGATTCATAAATTTGCTAGCGGCCTTTTGGATTCCGACATTTGTCCGACGCCAGTGACTGAGGGATGCAGATGTCGGAATCAGACCACCAGAGCAATTCCCGGGCCAACAGAATCGCTGGAACTGCTCTATCTTTTTGGTTCGACGCATTATCCCACGCATCGAAGCGGGGTAAGAAATCAGTCCAGTGAACTGATTTCCCCGCGTAGACGCTTCACACTTTTGCTGGAAATGCTCTTTTTGTAAACCAGAGTGACAAGAATCGCGGATGCGGGGCCGAACGCGCCTTGGCAAGGCCATCCTTCGATCCTATGTTAGACCGAAACATCGTTCCGTGCTCGCGGAATGGCCGTGGTATCGATTGGACCCGATATGAATCCGAACTATCGCAACTTCGCCCTCTGGGCGATCATTGCTCTTCTTTTGATCGCGCTGTTCAACCTGTTCCAAAGCCCAGGTCAGCGCTCCAATTCCCGTGAAGTTTCCTATTCGCAATTTATTGACGACGTATCTAACGGCCGCGTGAAAGCGGTCACGATCACTGGTCAGCGGATCAGCGGTACTTTTGCGGATAATGGCTCTACCTTCCAGACTTATTCGCCGGGCGATACCGGTCTTGTTTCGCGCCTTGAAAGCAAGGACGTCGCTATTACCGCACGGCCTGAAACTGACGGTTCCAGCTCGCTGATCGGCATTCTCCTGTCGTGGCTGCCGATGATCCTGATCCTCGGCGTGTGGATTTTCTTCATGCGCCAGATGCAGGGCGGCTCGCGCGGTGCGATGGGTTTCGGGAAGTCCAAGGCCAAGCTTCTGACGGAAGCGCATGGCCGTGTGACTTTCCAGGACGTCGCCGGTGTGGACGAAGCCAAGCAGGATCTTGAGGAAATCGTCGAATTCCTGCGCGATCCGCAGAAGTTCCAGCGTCTGGGCGGCAAGATTCCGCGCGGCGTGCTGCTCGTTGGCCCTCCCGGTACCGGTAAGACCCTTTTGGCGCGCTCTGTTGCGGGCGAAGCCAATGTGCCGTTCTTCACCATTTCCGGTTCTGACTTCGTTGAAATGTTCGTCGGTGTTGGCGCAAGCCGCGTCCGCGACATGTTCGAACAGGCCAAGAAGAACGCACCTTGCATCATCTTCATCGACGAAATCGACGCTGTCGGTCGTCATCGCGGCGCCGGTCTTGGCGGCGGCAATGATGAACGTGAGCAGACCCTCAACCAGTTGCTGGTCGAGATGGACGGTTTTGAAGCCAACGAATCGATCATCCTGATTGCGGCAACCAACCGCCCCGACGTTCTCGATCCTGCGCTTCTGCGTCCGGGCCGTTTCGACCGTCAGGTCGTGGTTCCGAACCCGGATATCGTCGGCCGCGAACAGATCCTTAAAGTGCATGTGCGCAATGTGCCGCTTGCACCCAATGTCGATCTCAGGGTTGTCGCACGCGGTACGCCGGGTTTCTCCGGTGCTGATCTCGCCAATCTCGTCAACGAAGCCGCCCTTATGGCCGCACGCCGCAACAAGCGTCTGGTGACCATGCAGGAATTCGAAGACGCTAAGGACAAGATCATGATGGGTGCGGAGCGCCGTTCCGCCATGACGCCGGAAGAAAAGGCCAATACGGCCTATCATGAAGCCGGTCATGCCATCGTCGCGATCAATGTGCCTGCGGCTGATCCTGTCCATAAGGCAACCATCATTCCGCGCGGTCGTGCGCTCGGCATGGTCATGCAGCTTCCGGAAGGCGACCGTTATTCGGCGACCTATACCTGGATGGTGTCGCGTCTTGCCATTATGATGGGTGGTCGCGTCGCCGAAGAGTTGAAATTCGGTAAGGAAAATATCACCTCCGGTGCTTCCTCCGATATTCAGCAGGCCACTAAGCTTGCCCGTTCGATGGTGACCCAGTGGGGTTATTCCGACAAGCTTGGTCGTGTGGCCTATGGCGACAACCAGGAAGAGGTCTTCCTTGGTCATTCCGTGTCCCGTACGCAGAATGTTTCGGAAGAAACCGCCCAGATCATCGACGCCGAAGTGCGCCGTCTGATCGACGAGGCCTATGCCGAGGCGACCCGCATCCTGACCAAGAAAAAGAAGGACTGGATTGCGCTTGCCGAAGGTCTGCTCGAATATGAAACGCTCTCCGGCGACGAGATCAAGGCACTGATTGCGGGCAACAAGCCGTCACGCGATCAGGGCAATGACACACCGTCGCGCGGTTCGGGTGTGCCGAAGGCTGGAAGCCCGCGCAAGCGCAAGGGTAGTGAGCCCGGCAGCGAACCGGGTATGGAGCCGCAGCCGCAATAAACTGCTTGAAAGCGAAAGAGAGAAAGCCGGGCCTGTCCCGGCTTTCTTGTTTCCTGACTTTATTTTGGCTTAGGCCTGCCGCAAAGGCTCGTTAAGGATTTCGGCGCATCATATTGCGCCAGCTTACGACTTTGGACGTGGGACCGTTGAACCTGCCGCCAAAGGCGAAATTGCTTTTGTGAGTGTTTTCGCGTTAAGAACAGCGAAAATCTGCTGTCTGACCGACGGCCCTTGCTCACCGATCAATTCGGGCGGCATATATTTGAAAGCATAGAGAGCGTTTCATGGCTCAGCGCAAGGCGAAACAGATGACACGGAAATATTTCGGAACCGATGGCATTCGCGGACAGGCAAACAGCTTTCCGATGACACCGGAAGTTGCCATGAAAGTCGGGATGGCTGTCGGCCACATCTTCCGCCGTAAAGGCCAGGCTTCGCGCGTGGTGATCGGCAAGGATACGCGCCGCTCGGGCTATATGCTGGAAAATGCGCTGGTGGCGGGTTTCACCGCCGCCGGCATGGATGTTTTTCTGCTTGGTCCGATCCCGACGCCCGCTGTGGCAATGCTCTGCCGCTCGCTGCGTGCCGATATCGGTGTGATGATTTCCGCCTCGCACAATCCTTTCTATGACAATGGCATCAAGCTTTTCGGCCCGGATGGATACAAGCTTTCCGACGAGATCGAGCTCAAGATCGAGGCGATGATTGATGGGGACCTGTCGTCCTACATGGCAAGCCATGGTGATGTCGGTCGCGCCAAGCGTGTTGATGGCGACATCTATCGCTATATCGAGTTCGCCAAGCGCACGCTGCCGCGCAATATCGATCTGAACGGTCTGCGCGTCGTTGTCGATTGCGCCAATGGTGCCGGTTACAAGGTTGCTCCTGCCGCTTTGTGGGAACTGGGCGCGGAAGTTATCACCATCAACAACGAGCCGAACGGCATCAACATCAATGAGGATTGCGGCTCGACGCATCCGATCGGTCTGATGAAAAAGGTCCATGAAGTGCGCGCCGATGTCGGTATCGCGCTCGATGGCGATGCAGACCGCGTGTTGCTGGTCGATGAAAATGGTACTGTCATTGATGGCGACCAGTTGATGGCCGTTATCGCCGAAAGCTGGGCTGCAACCGATCGCCTCGAAGGCGGTGGTATCGTCGCTACGATCATGTCCAATCTTGGGCTGGAGCGTTTCCTTGCCGACCGTCACTTGACGCTTGCTCGCACCAAGGTGGGCGACCGTTATGTGGTCGAGCATATGCGCGAACATGGCTTCAATGTCGGCGGCGAACAGTCCGGTCATATCGTTCTGTCCGATTTCGCGACGACGGGCGACGGTCTGATTTCGGCGCTGCAGATCCTTGCCGTTGCGCAGGAACAGGGCAGGCCGATCAGCGAGGTCTGCCGCAAGTTCGATCCGGTGCCGCAGCTTTTGAAGAATGTTCGCACCGCTGGTGGCAAGCCGCTGGAGAACAAGCGGGTAAAGAGCGCAATCGACGAAGCGACCGAGCGCCTTGGCGGTCAGGGTCGTCTGGTTATCCGTCCGTCCGGCACAGAGCCACTCATCCGCGTCATGGCGGAAGGCGATGATCGTGGTCTGGTGGAGAAGGTCGTCAATGACATTATCGACGTGATCTCGTCCGAAGGCAGCGCTGCGGCCTGAACACTGCAAAGACAATATTTGCAAGGCGCGGGCGAGACCCGCGCCTTTTTGCGTTTAATAAATTAGCAAATGTTAATGAACTTGGTAAAAAAACAAGGTTAAGTTGTATTTAACTTTTGCCGAATAGTCTCCCCCTCAAATATCCGTACCCGTCGCCTTCGGCGGCGCGATTCTCCGATGGGGCAGACATATGAAAAGTCTTACGAAAATTCTTTTTGCCGGTGTGGCGGCATCGGTTGCCCTGATGGCTGCAGGGCCCGTCGCTTTCGCGGCCGATATCATCGAACCTGTTCCTGAAGTTGTTGTCGCTCCGCCTGCCGTTGGCGGTTGGTATCTGCGCGGCGATATCGGTTACTCCAAGGCCAAGTTCAAGGACGCCGACTACGCGACCATCGATAATTGCGCGACTTGCGGCGGCGGCTCGCCGACCTTTGGCAGCAACACGCTTTATGGCGATCTGAAGGGTTCGTTCCTCGTCGGCGGTGGTGTCGGCTATCAGGTGACGGACTATTTCCGCACCGATCTAACGGTCGACTACATGACCCGTGCCAAATTCGACGGTCACACCTATGGTTCGGCCTGTAACGGCGATATCAATTGCGCTTCCGATGAGCGCAGCCGGTTCTCCGCTCTTTCCATTCTCGCCAATGCCTATGTCGATCTCGGTAACTTCGCCGGCTTCACGCCTTATATCGGCGCCGGTATCGGTGGCACGCGGGTGAAGTGGGGCGATCTGGACGATGTTCGTTATGGCGGCACGCAGGAAGGCGCGGCCAACTGGCGCTTTACCTATGCGCTCATGGCCGGTGCATCGGTCGATCTGACGCAGAACCTTAAGCTCGATGCGGGCTATCGCTATCGCCACATCAACGGTGGCAAGATGTTCGAGGGCAACCAGTGGATTGGCGACGGCCACGACAATGGCATGAATGTGCATGATGTGCGCGTCGGTCTGCGTTATATGTTTGGCGGCGCTGGTCCAGTCTATGCCCCGCAACAGGCTTCGACCATTGTAGATGGTCCCGTTTACAAATAAAAGTAGATCACAAGATGGAATAAGGCCCGGTCAACCGGGCCTTATTCATTTAGAAACATAGTAAACATATCCCTATATTTATACGATCTTAACTATGTTCATTCATACATGACGATGAATTCATAAGCGGGGATTTCATCATGTCTATGCATTGGCGTGCTTTCTGTTCGTCGGCTGCTTTGCTGGCCGGATTGTGCTTCGCAACGCAATCTTTTGCTGCCGATCTCGATATGGTTGGTTATGAGCCGGGCACCCCGGTGCAGCCAGTCGAAGTGGGATCCGGTTGGTATTTGCGCGGCGATGTCGGCTACAACCTCTCGTCCAAGGTCAAGATCCAGACAGAGACCTCTTTCTGGAATGGCTCTCAAAGCTATGATCTGGCCAAGAACGTCGTCCCCTCCATCGGTATCGGTTATCAGTTCACGGATAATCTGCGCGGCGACGTGACGCTCGGCTATTCCAAACAGAGCTTCGACGATTATGACGTCGATGTCCGTAGCTGGGACATGATGGCCAATGCCTATGTCGATCTCGGTAATTATTCTGGCTTCACGCCCTATCTCGGTGCAGGCCTCGGCTTTGCCAATGTGCGTTATTCCATCGATACGGCCTATGGCGAATACAAGACGGATGACGATTATCGTCTCGCCTGGGCGCTTATGGCGGGTGTCGGTATCGATGTGGCATCCAATATCAAGCTTGATGTTGGCTATCGTTATGGTGTTATCGAGGGTGCCGATATTGCAAGTGCGGCAGGTGCCACGATCAGCGACAAGGACATTCAGTCCCATCAATTGCGCGCCGGTGTGCGTTTCACGACCTGGTAATTGCGGCGGGCCTCACGGCCCGCTTTGCAATTCATTGCTTTAGCGGTTTCGAATTTTTCGCTTTCATGTGCGGCCCGATTCCTTACAGGTGACAGAACGCGTCGAATGCGTGTCCTGAAAAGGGGAGGTTTATGAAAGCAATTGCAGCATTTTCAGATTTCGTAGGCCGGACGTTTGCCGTCTGGGTCATTGTCTTTGCCATTCTCGGCTTTGTTCTGCCGTCCACGTTCAGCGTGTTCGCACCGTGGATCGTGGTTCTGCTCGGCATCATCATGTTCGGTATGGGCCTGACGATTTCCGGCAAGGATTTTGCGGAAGTCGCCAAAAGGCCGTTCGATGTTGCCATCGGTGTGCTGGCACAGTTCATCATCATGCCGCTTCTGGCGGTATTGCTGACACGCATCATCCCGATGTCGCCGGAAGTGGCCGCGGGCGTCATCCTGGTTGGCTGCTGCCCCGGTGGAACGGCCAGCAACGTCATGACCTATCTGTCGAAAGGCGATGTGGCATTGAGTGTGGCTTGCACAAGCGTCACCACTCTGCTGGCGCCTCTCGTGACGCCATTTTTGGTCTGGTTTTTCGCCAGCCAGTATCTGCCGGTCGATGCGATGAGCATGTTCATCAGCATCGTGAAGGTGATCCTTCTGCCTCTGGCGCTCGGCTTCATCCTGCAGAAACTGGTTCCGGGTCTGGTCAAGGCGGCGGTTCCCATGCTGCCGCTCGTTTCCGTCGTCGGAATCGTGCTGATCGTTGCAGCCGTGGTTGCGGTCAACAAGGCTGCGATCGTGCAGTCCGGCCTGCTGATCTTTGTGGTTGTGGTTCTGCACAATTGCTGCGGCCTGCTTCTTGGCTATTTCGCCGCCCGCTTTGCCGGGTTGTCGCTGGCAAAGCGCAAGGCGATCAGCATCGAGGTCGGCATGCAGAACAGCGGGCTGGGTGCGGCTCTTGCCAATGCGCATTTCTCGCCGCTGGCGGCGGTGCCGAGTGCAGTTTTCAGCGTCTGGCACAACATCTCCGGCGCGCTGATTGCAAGCTATTATGCGCGCATGGAAGAAGAGCCTGCTGAAGTGGAAACAGTTGCGCGATAAAGAAATTCTACTCGCCCGAAGCAATTCGGGCGAGTTGGATGAAAATATTCCCCGAAAGGCGTATTGATGAAAAACGCGCTTTCGGATATCCCACTCAGTGGGCCACGTCTCCCCAACGAGACGCGTGCTATCTGAGAGGATAGAAACAACATGACGACGATTGCGAAGCCGGCAGTTCGCCCGGCTAATCCTAATTTTTCATCCGGTCCCTGTGCAAAACGTCCCGGCTGGTCGCTGAATGCACTGGTCGACGCGGCACTTGGCCGTTCGCACCGCGCGAAAATCGGCAAGACCAAGCTGAAAGAAGCCATCGACCTTACCCGCGAAATCCTGCAGGTGCCTGCCGATTACCGCATCGGTATCGTGCCGGCTTCCGATACCGGCGCTGTGGAAATGGCGCTGTGGTCCATGCTCGGCGCGCGCGGCGTCGATATGGTCGCGTGGGAAAGCTTCGGTTCGGGCTGGGTCACGGATGTGACCAAGCAGCTCAGGCTGAACGATGTCCGCACTTTCGAAGCACCCTATGGCGAGATTGTCGATTTCTCGCAGGTCGATTTCGACCGCGACGTGGTCTTCACCTGGAACGGCACCACGTCGGGCGCGCGCGTCCCGAATGGTGATTTCATTCCTGCTGACCGCAAGGGTTTGACCTTCTGCGACGCCACTTCTGCGGCTTTCGCGCAGCACCTCGATTTCCCCAAGCTCGATGTCGTGACCTTCTCCTGGCAGAAGGTTCTGGGCGGCGAGGGTGCACACGGCATCCTGATCCTCAGCCCGCGTGCTGTCGAACGCCTGGAAAGCTACAAGCCGGCTTGGCCGATGCCGAAGATTTTCCGCATGACCAAGGGCGGCAAGCTGATCGAAGGCATCTTCGTCGGCGAAACCATCAACACGCCATCCATGCTCTGCGTGGAAGACTATCTTGATGCACTGAATTGGGCGAAATCGCTCGGCGGTCTCGATGCGCTGGTTGCGCGCGCCGATGCGAATTTTGCGGTTCTCGACGGCTTTGTCGCGAAGACACTGTGGATTGCCAATCTGGCTGTGAAGCCGGAAACGCGCTCCAACACGTCCATCTGTTTTACGATTGTCGATCCGGAAGTGACTGCCTTATCTGCTGACGAACAGGCCGCTTTCGCCAAGGGCATAGTAACCGCGCTCGACAAAGAGGGCGTTGCCTATGACATCGGCGCTTATCGCGATGCACCTTCGGGTCTACGCATCTGGGCTGGCGCAACGGTGGAAGCCTCCGATCTGGAAGCGCTGACGCATTGGCTGGATTGGGCTTTTGCAACGCAGAAGGCTGCGCTGAAAGCTGCTGCCTGAGCATTTTATGCATGATGCCGTGGTCCGCGTTGGGGCGGCCACGGTCCGCATCCCCCTTATGTGCTGCATTTCCTGAAGCAGATCGGTCTGCGATACTGCAGGAAATGCATGGTTTGAAAATGTTTGAAGGAGGCCTCGATGGCACCTCGCGTTCTCGTATCCGATAAGCTTTCGCCCACTGCCGTCCAGATCTTCAAGGATCGCGGCGTGGAAGTCGACTATCTGCCCGATCTGGGCAAGGACAAGGAAAAGCTTCTCGAAGTCATCGGCAATTATGACGGGCTGGCGGTTCGTTCAGCCACAAAGGTCACGGAAAAGCTGATCGCAGCCGCTAAAAACCTCAAGGTCGTCGGTCGCGCCGGCATTGGCGTCGACAATGTCGATATTCCGGCGGCATCGCGTCGCGGTATCATCGTCATGAACACGCCTTTCGGCAATTCGATCACCACCGCCGAACATGCCATTGCGCTGATGTTCGCCGTGGCACGGCAATTGCCGGAGGCAGACACCTCCACCCGCGCTGGCAAGTGGGAAAAGAACCGCTTCATGGGCGTGGAAATCACCGGAAAGACGCTGGGCGTCGTCGGCTGCGGCAATATCGGTTCGATTGTCGCCATCCGGGCCATCGGCCTGAAGATGCATGTGGTGGCCTTCGATCCGTTCCTGTCCGAATCCCGCGCGCAGGAACTGGGCGTTGAAAAGGTCGAGCTGGACGAGCTGCTTGGCCGCGCCGATTTCATCACGCTTCACACGCCGCTGACCGACAAGACCCGCAACATCATCAATGCGGAAAACCTGGCCAAGACCAAGCCCGGCGTCCGTATCGTCAATTGCGCGCGCGGCGGCCTGATCGTTGAAAAAGATCTGGTGGCAGCGCTGAAATCCGGCCATGTGGCAGGCGCCGGTATCGACGTCTACGAAACGGAACCAGCGACGGAAAACGAGCTTTTCTCGCTGCCCAATGTCGTCTGCACGCCGCATCTGGGTGCTTCGACCTCGGAAGCGCAGGAAAATGTTGCGCTTCAGGTGGCCGAGCAGATGTCGGATTACCTCGTGAAGGGCGCTGTTTCCAACGCCATCAACATGCCGTCGATCACGGCGGAAGAAGCGCCGCGCCTCAAGCCGTTCGTGAAGCTTGCCGATGTGCTCGGCGCTTTCGTCGGTCAGGTCACGGACGAGCCGATCCAGGAAGTGGAAGTGCTGTTCGATGGTTCCACAGCAACCATGAACACGCGCGCATTGCTGAGTGCGACCCTGGCCGGTCTTATCCGTCCGCAGGTTGCTGACGTCAACATGGTTTCCGCACCGATCATGGTGAAGGAACGCGGTATCATCGTTTCGGAAGTCAAGCGCGACAAATCGGGCATCTTCGACGGCTATATCAAGCTGACCGTGAAGACCACCTTGCGTGAACGTTCCATCGCCGGAACCTGCTTCTCGGACGGCAAAGCACGTTTCATCCAGATCAAGGGAATCAATCTCGACGCCGAGGTCGGTCCGCACATGCTTTACGTCACCAACAAGGACGTTCCGGGCATGATCGGCCTGCTTGGCACAATCTGCGGCAAGCACAATATCAACATCGCAAATTTCTCGCTTGGACGCGATCATCCAGGGGGCGACGCGATTGCCATGCTCTATGTGGATGAACAGATTCCACAGGCAGCACTTGACGAACTGACGGCTCAAGAGGCAATCAAGGCGGCAACACCGCTTGAGTTCAACGTCGGAGAAGTTTGAGAAAATGGTTGAAGAGATGGCACAGCCGGAATGGCGGCGCATGCACGAGCAGGATATTGCGAGCGTGACTGCGGTTGCCAATGTTGTCCATCTCGATTTCTTCGAAGATGAGGCGGTCTTCCGGGACCGCTTCAAACTCTATCCGGCAGGCTGCTTTGTGCTTGCCCGTGATAATGAAATCCTCGGCTATGGCATCAGCCATCCATGGAAGCTCGATGCTGTTCCGGCGCTCAATGCCGTTCTGGGTGAACTGCCGGACGATACCAACACCTATTACATCCACGATATCGCGCTCCTGCCCGAAGCCCGTTCCAGCGGTGCTGCCACGCGCGTGGTTGAACTGATGGCCTTGCAGGCCGAACGTGACGGCTTCGTCACCATGTCTCTCGTTGCCGTCAATGGCTCGCAGGGCTTCTGGGAGAAAAAGGGTTTCGTTGTCCGCGACCTCCCGGCGCTTGAGGAAAAGCTCAAGAGCTACTCGGATGATGCACTTTATATGGTCCGCGCCGGCTAGGTCGCAGATATTCCAATTCTGGCGGTCTGCAAATGGCGTGATTTTTCGCTTCCGGTGCTCATGTACTAAAATGTACATTCCGCTCCGGTTCTCAAATCTCACCATTTTCGCCACGCCATAAACGGAATCTCAAGCGACCTAAGCGCTCTTCTTTCCGGACGGTGTTCAAAAATCGCGAATTTCTTGCACGAAAGAGTCGCGCAATCCCGTTTCAATCTGTATAGAGACGAGGGATCAGCACCCTGTAGCCTTAACTGGCGATGACCGGGCCGCTTTGATCCTTGGATTTTCAAATAGAAGCCAAGGAGTTTCTTCAATGGCAAATGTGGTTGTCGTCGGATCGCAATGGGGCGATGAGGGCAAGGGTAAGATCGTTGACTGGCTGTCCGAACGCGCCGATGTCATCGTGCGCTACCAGGGCGGTCATAACGCAGGTCATACGCTTGTCATCGACGGCGTCAGCTACAAGCTTTCGCTGCTGCCATCCGGTCTTGTGCGCGGCAAGTTGAGTGTCATCGGCAACGGCGTCGTTGTCGATCCGCATCATTTTGTCGCCGAAGTCGAGAAGCTGCGCGCGCAGGGCATCGATATCAATCCTGACGTGCTGCGCATCGCTGAAAATGCACCGCTCATTCTCTCCATTCATCGCGAACTCGATGCCATGCGTGAAGGCTCCAATTCGGGTCTCAAGATCGGCACGACCAAGCGCGGCATTGGCCCGGCTTACGAAGACAAGGTTGGCCGTCGCGCCATCCGCGTTATCGATCTGACCGAGCCGGAAACGCTTGAGCCGAAGGTCGAACGTCTGCTGGCGCACCACAATCTGCTGCGCCGCGGCATGGGTCTTGAAGAAATCGCAGTTGAGACCATTTTGAAGGAACTGAACTCGGTTGCCGATCAGATCCTTCCTTATATCGATCAGGTCTGGCGCGTTCTCGACGAACGCCGCAAGGCGGGCGACCGTATCCTGTTCGAAGGCGCACAGGGTGCACTGCTGGACAATGACCACGGCACTTATCCGTTCGTGACGTCCTCCAACACGGTTGCTGGCCAGGCGGCCGCCGGTTCGGGCCTGGGCCCCACGGCTATCGGCTATGTGCTCGGCATCACCAAGGCCTATACGACGCGCGTTGGCGAAGGTCCTTTTCCGACCGAGCTTAACGACGAGATCGGTGAGTTCCTCGGCACCAAGGGTCATGAGTTCGGCGTGGTGACAGGACGCAAGCGTCGCTGCGGCTGGTTCGATGCCGTGATCGTGCGCCAGACGGTTCGTACTTCCGGCATCACCGGCATTGCGCTGACCAAGCTCGATGTTCTCGACGGTCTGGACGAAATCAAGATCTGCGTCGCCTATGAACTCGACGGCAAGCGCATCGACTATCTGCCGTCCTCGATGGGTGCGCAGGCGCGCGTGAAGCCGATCTATGAAACGCTGCCGGGCTGGTCGGAAACGACCGCAGGTGCGCGTTCGTGGAACGACCTCCCGGCACAGGCTGTCAAATATGTCCGTCACATCGAAGAGCTGATCGGCGCTCCGGTGGCTATGCTGTCTACCAGCCCGGAACGTGAGGACACCATCCTCGTCACTGACCCGTTCCACGACTGATTGTTTGCAGTTACAAACTGATATGTTCGGAGCAGCTTTTCCGGAAGCTGCTCCGATTTTATTTTGACCGTTGTACAAAGAACGCAATAGGCCACGCAAAGCTTCGCAACAGGGTGGGTTTCGCCACTATTTCACCGCATCATTTTGAAAGTCTTCGCTAAATCGTAGCCGGAGACTTTGCTTTCCCTTGATTATTGTGATTATTGGGACATTTATTGCATCCTGTGCTTATTGTTCATCTGGACGGGCGGAAACCGGGTAAGACGGAATGGCGGATTTTGTAGCGGTACTGAAAAAGACGATCGATGCGCAGGCGGACAAGTCGCCCGAACTGCGCCAGCGTGTTTACGCGAAAGCGCGCGCCACGATCGAGCAAAAGCTTGTTACGGCGAACGCCTCGCAGGCTGTGGCTGTCCGCCAACGCAATATTCTTGAAGATGCTATTACCGAGGTTGAAGCTTTTTACGCGCCGCCAGCTGACACGCCGGTAGAACCGGTTGGTGATGCGCTGGAAGATTTTCTGGAAGAGGCGAATCAGGATGCAGCAGCGCGCGCGCCGTCGCATGATGACGATGACGAGCCCGCATTTTCCAGCGCGCCGCGTGATGAGCGCCGCGACGGCGTTTTCAGCGACGATGACGACGCACCGGCTTTTGCCGCCGAGCGCAGCGACGACTGGAAACTGGACCGCGCCAAGGAAAAGGCTCAGGCTCGCCGCAGCGAGTATATCGAGCGCACGACCAAGAAAGAACAGCGCTCCTATAAGGGCCTGATCGCCGGTCTGATTGCAGTCCTGCTTGTCGGCGGTGCCGGTTATGCGGTCTGGGCCAACAAGGACAAGATTCAGGAACTGGCATCGAGCCTTGGGCGCAGCGATGCGCCTGCGACCGGTTCCGATAGCGAAACTCATCCCGAAGGCACGACGCCGCCGGCCGACACCAACACGGCGACGACAGGTGGCGAGCAGACGCCAGGGCAGCCGCAACAGCCTGCAGGCGAGCCGAAAATGACCCAGCGGCTGATGCCTGACGGCAGCGAAACCGATAGCGGTCCTGCCGCTGGTGCAAATGGTATCGGCGAGGGCACGTCGACTGCCGCCTCCACGCCAGCGCCTGCCGAAACGAATACGCAGACAGGTGCGCAGCCCGGACAGAACCAGACCGTAGCTGTTGGCCAGCAAGCGCTTCTTTATGAAGAACGCGGCGGCGCCGGTTCGGATTCGGTTGAGCGCGGCAATGTGGTCTGGTCCACGATCGAGGAAAGCCCGGAAGACGGCCAGCCCGCCGAACCGGCAGTGCGTGCAACCGTTACGATGCCGACCAGCAAGGTCGAGCTGAAGATGACCATCCGCAAGAATACGGACCAGTCTATCCCGGCGAGCCATCTGATCGAACTCGTGTTCACTGTGCCTGAAGGCTTCTCCGGTGGCGTGGTGGATAATGTGCAGCGTATCACCTTCAAGGATACGGAACAGGCAGCGGGTAATCCGCTGATCGCCGTGCCGTCGAAGATCGGCGACAATTTCTTCATCGTATGGCTGAACGATGCTCGTACCGCGCAGGATACCAATCTTTCGCTGATGCGCCGCCTGCAGTGGATCGATATTCCAATCTCCTATCGCAACGGTCGTCGCGCGCTTATCAGTCTTGAAAAGGGTGTGCCGGGCGAGAAAGTGTTTAACGACGTGCTCGGTACGAATTAATACCTTTCGCAAAGACGAAAAAAGGCCGCTTCAAGCGGCCTTTTTGTTTTGAAGCGATCACTATCGCACAGTGTTTATTTTTTTTCGGCGAAAGCCTTGATGGCCTTGGCCACTTCGTTCTGCGCCGCCTCTGCGCTGTCGAAACCGCCCAGTTCTACGACCTTGCGGCCTTCCGGCAATTGCTTGTAGACGCGGAAGAAGGCTTCGAGGCGCTGCTGTTCGATCTTCGGCAGATCGGTGATTTCCTTGATATTGTCATAAGTCGGATCGATGTCCGAGGTCGGGACAGCGACGATCTTGTCGTCCTGGTCGCCACCGTCGATCATCTTCAGAACCCCGATGGGGCGAACCTTGATGATCGCGCCTGGAACAATCGGTTCACGCGTGTAGATGAGCGCGTCGAGCGGATCGCCGTCGCCGGCAAGCGTGCTGGTGATGGAGCCATAATTGGCCGGATAGATCACAGGCATGGACTGGTAGCGGTCGACGACGATGTGACCGGTCTTGTCGTCGATTTCGTATTTAGTGAAGCTGCCTTGCGGGATTTCAACGGCCGTGAAGAACTCCTTCCCGTCCTGTTCCTTCTGCGGATAATCGAGGAAAGAGACATATTCGGAAGCCGACGCGGCGGTTGCAGTGGTAAGCGCAAGAGCTGCGGCGAGCAGGAGCTTTTTCATGGGATGACCTTCGGGCTTGGGTGAAACACACCCTCGTCCCTAAAGCCAATCCATTACAGTTATTTGACGGTTTTATATCGGTTGGGTGACGGTTTCAGTGAGAAACCGCCTGCGATACTCCGCCGGGCTGATGCCGATCTTCTGACGAAAATGATGGCGAAGCGTGTGGGCGCTTCCAAAGCCGACTGAAGTGGCAATGTCGTCAACACTTGCCTGTCCCTGAGAAAGGAACTCCTTGGCAGCGGCTATACGCTCCATGGTGAGCCAGTCGCCGGGTGTGGCACCGGTTGCTTCGGCAAAGCGACGCAGGAATGTGCGTGGGCTCATCCGGCATGCAGCGGCCATGCGCTCGATGGTCCATTCCGCGGCAAGATTGGCGCGTATCCTGTCCAGAACCGGGCTGATCGCGGTGCCTTCGCGCCTGGTGACCGGGCGCTCAAGGAATTGTGCCTGTCCGCCGGTGCGATGAGCGGGCATGACGAGCCGTCGTGCAACGGAATTGGCGGCAAGGGCTCCAAAATCCTGTCGTACGATTTCGATCAGGAGGTCTATTCCCGCCGCACTTCCAGCCGAAGTGAAGATGCGATCATGTTCGCGATAGAGCGATGCATCATCGACATCGATCTCGGGGTGTCTTTTGCGCAGCGCATCGGCGTAGCGCCAATGGGTGGTGGCAAAACCGCCGTCAAGCAATCCTGTCGCTGCCAGCACGAAAGCACCGGAACAGATGGAGGCAAGCCGCGCCCCACGCCGGTGGGCGCGACGCAGCCTTTTGCTGACTGCTTCTGGTACTGGAATGTCAGCGCCTTTCCAGCCTGGAACAATGATGATGTCAGCCTCGTCAATAAGGTCGGGGCTGCCGTCGGGAGTGATGACAAACCCGCCATGCGCGCGCAACGGACCATTTTCGATCGGGCAACTTGCGAAGCGATACCAGTTGGTTCCCATTTCCGGCCGCGGCAGACCAAAGATTTCGGCAACGATGCCGAATTCAAAAGTGCATAGCCGGTCATAGAGAAGGGCTACGACAAGCGGGCCTTCGAGGTCGCGTGCTGGGTTTGTCATTATCTTTACGTATATTGTCAATCGTGCCAATTGCAAGTGAATTGGCAAATGGGCGAAAATCTTACCGAAGACAAAGGAGAACGTCCGTGGATACTATTGCCAAGACCGACAGGAAATCAGCCGTGACAGCCATTTCACCAGCACCAAGTGCGCTGGCACGCGATCATTTTGCTGCCGAATTCGCATTCGAGACGGATTGCTGGGACGTGCATGATGCCTTGTCCAAGGGAGTTGATTTCGTGCTTCTCGATGTGCGCAGCCCGGCGCTTTTCGATCAAGCGCATATACCGGGTGCAATCAATCTGCCGCACGGCAAGATCATCGGGTCCAGAATGGCGGAATGGTCTCAGGAAACGATTTTCGTCACCTATTGTGCGGGACCGCATTGCAATGGTGCGGCGCGCGGCGCCTTGCGGCTCGCCAATCTCGACAGGCCAGTCAAGATCATGGCAGGCGGAATGACGGGCTGGATCGATGAGGGGTTCGAACTGGTGAAAGGCGAGCCGGATCAGTAGCCCGATCTATTCATTTTCTCACGCATTATCCTGCGCAAAACCGCTTCGCACTTTTGCTGGAAATGCTTTGAAACAATTCTGCCGCAAAATGGTCTCCCACTTTGCGGCAGTAAAGGATCAGCAGATTATCAGTTTCAGGCGTGCGCTTCCTCGACATGGTTCAGCGCCTTCTGCTGCTTGTAGGCAGCGGCTTTCACTGCGGCTTGCACCTTTTCAAAGGCGCGTACTTCGATCTGGCGCACGCGCTCACGGCTGATGCCGAACTCGCTGGAAAGGTCTTCCAGTGTCATCGGATCCTCCGACAGACGACGGGCCTCGAAAATGCGACGTTCGCGGTCGTTCAGCGTATCCATCGCCTGCTCGAGCATGGAGCGGCGGTTTTCCAGTTCGTCCTGCTCGATCAGCACCTGCTCCTGGCTGCTGCTGTCGTCGACGAGCCAGTCCTGCCATTCGCCGGATTCACCTTCCGAAGCGCGTAAAGGCGCGTTCAGCGAAGCGTCACCGGACAGGCGGCGGTTCATGGAAACCACTTCGTCTTCGCTGACCTTCAGCTTGGTTGCGATCTGCTTGACCTGATCCGGGTTAAGATCGCCATCGTCGAGCGCCTGAATCTTGCTCTTCATCTTGCGCAGATTGAAGAACAGACGCTTCTGATTGGCGGTCGTGCCCATCTTCACAAGGCTCCACGAACGCAGGATATATTCCTGGATCGAGGCCTTGATCCACCACATGGCATAAGTGGCAAGACGGAAACCGCGTTCAGGTTCGAAACGTTTGACGGCCTGCATGAGGCCGACATTGCCTTCCGAGATCACTTCACCGATCGGCAGGCCATAGCCGCGATAGCCCATGGCGATCTTGGCCACGAGACGCAGATGGCTCGTCACCAGCCTGTGGGCGGCCTTGGGGTCGGTATGTTCGTGATAACGCTTGGCCAGCATATATTCTTCCTGCGGCTCAAGCATGGGAAAACGGCGAATTTCTTCCAGATAACGGGTAAGACCGCCGTCACCTGACGTGATGCTTGGGAGATTCATCTGGGCCATAGAGCACCCTCCTTTATAATTTCAGGTTCCCGTTTGGCGAACCTGTCGCGGGGGCTGCCTCCTGCACTTCCCTCACGCGAGCCTTCATATATAGGCATGATTTTGGCGAAAACACGATCCTTTAACTCATGAAACAATCTGTCACTACAATGTGAACGTCGCCGCATGACAAAGGTTGCAAAGCGCATCTGAAATATATGGTCTTTATGGGGTGGAGAGCGGCTCTTATTCCAACCGCGCCCCGATCTTGATGATGAAACAGCCTTCTATCTACAGGCTGTCATCCGTTCGGCCAACCATGATAATTGCCAGTATTATATAGAGTGTTTCCGGAAGTTTTCCAGAAGGTGCTCCATATCTTCCGGCACGGGTGCTTCGAAACGCATCAGTTCCTCTGTGGCCGGGTGGGTGAAGGCGAGAAGCCCGGCATGCAATGCCTGCCGATGAAAGCCGCGCACTGCCACTTTCAACGGTTCCGGCAGTTTGTTGGCCTTGGTCTTGTAGGCGCTGCCATAGTCCATGTCGCCGACAAGCGGATGGCCTATATGTGCCATGTGCACGCGAATCTGGTGGGTGCGGCCTGTCTCAAGACGGCATTCGACGAGCGAGGCCAGCGCGGTTGCATCGTCTTGCGGTGCGAATTTCTCGATGGTTGAGTAGTGCGTGACGGCGTGGCGGGCATCTTCGCGTTCTTCTTTCACGACGGCCTGCTTGGTGCGGTCGCGATGCGAGCGTCCGAGATGCGCGTCGATGAAGCCCTGCGGGCGTTCGGTCATGCCCCAGACGAGTGCAAGATAGGCGCGCTCCAGATCGCCGGTGCGCCCATGGTCGGCAAATTGCTCGCTCAAATGCCGGTGGGAACGGTCATTCTTGGCCACGACCATGACGCCGCTCGTATCCTTGTCGAGGCGATGAACGATGCCAGGACGGCGGATTCCTCCGATGCCCGACAAGCTATCGCCACAATGATATATGAGGGCATTGACGAGTGTTCCCGTCCAGTTGCCGTTGCCGGGGTGAACGACAAGTCCGGCGGGCTTGTTGATCACGATGAGATCATCATCCTCGTAAAGAATATCGAGGGGAATGTTCTCAGCAATCGGTTCGGCAGGTTCAGGCTCAGGCAGCACGAGGGCGATAGTCATGCCTTCGCGCAGCTTCTGCTTGGCTTCACGGGCGGGTGCGCCGTCTATGGTCACATGGCCTTCGGCAATAAGGGACTGGACGCGGCTGCGCGAGAGTTCCGGCCCCAATGCTGCGGCCAGCCACTGGTCGAGACGCTTGCCTGTGGCATCGGAGTCGGTCGTAAGCTCTTTCACTCGTGTCTTTCCTTTATGAGAGCAGTTCTCTCTTAACGAAATCGTCAGAACTGCTCTATCTCTTGGTTTTACCGCATTTATGCGACGTCAAATGTTTCCATTTGGCTGCAAAATGCTCTATCACGCGCCACACGCCTTAACACGGCGAAGTTCGAACCGGAGTCGTTGAATGCAGGATCCACACTATCCGAGATACCAGAATCATCAGGATTCAGGCTATCAGGACTATCAGCAGGGCTATTACCCGGATGAACAGGCCGAGCCCCAGCTTGATCCAGCCATGGAACGTGTGCGCCGCAAAATGATCCGGCTTCTGGCCGTCTCCATCGGTGTCATGCTGATCGGTCTTATGGCGGTGCTTGTCGCAGTTGTCTACAAGATCAATCGCGCGCCGGAAACCCCGCCGGTTGAAGAAGCCCGTTCCGATATCCCGGGACAGGCCGCGACCGCTCCGGTAAAGCCGGAACCGCCGAAGCTGATTGAATCACAGATCAACCTGGCACCCGGCGCCCGCCTTCTTTCGCAAAGCCTTTCCGGCAACGAGCTTTCGCTGGAAACCCTGCTGCCGGACGGCGGTACGGAACTCATCATCTACGATTATCGTGAGTCCCGTATCATTGGCCGCATCAAGCTCGGCAATGTCGAGTAGAACGAATAGAACCTGATCGGGGCGGCAATATTGCCGCCCCGATTGTTTCTGCCTTCGAGGATTGCGCTTTTTCTTTTTGGCGATTATATCAGCGAGATGGCTTATGCGCCCATCGTCTAGCGGTTAGGACGGCGCCCTCTCACGGCGCAAACAGGGGTTCGATTCCCCTTGGGCGTACCAATGAACAAGCATGGCTTGGCTTTCACTTCAAATGGCACATGGCTGGCTATTCTCGGTCAGCACTCGCTTCCGGTTTTTGTAAAACAAAATAGGCGTATCTCTCATCTTTAACGAGAGCATCATATGGTTTGAGCGAGACGGAGACCGGTCTGAAGCCGACGCTTTCAGCCAGCAACCAAAATTGGTCGATGGAGTAAGTCGTCATATTGGCCAGATTCCGTCGGTATCCCCACTTGTGGCCACGTGTATCTGACTTGTGTGTGGAATATTTGATCTGGATAACAGCCAGCCCGCCTGAGCGTAGATGCTGAAAAGCTATTCTCAAAAGATCAGCCCCGTATTCCTCTGTCGGAATGAGTTCGAAGACATAGGTGCAAATATAGATGTCGACCGGCTGTTTGATCTGCTCCAGTGACTTTTGTGGTTTCTCTACGTCAATGAGCACTGGAGAAAAATGCCTATATCCCACGTCCGACATTCGAGCCGCACATTCCTTGAGGGACGCGGCAGATACATCGACGCCCAGATATTCATTGGCCAGATCCGCAAACTGAACTGCATTCGCACCGCCTCCACAACCCCATTCCAATATCCGGGAGCCTTGCGCGGTTAGGCCGACGGAAGCGGCTGCATCCTGCACAAGCTTTCGATGCGATCGTCCGATTTGCATCCATGCGGCATCGGAGAGGCCGTCGCTTCCCTTCCAGTGGGAATTCGATTTATGATTCTTTGAAGTTTGATCGGCCCAATAGTCCTGGGCATCGGACGCGATCCTGTCGATCGATTGTCTGTAATTCAGTTTTGTCGCTGCATAAGCGACTGAACGTCTGACATATTGCGCTATCGGGGTTACCATTTTTTGCGCCCTCTGTTGTGGCGCGAGAATACCAACAAAGCCTCACAATCCGTAGGTGAAACGGGGGGGTGGAGACTACTCCATTGGTGGTGCGGTACGCGGTGAAATACTAATTTCGGTTCATTGTTTTACACATTTGCGGATGGGCGTTAGGGTGGATGCCGATGAGGGATCAACCAGGCGCGGAGGAATGATGAGCGTTTCAATCAAGACCGGATCGGCGAGCCTCATTTGTGATGGCATCGACAAAGGTGCGGTGGAATACAGCGTGGCCATTCCCGCCGACGGGGCAGATCTGACAAAGCGCGGCAAGTTCTGGGGCAACAAGGATGCGATAGGCGAGGCGATGAAAGCATCGGCTGTTGGCCTCAAATCGCATGAAGGCGATACTTATCCGGTGGCGGTCGAAGAGCTGGATCGTGACGGAGCGGCGCTCTTTACTGTGCTTGCTCCAGCCGACTGATGATTTCTCATCATGGGCTTGGACAAGGCGGATGCGCCTCAATTGATGCCTGAGCGGAACTGGGCATTTAACCGAGCGTTGTCTGACCAAGCAAAAAATATGCAACTATCCCGTGTTTACGGGATATGAAGGCCGTATATGGTGGTGCTAATGTTAAAGCATGTGGAAAATTGGATCGAATATTTATCCTCAAATCCATAATGCTGTCAGGGTGAAAGGTGTTCTTGCCGAACCTTTCTCGCCGAGAGATGTGCGTCGTGTCGCTCCAGGCTGGCCTTACTCCAGATACTTCTCTTTCCTTGCCGAAAACTGCACCGATAATCAGCCGGAAAGCGATGCGCTTTTCGTGCGGGTGGGGCGTGGGCAATACCATCTGAACGATAAGGCCGCCGAGTCGCATATGTCCGATTACGGACAGTTGGCAGACCTAAGCCACTAAAGCGCATCCGTTACAATGGGTTGGGGAGATCGGGCAGGCTCCAGTTGCAAAAAATTGCAACTGGCAGCGTGACGGTGCATAATCGCGGACATGAGAGAATCGTACAAAAAGCCCGATTATGAACAGGAGCTGCGCCAGGCAGGGGTCCGTATCACGCGGCCGCGCCGGATCATCCTGGACATACTGACCGAGACTGAAGATCATCCTGACGCGCTCGAGATTTTTCGCCGGGCAGTCGAGATCGACAGCAGCATCTCGCTTTCGACGGTTTACCGCACGATGAAGCTTCTCGAAGAGCGCGGCGCTATTCACCGGCATGCCTTTGCCGGAGGGCCGTCGCGTTTCGAACAGGCGAGCGGTGCGCATCACGATCACATCATCGATATGGACTCCGGAGATGTGGTGGAGTTTCGCTCTGACAAGATCGAAAAACTGCAGGAAGAAATCGCCCGTTCGCTCGGCTATGAGATCGTGCATCACCGGCTCGAACTTTATTGCAAAAAAATCGGAAACTGACGGAACCAAGTTTCATCTGTGACGTTAAGCGCGCATGAAGGTCGTGACCCCGCCCCCACAACACGACCTTCAGAGTTCGCCTCAACCTCCCCGCACGAGGCGAGCGGCGAGAATGCCGCGCTGACGTCAAACGTTATGCCGCTGGCGTTCCGCAAATTCAGAGCAAGCCGCCGTGGTTCAGGCTCAGGTCTGACCATGGCGGCTTTTTTTGTGGCTGGTGAGGGCGTTATCGATCCTGATCAGGCGTCAAACTGCTCTGTGGGAATGATGAGCGAATAAACCGCGCCAGTTCCGTCGATGCGATAATCGGCATGACCGTTGACGGAGGCGGGAACGATGCGCTGCAGCACGGCACTGCCAAAGCGCGGATCGTGCTCAAAAACCTCCGGCATTGCAGGATTGGTTTCTTCCCAGTGGAATTCCAGCCTGTCATCGCCGCTGGCCACATGGGCAACCTTCGCCGAAATCTTCACCCGACCATAGGGTATCGAAAGACCGCCGAAAGAGGTCGCATTGACCACCAGTTCATGTAGCGCAAGGCCGACATGCAACGCGGCACCGGGGAAAAGATAGGGATTGTCGCCCTCAATGGTCAGGCGTTCGTCATTGACGTCGATGTATTTCTCGACCTGCGAATACACGAGATCGCGAAACAGCGCGCCGCGCCAGTTGGAATCGGTCACCAGATCCTGCGAATAGGAAAGGGACTGGATGCGCCCGCGGAATTTCAGCAGGAAATCGTCGATGGAATCGGTGAAACGCGCCGTTTGGCTGGCGATGCTCTGCACGATGGCGAGAAGATTTTTGGAGCGGTGGCTGACCTCGCGCAACAGTGTCTTCAACACCTGCTCGCGTCGTTTCAGTTCGCTGATTTCAATAGCGGTGGTGACGAGTCCCAGTATATTGCCGTTCTCGTCGCGATCGCAGTCGATGTGAAATTCGATCCAGCGCAGCTTGTCGCCGTCATTGACGGCAAGTTCCACATTCTGCGCTTCACCGGTATCCAGGGCCGCACGCTTGGCGCCGTCGAGCTTGTGCAAGGCTGCGGAGAAGATGAAATCGCAGTCGTTTCCGCCGACTTTCCACTTTTCCTGCCAGTAGAGGGGGATATTTTCGCCCCACGAATAAACCAGATCGGGCGTTTGGTAGAGCACGCAGACATTGCTGTTGCGGACTGCTCTCAACAGCGCCCGCAGACGGGCCGCGTCGGGTTCGGTTTCCTGTAGGGTGAATTTTGTGCCAGCGGTCATATTTGCCCCGATTGTCCCGCAACTGAACTCAGAGCAGTTCCAGTAAAAGTGCGAAGCGGTTTTGCGTAGCAGAATGCGACGAAACAAATATCTAGATCGCCCATTGGCAAAACGGCAAAAACTCCGGGAATACTGAACGGAAATTTGCGTGCCATAACGTCCATTTCATCGACTGTTCGGCGGGTCACGGTCGAGCGATCTTTTTGATCCTTGAACTGGCCCGGATTTTGGAACCGGTAAACCGCCGCATGATAGGATGCGGCGGCCATGTCAATAAGCAGCAATATAGGCTGATATATCTTCAGGTCAAAAACAGCCTTTAATTTAATACCTGCTATGCCTTGCGGATCGCCGAAGCGATGAGCGAAACGACGAGCAGCGCAAGGAATACGAAGAACAGAATCTGCGCTATACCGGCTGAGGCACCAGCGATGCCGCCGAAACCGAGCGCACCTGCCACGAGTGCCACCACAAGAAATACGAGCGCATAATAAAGCATGTCCGGTCTCCTTCTTATTGTGTGCAGGAGAAACGACATCGAAGACGACTTGGTTCCGTAGTTCCGGGAAAATTAAGGCGCTCACAACTCTAAATACTCATGACAGGATGTAAGGCTGCGTGTCTTGAACGGACTTTGAAAACCCCAATGCACCAAAGTCCCGAAAGGTACTCTCTTTCGGGACTTTGGTGGGTGATGCCGGGGCACACTGACACCGGGCTAGGCTGCGACCTGCGAGGCTTCTTCGAAAAAGAGCGCCTGGCTGATCAGTGCTTTCACCATATCCGGATTGAACGGCTTGGTGACGAGGAAGGTTGGTTCCGGGCGTTCGCCTGTCAGCAGGCGTTCCGGAAAAGCGGTGATGAAAATGACAGGAATCGTATCGTTCTGCAGAATTTCATTCACAGCATCGATGCCCGAGCTTCCGTCAGCAAGCTGAATATCGGCCAGCACCATGCGCGGCTTTTCCTGATTATAAAGCGCCAGCGCCTCGTCCTTGGTGCGCGCGATGCCAACGACTTCGTGGCCAAGGCTTTCCACCATCTGCTCGATATCCATCGCGATCAGCGGTTCGTCTTCGATGATCATGATGCGCGTTGCCACCTGACGCGAAATTTCGGTCGATGCAGCCGACAGGATGCGGCTCAGTTCGGCATCGTCCAGCTCGAGAACTTCGGCTGCTTCCTTGTCGGAGAAACCTTCCACAGCCACCAGCAGGAACGCCTGTCGGGGCAGCGGGGCGATATGGGAAAGATTTCTTGCCGCCTGCTGTTCCCATGCAAACTCCGATGTCGGCTCCGGCATGCGAACCGAGGCGGTCTTATAAAGATCGCAGAAAAGGCGATAGAGGCCGATCCGGTCGGACGAAGCACGCGGAAAAATGCTCACATCGGCAATCAGGGCTTCAAGGGCAGCCGCAACATAGGCGTCGCCGGAAGCCTGGGAGCCGGTAAGAGCACGGGAGAAACGACGGAGATAGGGAAGGTGCGGCGCGATACGCGTCGATAACGTCATGGTATTGGAACTCCTCAACTGCCGCTTTCGTTCATTAAATGCACATTGGCGGACAAGGTTTTACGGCCCTCCCACCGATGCTTTGAGCGCAGCATTATGGTACACATAACGGGGCGCTTTGAAAAAAGTTCCGAGATTGGGAGGTGTATTAGGGAACTTTTTGGTAGCCCGTGCATTTCTCGGACAAGCAGGGGCTTAGATTAATAGGGTAGGGCAATCAGCCCGGAACGATCAAGATATGGCAGAAAAAGAAAACCTTCACATGAACGGAGCCGGGGTCAGGTCGCCTCGCCGCGTTCAGAAGGATATATTAGGACCAAATTGTGAAGTCGGATTGAAATTAAAGGCACTGTACACCTCGATACAGGATGAGACGATTCCGGATCGCTTCCTTGATCTTCTCGAAAAACTCGATCAGGCTGAACAGGAGAGTATGCGTGAACACAGCACCCGGTCCGTCGGTTGAGAGTAATGCACAGTTCAAGCGAGAGCTCCTGTCATCGCTGTCGAGCTTGCGCGCCTTTGCGGTGTCGCTTATAGGCCAGCATGACAAGGCGGATGATCTCGTTCAAGATACGATTATGAAAGCATGGGCCAAGCAGGAGTCCTTTGAAATGGGGACGAATATGAAGGCTTGGCTCTTTACCATCCTGCGTAACGAGTTTTACACGCAGATGCGCAAGCGCGGTCGCGAGATCCAGGATACGGATGGCGTGTTCAGCGAACAGCTTGCCGTGCATCCCTCGCAATATGGCTCGCTCGATCTGCAGGATTTCCGAGCGGCACTGGAGCAATTGCCTGATGATCAACGCGAAGCGATCATTCTGATCGGGGCTTCGGGTTTTGCTTATGAGGAAGCTGCGGAAATCTGTGGCTGTGCCGTTGGGACGATCAAGAGCCGTGTCAGCCGTGCCCGTACGCGCTTGCAGGAAATCCTCAAGATCGAAGGCGAAAGCGATTACGGCCCGGACGCCGATTCATCGCGGGCAACCTTGAGAAGCTTTGCATAGTGCATGATGGATTTTGCCCTCTTCCCGGTGGGGAGGGGGCTTATGTTACGAGAGCATTTGCTGTTTTGCCGAATCATTGGAGTTGCTCTTTTTACGCATGTTTTCATTTCGAAACCGGCAGCACTTTCGGAAGGCATGCTCTAACGTCTCAATCCAACGCGTGTTTTTGCCCGCAACGATTGCTTTTTATCTCCAGTCACTTGTAGGTTAGCGCCTGCTGATATTTCTTGTCGGCAAAGTGATCGTTTGTTTGTGGGTTGCGTCCTTGCCATCAGCCTTGTTGCAAAAACTGCTTCAATCGTCATCGAAGCCGGTTGCGGTTATCGTGTCGCTCGGCCTTGTGCTGTTATCGGCGATCATGACGCTGTTTCTGTCGTCCAGCGTCAACCATCAGGTGGTTGATATTTCCCGCAATTATGCGTTGCGCCAGCAGGTCGACAAGGTGGCCCGCCTTGCCAGCAATATCGAGATGAGCCGTCGCGGCTATCTTCTGACGCTCGACGAGACTTATCTTGATCTCTATCGCAATACGATCCTGAGTGTCGACAAGACGCTGGCCGATCTTGAAGCCCTGACGGACCAGAACCCGCTGCAGGATGCGCGGGTCAAGCAGATACGTGCGCTGGTCGAACGCGAACAGGAAGATGTGCGCCAGACAGTCAATCTTGCCCAGTCGGGTGATGTGGCGGCGGCGGTTGAAAAAGTGCGCGGTGACGAGGGCAAGGTGCTGATGGATCAGCTTGCCAATACGGTCACACAATTCATCGATGCGGAAGAACAGCAACTTCTCGAGCGCAACAAGCGGATCAATCGCATGCGCTACTGGATGACGGCGACGTCGATTGTGGCGCTGGCTTCGGCCGCCATGCTGGCGCTTTTGCTGTTCACCCGCGTTCAGCGTTATGCGCGCTCCATGTTCGAGGGGCAGACGGTGCTGCGTTCCGAAAAGCAGTTGCTGGAACAGCGGGTGCAGGAACGCACTGCCGAGCTTGAGCAGGAGCGCCGCATTGCCGAACGGGAGCGCCAGCGGGTCGAGCTTTTGCTGCAGGACACCAATCACCGCATCGGCAATTCGCTCGCAACGGTTTCATCCTTGCTTGGCCTCCAGATGCGGCAGACGCGCAGCGAGGATGCCCGCGCCGCGCTTGCTGCTGCCCGCGACCGCGTCCAGACCGTGTCGACGGCGCACCGGCGCCTGCGTCTGGGCGAGGATATGGAATCAGCGCGGGTCGACGATTTTCTTGGCACCGTTATCAACGATATCCGAAACGCCATCGGTCAGGACCGCAAGATCGAATTCTCGACCGATTTCGCACCGCTTGATCTGAAGGCGCGCGATGTGACGACAATCGGTATCATACTGGGCGAGCTCGTCACCAACGCCATCAAGCACGCATTCAAGGGCCGTCCGGAAGGGCATATCCGGATCAGCCTCAAGCCGGGCGAAGATGCTATCCCGGTGCTGGTTGTGGAAGACGATGGTGTGGGCTTTGACAAGGACCAGCAGAAATCCGGCGAAAAGAACGGTCTTGGCACGCTGGTTATCGAACAGCTTTGCATGCAGTTCGGCGAAAAGCCAGTTTACTGCAAGACCGATGACGGTGCAGGAACCAAGGTGATTGTTCGCCTGTCGTCGCTGGCCGAAGAGGGCGATGCGCCTGTCGGTAAATAGCCAAATCGGTCGCTGGAAAGAAAACGCCGACCAATAACGGCCGGCGTCTTTAAACTCTGTGAAGCGTTTCAGCTCTGCGGAGGACGCTTCTTCTTATCTGAAAGCAGCGAGACCAGTGCGATTCCGGCAAGCGGCAGGGCGGCAGCAAGTATGGGACGCTTGAGAATGGCAGGCACGGTTGCGATTACTGCCGTTGCCATCATTGCCGACTTGTCCGCCTCGAGTTTCTGCTTGCGCTTCCTGGCTTCTGACACCGCCTGAATTTTCAGAACGGCGAGAATGAGCAGCGCCACGATCAGCGACAATGCAGCGAGAATGAGCGCTGCCAGCGGGCCTCCATAGTTCTGCGCCAGCGCCAGAAAGGCGGCGACACAGAAGAAGGTGATCGCAATGATGGCGAAGATGGCGATTGCTGTGCCGAAAATCGCCGCGCGTTTCGTTTGCCCGGCGACGAATTTCAGTTCCTCGCCTGCCAGCGCAGACAATAGGGGCATGAGAGCTTTCAGCATGGCACGCCTCAGCGGCGCGAGAGCAGGGCCAGCAGATAGCCGACGCCGAGTGCAGTGGCGAGCGAGGCTATCGGACGTTCGCGCACCGTTGCCGTCAGCTGAGCTTCAACATCCTGCGCCTTGTTGCGCAGATCATCGATGACGTCTTCGCCCTGAACATAGGCGCTCTTGTAGGTTTCCTTGGCACCGCGTTTTGCGTCGCGGACGGTCTGCGAACCGAGATTGGCAAGTGTTGCCGCAATGGCAGCGATGTCTTCCTTCAACTGCTCGACCTGAGCCTGAAGGTCTTCCGTGCTGGCATCGGTCAGCGCTTCCTCGATCTTTTCTTCGATCTTGCTCGTTTTCGCGGATGCACGCGCCATATCAGCTCTCCTGTTCATTCTCCGGTTATCGTTCGGATAACGTGCGGCTGGCTTAATGGTTGCACGCAAAGCCATCAGCGGCAACAACACCAGCCGGTTGTTGCAAGTCATGGTAAATGACGAAAAGATGCGGAAGCGCCATTGAGGACGCTTCCGCAAATATCGTGAAGTGTCACTCCGCTTCGCCGTGAAGGATCGTGCCTTCCGGGTCCTTCTTATAGGCTGCGTCCGAATAGGCGGGCTGCGCCTGCAACTGTTCCTTGGTGAATTGCGTGAAGACGTTCACCTTGTCGTCCTTGCCGGAGGCAACGTCGAGATTGGCGATGGAAACGGCGACGGGTTTGGAGTTGATGCCAAGGAAACCGCCCACATCGACGACGAATGCCTCGGTCTGTCCGTCGGCGGACATCAGGACGTCGCCCACTGTTCCGATCTTCGTTTCATCTGCGCCGAAAACGGTTGCGCCGATCAGCTTGTCCGCGCTTAGCCCCTCGGAGGGAACAGGCTTCATGCCTTCAGGCATGACCCTGTCGGCCTTCTGGGTGGTGATCGTCTTATCGGCGGCTGGAGGTTCTGTACGTGGCGCGCCATCCGCTTCGAAAGCTGCGCTGCGATCAAATGCGGGTGCTTTTTCAAGCTGTTCCTTGGTGGCATCCACGATCAGCCAGCGCTTGCCGTTATCGCGAACCACCCATGACAGATGGTCGAAACCGATTGCGACATTCTTTTCCCCGACACCGAGAAAACCGCCGACGCCGATGACGACCGCCTGCGGGCTGCCATCAGCACCGAGCATCATGTCATTGACCGTGCCGATATTGGCCGCATCGTTGGAAGGGCCGTTATAAACTGCCTGTCCGACAAAGCCCGACACCAGAAGCTGGCCGGGCGATGCCACGAAATATCCGTTCTCGCTGGCGACCGGTCTTTCCTGTTTCTCGTCGGAGAAAATTGGTGATCCATCCTGAGCGAAAGCGGGCAGGGCGATCAGCGCGGCAAGGGCCGTGGAGGCGAGAAGTCTTTTCATGGAAACTCCTGTCGGTAATTAAGGCAAACCGAAGGCGAGAGGCAATCTCGCCGTCAACAGGAGAAAAAACGAGGGGAAACGCTTTCCGTTCCGCTCAAAGTCTGTGTTATTCTAGCGTCAGAATTGTGAAACTCATGTCGTCGCAGTGGCGAAACCGTGGCGAGCGCGCTTTAGAGTTGCAGATCTGCGGTTCAGGCCAGCAGCAGATAAGCCGCACCGGCCAGCATGATAAAGGCCAGTCCTACATGTGTCGGCTTCAATGAACGCTGTTGTACCGGCAGCGGATCGTCATTTCCTGCCATGGCAGTGCGTGCCGCATGTTCAAGCGTCTGGATATCCTTGAGCATCATTGGCATGTCCTCCAGAAATCCGGTCTGAGCGGAACTGCATTTCCTCCCGCGCACCCGGAATTTGTTTTTAGATCCAACCCTCAGGCGCTTCGGTTAACCATATCAGTTCTGATTTGGCGTGAATGTGCAACTGGCAAAAAGTTGAGAGCCGAAAAATGTTCGCATATCCTTGGACTGCGGGACGAAATCGCCTCGAAAATGAAAACATGACTTGCGCCATCATATTATTGGGAGTTAAGAAGAGGCCCAACAAGCGGTGCGACGGCCTGCATGAGGGTTTAGTCATGTGCGCGCGGATTTGAACAATCAAAAGGCGATCAAAATGACTGGTTTCTGGCGAAAAGGCTTCATGGCTGCGGCGATGGGCATCGGCTTGCTGGGTGCGGCTTCTGCATTGGCCCAGGATGTATCCCCCTCGACGAATGCCCCGGCGGCCCCCACGGCGGAAGCACCTTCCAGCCCGGCTCCAGCCAATACAGCGCCTGCGAACGAACCGGGAGCGCCAGCTCCCGCAGCGACCGCCCCGGCTGCGGCACCTTCTCCTGAGTTGATCCAGTCCCAGACCACTGCGTCTGCTGCCGCACCTGTCGAAAGCGAGAACGGTCTGATCCTCCCACACGATCTGTCGCCATGGGGAATGTTCATGGCTGCCGACTGGGTCGTGAAGGCCGTGATGATCGGTCTGGCGATCGCTTCGCTGGCCACCTGGACGATCTGGGTTGCCAAATCGCTTGAACTGGCCGGTGCGCGCCGCCGTGCAACCAAGGCATTGAAGATTATCGGCCATTCGGCAACGCTTGCCGAAGCCGTCCGTTCGCTGGACGGCGCCAAGGGACCGGGTGCAATCCTCGTCCGCGCCGCAGAAGATGAGGTTCGCCTTTCGGGGCCTGCGCTGGCACGTGCGGGTGGCGAAGGTCTTAAGGAACGCGTTTCTTCACGCCTGTCGCGCATCGAAGCGAAGGCTGGACGTCGCCTTTCCAAGGGCACTGGCCTTCTTGCGACCGTCGGTTCGATTGCGCCTTTCGTCGGTCTGTTCGGCACCGTCTGGGGCATCATGAATTCGTTCATCAATATCAGTCAGGCGCAGACGACAAACCTCGCTGTCGTGGCGCCGGGTATTGCCGAAGCACTGCTCGCGACTGCCATTGGTCTCGTCGCTGCTATCCCCGCCGTGGTTATCTATAACGTGTTCGCCCGTTCCATCACCGGCTACCGCTCGCTGCTCGCCGATGCTTCGGCAGGGGTCGAGCGTCTTGTCAGTCGCGACCTCGATTTCAGGACGGCAGGCGTGCGTGAAGGCACGCTGCACGCAGCGGAGTAGCACCATGGCTGGTAAAGTTCGCGAAAGCGGCGGTGACGATCTCGAGCTGAACCACGAGATCAATGTAACGCCCTTCATCGACGTCATGCTGGTTCTGCTCATCATTTTCATGGTGGCAGCACCGCTGGCTACTGTGGATGTGAAGGTGGATCTGCCTGCCTCGACGGCAGCGCCCGCGCCGCGTCCCGACAAGCCGCTTTATGTGACGCTGAAGGACGATCTCAGCATCAGTGTCGGCAATGACACTGTTGCGCGCGAGCGTCTCGGTGTAGCGCTCGACGGCCTGTCCGAGAAAAACAAGGAAGCCCGCATCTTTCTGCGCGCCGACAAGAATGTCGGCTATGGCGAGTTGATGCGCGTGATGAATCTTCTGCGCGAAGCCGGTTATCTGAAGATTGCGCTGGTCGGTCTTGAAACTGTCGGCGCTGACCAGACCGGAACTGCACCTGCGCAACCGGTCCCCGCCTCGCAAACGCCTGCCGTGCAGGGAGCCGCGCAATGAATGCACTTCCGCCCGACCATCCCCCGGTAAAGGCGGCTTCCGCCGACAACCATCATCATTCCTTCTGGCATGATGCGGGACGTTGGCTCGGTGCGGGCATTCTTGTTCTGACGGTTCATGCGGCCGGTGCCTATGCTATCCATATGGCACAGGAAGACGATCAGCCCGATGGCTCGCAGGTCGCCGCCATGGTGGTGGAACTTGCGCCGGAGCCTGAAGCGCCAATGGAAGAACAGGTTGCGGAAGAAGCCCAGCCTGAAACGGCTGAAGCACCGCAGGAACAGGTTGAGCCGGAACCGACCCCGCAGCCCGAACCGCAGCAGGAAGAGCCGGCACCGCCAGAACCGGAAGAGGTGAAGCCGCCCGAGCCTCAGCCACAGGCTGTTCAGGAGCCGGAAGACGTCGTTCCGGATGTCGTCGAGGCAGAAAAGCCCGAAGTTGCTGTTCCGCTGCCGGTCGAAAAGCCGGAAGTGAAGCCAGAGCCTAAACCGGATCCGAAGCCAGAACCGAAAAAGGTTGAAAAACCGAAGCCGGAAAAGCCGAAGCAGCCCAAGGTCGAAAAGCCCAAGCCCAAGAAGGCTGAAAAGGCACCGGAAACCCGCCAGGCAAGCGCACCGCGCATGGATGTGGACGCGGGTGAGAAGGCTGCCGCGAATCGCCGAGGCGAGAATTCGGCGTCGGCAGGCGTCGCCTCCAACAAATGGCAGGCGAAAATGAACTCTCATATGGCGCGCAACACGCGTTTCATGCAGCGTAAGGCACGCAACGCGAAAGGACGCGTGGTCATCAACTTCGTGATTGATCCTTCCGGCAACGTGCTTTCGGTCAAGTTGGCGGGGTCATCTGGTAATCCAGAGGTTGACCAGCTTGCACTGGAAGCCGCGCGTCGAGCTTCACCTGTGCCCGCGCCGCCAGCAGCAATTGCCAAGGCGCGTATGCCGATCACCTTGCCGCTACTGTTCAAGTAAGCTGGTACAGCAAGCATGATCTGAAAGGCCGGTTTGGATTCAGATCGGCTTTTTCACTTTCTGCCGGATACACATCACTTCACAAGCCCGAAGATCGGGCCATAACCGCCGTGCCAGGATATGTCATTCCGCTCCAGTGCTGGAACGTAGATGCCTGCACCGCCGCCACCGTCCAGAAACAAGGCGTTCGGGCATTTGAGATGGTCTCGAAACAATTTTGCGAAGTCGTGGAAATTGACGGCATCTTCGCTGACCGCGAATCGGATCGCGCTGCCACTGCAAACGCCGACGCCGCTGCGCCGGGTCTTGTCTGTGGAGCCAACGATGAAAATCGGATTGATCCTGTCGCGGATAACCAGCATCGGCCCCGACTGGGTCGCGAGCCGAGGTTTGATCTTTTGTTTTAGGAAACGGTCTGTCGGCAGGATTTCCGCGCCCCTGTCGCCGAGATAAAAGATGCCGTTCGGTTTTTTGTAGAAGTTCGGCACGGGGCCGGAGCGATGGGCGGGCGTCGTCTTGCTTGCCGGGCGAAGCTCGCGGCCGTCTTCGACATAGAGGCCCATTGGCGAAAAATCAGGCTGATACATTCCGGCATTAAGCGCGAAAACCAGCTTTTGCTCACGGCTTGCTGCGGCGTCGGCTACTTTCGAAAAATTGCGATAGGGCTCGTCGTCGGCATTTGTCCAGAACAGATGCAAGCCTGTGCCGTCGGCCTTGGCATCGCAGATGATATAATTTGTATTTTCAAAGGCTTCGCGATTGCAGCTTTCCGTACGGCCGGGCTGGGTCAGGGCCACCATCGCTGCAGACATTATGGCGACAGCGAACAAGCCTCGCTTGGGAAGAATCATCGATGCACAGCTTTCCAGTCCGAATTTGCTATTCGGATGACAGTGCCACAGCGGGCAGCAGGCGAGAAGCCTTGCGTGCTGGCAGGAAGCCGAAGATCAAGCCGGTGGCGAAAGCGCAGGCGAAGGCCAGCAGGACGGGGCCGACGCTGTAGCCGACCGAGAGGCCGGCCCAGCCCGCGATGGCGGCGGCGCCCAGCCCGATCACGACGCCAAATGCACCGCCGATGGCCGACACGGTCAGCGCCTCGGTGATGAACTGCAGCAGGATATCGCGCCGCCGTGCACCCGTCGCCATCCGTACGCCGATCTCGCGGGTGCGCTCGGTCACGCTCACCAGCATGATGTTCATGACGCCGATGCCGCCGACCAGAAGCGAGATCGCGGCCACGGATCCCAGAAACAGCGTCATCGTGTTGCCCATCGCCGTCGCGTCCTCGCGGATGGAGGACATGTTGGTTATCATCGTGTCGCGCTTCTTGTGACGCTGGTCGAGCAGGTCCTGAATCTGTTCCTGCGTTGTGTTGATGAGGTCGGAATCCTTCACCTGCACGGTGATGGTGCGCACATATTTCTGGCCGAACAGCCGCAGATTGCCGGTCGAGAGCGGTACGATCACCACATCGTCCTGATCCGAGCCGCCGAAACCGGCGCCCTTCGGTTCCAGTGTTCCGATCACCTGGAATGGAATCTTCTGGATCAGGATATATTGGCCGATCGGATTGCTGCCGTCGGGAAACAGCGTCTTGACGACCGTGGTGCCGAGTACTGCGACGGGCGCATAATTGTCCATATCGCTCTGGCTGATGAAATCACCTGTCGCGACCTTCCACGATTTGGCTTCCGAGAAGGCAGGGACAGTCCCGTTTGCCTGCGACTGGTAGTCGACATTGCCACGCCGCAGCGTCACCGTGCCGGTGACTTCCGGGACAGCGGTTCTGATGTTCGGCAGTTCCAGAATGGCGGTGGCGTCTTCGGGGATCAGCGTTGCTATCTGGCCAGTCCCGCGAAAACCCGCCATAGACGGGCGCACCAGAATGAGATCGGTGCCCATGGCATTGATGCGGTCGAGAATGGAGTTTTGCGCGCCGGTGCCGATGGCGAGCATCGTCACCACGGAGCTGACGCCGATGATGATGCCGAGCAAGGTGAGGACGGTTCGGAAGATATTGGCCCGCAAGGCACGCATTGCCATCTTCACCGCTTCCGAAATGTCGGCGATGCGGGCGGAATTGCCTTCAAGGCTCTTCTGCAGTCGGAACGGGGCCTGTGTATCGGGAATGGCGCGCTTTACGGTGTCGGAGAGTATCTGGCCGTCACGGATTTCGATCAGCCGGTCGGCGCGTTCGGCCACCTCGCGGGCATGCGTGATGACGATGACCGTGTGCCCCTGCTGGTGCATGGAGCGCAGCAGCTCCATCACGTCCTCGCCGCTCTGGCTGTCGAGTGCGCCGGTCGGTTCGTCGGCGAGGATGATGCGCCCGCCATTCATGAGGGCGCGGGCGATGGAAACGCGCTGTTGCTGGCCGCCGGAAAGCTGGTTCGGACGATGATCGAGGCGGTCGCCGAGTTTCAGCGAGTTGAGCAGTTCAGCGGCACGCGCATGGCGCTCCGATGCGGGCAGGCCCGCATAGATCGCGGGCACTTCGACGTTTTCCTGTGCCGTTGAGGTCGAGATGAGGTTGTAGCTCTGGAAGACGAAGCCGAAAGTGCGGCGGCGCAACGTTGCCAACGCGTCGGCGTCCAGTGTCGAGACGTCCTCGCCATCGAGCAGATATTGCCCGCCGCTCGGGCTGTCGAGACAGCCCAGAATGTTCATCAGCGTCGATTTGCCGGAACCGGACGCGCCCATGATCGCGACGAATTCGCCGGCCTGAATATCGAGCGTGATGCCATGCAGCACCTCAACGGCAAGGTCACCATTGTGATAGGTCTTGCGGATATCATCCAGCCTGATGAGTGGTGTGTCGGTCATAGGACTGTCGGACATGGGGCGGTTCATCAAAACAGACGCATGCCGGGCCGGCGGCCACGCTGTCCTGCGGCAGCTTCAGCTCCGCTGGAAGCGCTGGTAACGACGACCTTGTCGCCTTCCTCAAGACCGCTCTTGATCTCGGTCTGCACGCGATTGCGCACGCCGATCTGAACCTGGCGCTCAGTGATCGAACCGTTATCGCTCACGACCTTGACCGAAATCTGCGGCTTGCCTTTCTGGTTCTGGGCACCCTCCCGCTTGTAATTCAGCGCTGAAGAGGGGACGACCAATACGTCCTTCGCCTCATCGAGAATGAAATAGACCTGTGTGCTCATATTGATCATCAGTTCGCCGGTCGGGTTGGGGACGTCGAACAGCGCATAATAAAGCACAACATTGTTCTCTGTCGCAGGCGTCGGCTTGATCTGACGCAGTGTGCCGGTAAAACGCTTTTCCGGCTGGCCGAGCAGGGTGAAGTAGACCGGCATACCGGGCTTCAACCTGCCGATGTCAGCCTCCGAAACCTGTGCTTCCACCGTCATGACCTTGAGGTCGGCCACGGTAACGATGGTCGGTGCGCTCTGTACCGCATTCAGCGTTTCGCCTTCCTTGGCGGCCTGATCGACGACCGTGCCTTCCATGGGGCTGTAGATCTTGGTGTAGCCGAAATCGACCTTGTCGCTGGCGAGCTGGGCTTCCTGCTGGCGGATCTGCGCGCCAAGCGCCTTGACGTCGGCATCGGCCATGGCGAGATCGGCATCGGCCTGATCGACCGTGGATTGCGATACGCCGCGCGTGGCCAGCAGCGAGCGCTGGCGCGCCGCATTGGCTTTTTTCAGCGTCAGTTGGGCTTCCTTGCTCAGAAGCTGCGCCTTGAGATTATCGAGCTGGGCGCTTGATATTTCCACCTTCTTTTCGAAAGGCGAAGGGTCGATTTCGGCGATAAGCTGGCCTTGCTTGACCTGATCGCCCACTTCGACCTTCACGCTTTTGAGCTGGCCGGAGACCTGCGCGCCGACATTGATGCTGCGCAGTGCACTGAGCGTCCCGACAGCGGTAATGGCGTTTTCAATATCGCCGCGCGTGACTGTTTCGGCGAGATAGCTCGTTTTCTGGCCGCCCGCTTCGCCCGAGCCGTAAAAATACCAACCCGCGCCAGCCACGATTGCCGCGACGGGAAGCCACAGCCACCAGCGGCGCGCCTTGCTGCGCGCACGCTTTTGCGAAGGTGCCGTTCGCTGCCCGGTTTTGGAAGAATCGGAAGATGTAAGCACCGTCAAACCCTCAAGCTTTCAGAATCTCATTTCGGAGATTTATTGTTATGCCCCGCAAAATTTTCTGCCGCATACAACCAAAGCGAGACAGCCCTTGTCAGCCATGAATTGCTAGCTGGATATCTATGCTTCTCCGCTCAAGATTTCATCTTAATTATTTGTCATGCAACAATTGCCGATGAAACAAAGGCTGGCCGTTTCCCCGTCGCTCTCGGCAGTCCAACACACAGCAAGCAATGAAGCGAGCAAAGTTGGCATAAAGATACAACTTGCAGTTATTCTTTATGAATTTGCCAATGGAAAAACACTGATGTCAGTAATTAAGTGTTCTTAAATTATATCCTGATTGAATAAGATCGGGAAACCACAATCTGAAAGTAGATAAAAGAATTCAGGACGTGATCTGTCTGCGAAAGCGGATGGTCGGCGCATGCATGATGCATGTTGTTTCGAACTGGCATGGAAATAAGGTTTCAATGCTCTTGGACGGGAGGGCAAATGGCTTACCTTATTATGGGGCGAAAAAGGCTTTTATTCGTATCGAACAGGTTTCCGAACTTGTTTCGAAGAATACCTTCGTTGTTGTTTTTCAATCGAAATAAAAGCGGCACGGCAGCGGTCGAATTTGCAATATTGGCACCGGTTTTTCTTTTAATCCTGATGGGGATGATCGCCTTCGGTCTCTATCTTGGGGTTGCCAATGCGGTACAGCAGCTTGCGGCTGATGCGACGCGCACCGCGCTGGCGGGTCTCGACCCGTCGGAACGGCAGACCTTGGCGACCAGCTATATCCAGAAGAACGCGGCAAAATATTCACTGATCGATCCTGCAAAGATGCAGGTGAATGTCGATAATGCACAGTCGGACCCGAACCAGTTCACGGTAACGATCCGCTACAATGCGGAAAATCTGCCGATCTGGAACCTGATGACGGGGCTGCCGCTCCCAGACACGACGATCACAAGGGCATCCACAATAAGACTTGGCGGAATCTGACACGGATTGGGGCATTCGATATGCGGGGTTTGGTATCGCGTTTCCTGCATGCACGGGGCGGTAATCTGGCGACGATGGCGGCGCTGGTTTCTCCACTGTTTCTGGCGATAGCAGCTTTCAGCGTGGACACGAGTTCGCTATTTCTGGAGCGGCGCCAGCTACAGAGCATGGCTGACTTTGCTGCCGTCGCCGGCGCGGCTTCTCTTTCGCAGGCCAACGATGCGGTGCTGCGGCAATTGCAGGCGAACGGTCTTGATCCGGTGCTGATGACAGGCAGCTACGATCCATCTGTCGTCAACGGAAAGACCGACAACAAGACGCGTGTCTGGGTGGAGAAGGGCAACTATTTCCCGGATAAGAGCCGTGCGGTTGAAAACCGTTTCGTGGCTGGTGGGGCCAGTCCTGATGCGGTTCGTGTCCGGCTGGCACGTCCGGGCAATCTCTATTTCGGTCAAGCATTCCTCAATCGCCCCGCGCTTGGCGCTACCGGAATGGCGGCCACAAAGGCAGAAGCCGCGTTTTCCATCGGTTCGCGGTTGTTGAGCCTCAATACCGATCAGAGTGTGTTGAACGGACTTCTCGGTGGTCTGTTGGGCACCACTCTTAATCTGAAGCTCGTCGATTACAATGCTCTTGCAGCAACTGATATCAACCTGCTCGGTTTTCTCGACAAGCTGGCCCCGAAAGTAGGGCTAACAGCTGGCACTTATGATCAGCTGCTGAACACGGATGTTTCGGTCGGGATGCTGGCAAGTGTGTTGGCTGAAGTGGTGACGAACAATCCGACAGCGAAAGCGGCACTCGGCATTCTGGGTAGGGATGCAGCTGCCCTCGCTACGAAACTACCGGTCGGGAAGCTGCTGGGGCTTGGGTCGTTGGCTAACGCCTCAATAGGCTCTGGAGCCGGATACAACATAACCGCTAATGTTATGCAGCTGGTTTCGGCAGCGGTGATGATTGGAGGTAAGCATCAAGTCGATATTACGTCTGGGTTGAAGGTTCCCGGGCTGCTGGGCGTTACCTTAGAAGTTATAGTGGGAGAACCACCGCAAAAAACTCCCTTTTTCCGGGTTGGCGCAGCGGGTTCTTTCGTTCGTACAGCTCAGATTCGATTGCAACTTGGTATCCGCGTCGGGGGGCAATCGGGCAATCCGCTGCTTGGCGTTGAACTTCTCAATCTCAATCTGCCGCTAGCAATCGATATTGCTTCAGGTGAAGGAGAACTCAAAAGTATAAGTTGTCCGTTGGGCCCGACGAGCGCTAATGTCACGATTGCGGCAAAGCCGGGTATTGTGGGTGTCTATCTTGGTGAAGTCAGTTCCTTTTACGACTTGAACCGGAAGCCTTCTGTGAGCAAGACAAGTATAGCTGACGTGCAGCCATATGTGTTGGGGCTTAAATTCGGGAGTCTTTTAAGCCTAGACGCAAAAGCAGAAGTGAATCTGGGTCAAAAGACGACGCTACTGTCATTCAGCTACAGTGACATCCAGAATAAAAAAATAAGAACTGCGTATTCGAGCGATTTGGTTTCTTCTCTTTCAAGTTCTCTTCTCAAGAATATAGATATAGATCTCAGCGTACTGGGTATAATAAAGCTACCATTGGGAGATTTGGTGGGCTTGATAGGATTATTGTTAACGCCTGTGGCGCCTGTTATAGATAATCTGGTTTTCGGAGTTCTCGACTTGCTCGGTGTCAAGTTGGGTGAGGCTGACGTGCAGGTCACTGGCGTCCTTTGCCAGCGCGCCGCTCTGACGCAGTAAAAATCGCCATCAGATCGGCGTTCTAAATACTCGTTTTGACGCGCATCTTATCCGAAAACCGTTTCACACTTTTCGGGATGCGTTATAAAAAAAGCCCGGCTCAGCCGGGCTTTATTGTGCGATGTGCTTTTATGCCGTGCCGGTCGATCCGAAACCGCCTGCGCCGCGCGCCGTATCGGTCACCTCGGCGCGCTCTTCGATTCTCGGTTGAATGACCGGCGCAAAAACGGCCTGCGCGATACGCATACCACGTTCGATGCGGAAATCGTCATCGCCCAGATTGATGAGAAGGACCTTCACCTCGCCGCGATAATCGGAATCGATGGTGCCGGGCGTGTTGAGGCAGGTGATGCCGTTCTTGAAGGCAAGGCCCGAGCGCGGACGAATCTGTACCTCAAAGCCTTCGGGAATCTCGAGGATCAATCCTGTCGGTACCAGCGTGCGGCGTCCGGGCAGCAGAACGATCTGGCGATCTTCGGCGACGGCGGCACGCAGATCCATGCCAGCCGAGCCGGATGTCTCATAGGCCGGAAGTTCCAGCCCTTTCGCATGTTCGAGGCGGATGATGCCGAGCGTTGGCGCGGAAGAGGATGCTGCGGTCATGAGGGAGCCTTTCCTGCGAGAGTTCAAATTGGCGACGCTCATACGTGAAAACCAATGAAAGGTGTACCGCCTATTTGACGTTTTGCAATGATAGTGATGCACAGGGTCATGCTTTTTAGAGCATAATCGGGTTGGAATGCGGCAAGCCCATCGGATTATGCTTATGAGGTGGTGTTTATTCCTTCAGCGGAACCGCCGTCGTTTCCTTGATTTCCTCCATGACGAAAGAAGCCGAAACATCCGACAGCGGAACGCTGGCGATGAGCCGCTGATAGAGGCGGTCATAGGCTTTGACGTCGGAAACGCGTGCCTTCAGTACGTAATCCAGATCGCCGGTCATGCGATAAACGCCGACGATTTCCGGATAACGACCCATGGCAGAGCGAAATTTCGCCAGCCATTCGGGGTCGTGGCTCGATGTGCGTACAAGAATGAAGACGGAAAGTCCGCATCCCGCCATCTCGGCATCAACCAAAGCGACGCGCGCCTTGATGATCCCCTCATCCTCCATGCGCTTTACCCGCCGCCAGCAGGCATTGCGGGAAAGATGCACCCGCTCGGAGAGAGAATCAACGGACAAAGTACCGTCAATTTGCAGCTCATCCAAGATTCTGCGATCAATTTCGTCTAAAGTTAGTTTCATGATGGGATATTTGTCCCGCAAAATCAAAATAATCAAGGACAAATTGAGATTTCATCTCGTCTGCTTTTGCTAAAATGATTTTCCAGAAAGGTGCTTCTGGCACCGGACAAAAGGGAACGAATTGCTCATTGACGGGAGTATTTCCAATGACCACTCGCATCACTCGCCTCTTTACTGAACATCCTGAATCGGTTGACGAAACCTATTTCCAGCATATGGCCTTTGCCGGTCGTTTTTCGTTCAAGCTTTTTTGTGCAGCCTTTGCAGCACTCACTCATGCAATTTTGCCATTTTTGTTCGAGAAGACAGCGAGCACGATTGTTCGCCAGCTCTATGAGCGGACTCATAACCGGGGCCGGTAAAAACCGGATCGCACATGTGTCGTTGGGCCGCCTATCTCGGACCGGAAACCTATCTGGAAGACGTCATATCGTCTCCCTGCCATTCGCTCGTGGCGCAAAGCCACGATGCGCATGAGGCGAAAACGCGTACCAATGGCGACGGCTTCGGCGTCGCCTGGTACGGCCATCGGGATGAGCCGGGCCTTTATCGAGATATTTTGCCCGCTTGGTCCGATCAGAATCTCGGTAGTCTGGCACGACAGATCAGGTCGCGCCTTTTTCTTGCACATGTGCGGGCTTCGACCGGCGGGTTGACCAGCCGCTCCAACTGCCACCCCTTCGTTTCCGGGCGCTGGAGCTTCATGCATAACGGCCAGATCGGTCATTTCGACCGGTTGCGTCGCAGGCTGGAAAGTCATTTGAGCGATGAGGTCTACGGTCGCAAACATGGCGCAACCGATTCGGAACTGATTTTTCTGCTGATGCTGGAATTTGGTCTGGACAGTGTTCCTGCCCTGGCGATGAAACGCATGGTGGCAACGGTCGTCGAGGAAGCGGTTCGTGGCGGCGTGCCGCCATTTCTGCGGCTGACGGCGGCGTTTTCTGACGGCAACCAGCTTTATGCCATTCGCTATGCTACCGATGCCTTCGCGCCGACGCTTTATACCGCGACGCTGGGCGGATCGTCCGGTGTGTGCGTGGTGTCAGAGCCGCTGGACGGCGAGGCCGCCAACTGGATGGCCGTGCCAGCAAACAGCTTTGTCACTGTTTCCCGACAAGGGCGCATTGCAATCGAGACTTTCGAGGAGCCGATCTCCCGACCGCAGGACGCTGTGGGGGTGTAGAGCGGCTCCTATTTCAACTGAATCGTCGGAACCGCTCTAACTATTTGTTTTACCGAACTTCCCCGCGCAGACGTTTCACACTTTTGCTGGAAATGCTCTAGGCGTTCCCGATCAGGATGCCTGCCGCCAGCACGAGGCCGCCGCCCAGAACCACCTGCAGCACCGAGCGCAAAAATGGTGTTTCCATATAGCGGTTCTGGATGAAGGCGATGGCCCAGAGTTCGAAGAAGACCAGAATCGCAGCAATGCTTGTCGCGGTCCAGAAATCCTTGATCAGATAGGGCAGGGTGTGGCCAAGGCCGCCCAGCGTCGTCATGATACCGCAGGACAGGCCGCGCTTGATCGGTGAGCCGCGACCGGACAGCTTGCCGTCATCATGGATGGCTTCGGTAAAACCCATCGAGATACCGGCGCCGACCGAGGCCGAAAGACCGACAAGAAAAGTCTGCCACGTGTCCTGTGTTGCAAAGGCGGCGGCGAAGATCGGAGCAAGCGTCGAGACCGATCCGTCCATCAGGCCTGCCAGTCCGGGCTGGACATAGGTGAGGATGAATTGCTTGCGCTCGGCGGCGCGCTCCTCATCCTGCACATCACCTGGTGTCAGCGTGTGTTCCAGCGATTCAGCCTTGGCTTCGTGTTGCTTTTCCTGCTGGGCAAGGTCGCCCAGCAGTTTGCGGGTGTCCGCATCGCTGACGCGCTTGGCGGCCTCGATATAGAATCGATACGCTTGCTCCTCCATTTCGGACGCAGCTTCGCGCACCTTGTCGATGCCGAGCGGTCGCACCAGCCAATCCGGCTTGCGATCATAATAACCGCTGACATGCTCGCGGCGGATCAGCGGAATCCGATCGCCAAAGCGAGCCTTGTGCCGTTCGATCAGCGCATCGCGGTGACCGTGTTCTTCTGCTGCCATCTGCTCGAAGATTTTTGCCGATTGCGGGAACTCGTCGCGCAGGCCGTCGGCATAGGCGAGATAGATGCGCGCATCGTCTTCTTCGGAGGAAATGGCAAGCGCCAGGATTTCCTGTTCGGAAAGCGAATCGAAAGGACGGCGGTCGGTGCGGAAGAATCGGTTGAGCATTTCGAAAATCCATAGATTAGAATAATTCTAAAATAGACTTTGACCTCTAGAAGTCAAGCCTTGCAGTACAGGCACATTTGGCGCATTAAAACCCACCCGAAAAGATCGGGCTCAAGCAAGTTAATGATCAGAGCGCCACGCGCCCACTTGGACGCATAAACGACATCCTGAACTTCTGAAACCACGCATTGTGCTTTCCGAAAATCGATCATGATTTCGGGCCGATGCGATAGAAAGAATCGGATCGATGACATCGACGAATCTCCATGCAGGCAATAATCCCCGTCCGCTGAACCGGCAGGATTTCCGCACCCTTGGCCTCTCGGCATTGGGCGGCGCGCTGGAATTTTATGATTTCATCATCTTCGTATTTTTCGCGAGCGTTATCGGACATTTGTTTTTTCCGCCCGATATGCCGGACTGGCTGGTGCTGATCCAGACTTTCGGCATTTTCGCAGCTGGCTATCTGGTGCGCCCGATTGGCGGCATCGTGCTGGCGCATTTTGGCGACAAGTTTGGCCGGAAGCGCGTCTTCGCGTTCTCGGTGTTTCTGATGTCGATCTCGACATTGGCCATGGCCTGCCTGCCAACCTATGCAACGCTTGGTGTTGGCGCGCCGATCCTGCTGATTATCTTCCGCATGTTGCAGGGCGCTGCCATCGGTGGTGAAGTCCCCGGCGCATGGACGTTTGTGGCGGAGCATGTTCCCGCCAATCGTGTTGGCATGGCCTGCGGCTTCCTGTGCTCGGGCCTGACGCTCGGCATCATGATCGGTTCGCTGATCGCCACTGCCATCAACTGGATTTTCACGCCGGAAGAACTGTCCGCCTATGCATGGCGCATTCCGTTCTTCATCGGTGGCATTTTCGGCCTGTTTGCCGTTTATTTGCGCCGCTGGCTGGCTGAAACGCCGATCTTCACCGAGATGAAGAACAGCCATCTTCTCAAGGACAAGCTGCCGCTTGGCACCGTTCTACGCAATCACATGCATGGCGTTATCATTTCCGTGCTGCTGACCTGGATATTGTCGGCTGGCATCGTCGTCACCACATTGATGACTGCAACTTTCCTGCAGAAGCTTTATGGCTACACGCCTTTGCAGTCGCTTGCCGCTACAAGCTTCGGCACGCTGTTTCTGATGTTCGGAACGGTGAGCGCAGGCGCGATTGTTGATCGTATCGGCAGCGGAAGATTCTTCGCGGTCGCAGGCATTTTCTTCGGCGTTGCGACTTTCGTGTTCTACACCTATGCGGCGGTTTCCCTGCCTGTTCTTTTCGCGCTTTATGCGGTGATGGGTCTTTCGGTCGGTATGGTTGGCGCTGTTCCTTATGTAATGGTGCGCGCATTTCCGGCCCCGGTTCGATTCTCCGGCCTGTCGTTTTCCTACAATATTTCCTATGCGGTCTTTGGTGGACTGACGCCGGTGATCGTAACCTCGCTTCTGGCGGTCAACCCGATGGCGCATGCCTGGTATCTAGTGTTCATCGCGGTTCTGACCTCTGTGCTTGGCCTCTACCTGATGGCCCGCAGCGATCAGGTTGAAGGTGATATCGGTCTGACCGAACTTTCGACCGGGACTGCCGTTCCACAGCCGAATTAATAAAAAGGGCCGCAAAAGCGGCCCTTTTTCTTTGTTCAGTGTACCGCCAGTTTTGCGGCACCGATTTCCTTATCATGGACAGCGAAGCGGTCGATCATATCGCTACTCGCTTCATTAAAGCCGATCACCGAAACATCCGTACCGCTGGCACGGTATTTCAGCACCACTTTGTCGAGCGCACCGACCGAGGTGATGTCCCACAGATGGGCATGGCTGACATCGATCGTTACCCTTTTTGCAGGCGATGAAAAATCGAAAGCCGCAATGAAGTTTTGTGCCGAGGCAAAGAAGATCTGCCCCTGAACGGTATAGGTGCGCTCGGTTCCATCTTCGCTCGTTGTTTCGCTCACACGGAACATCTTGGCGACTTTTCCTGCGAAGAACACGCCGGAAAGCAGCACGCCGACCAGAACACCCTTGGCAAGATCATGGGTGGAAACCACCGTTATGACGGTTGCCAGCATGACAATGGACGAGGATGGCGGGTTGCGGCGCAGATCGAGGATCGAACGCCATGAGAAGGTGCCAATCGATACCATGATCATCACGGCCACCAGAGCGGCCATCGGAATGATCCGCACCAGATCGTCGAGAACGAGAATGAGAAACAGCAGGAAAGAGCCAGCAACAAAGGTTGAAAGCCTGCCACGACCGCCGGACGACACATTGATCACTGACTGTCCAATCATGGCGCAACCACCCATGCCGCCAATCATGGCGGATGCGATATTGCTGGTGCCCTGACCAATACATTCCTGGCTTTTGTTGCTGTTGGTATCCGTCATGTCGTCGACAATCTGGGCCGTCATCAGCGATTCAAGCAGGCCGACAGCCGCCAGCGTGATTGAATATGGCAGGATGATCTGCAGCGTTTCCAGCGTCAGCGGTACTTGTGGAAGCGCGAAGATCGGCAATGCGGATGGCAATTCACCGAGATCGCCAACCGTGCGCAGGTCCATGCCAGTCGTCCATGCAAGCGTGGTGAGCACGGCAATGGCAACGAGCGGCGAGGGGATTGCTTTGGTCACGCGCGGGAAGAGGTAGATGATGGCGAGACCGCCTGCGATCATCCAGTAAGTCTCAACCGGAACATGGATGAGTTCCGGCAGCTGCGCCATGAAGATGAGGATCGCCAGCGCATTGACGAAGCCGGTGATGACCGAGCGCGATACAAACCGCATCAGGCGTCCGAGTTTGAGGAAACCTGCGAGGATTTGCAGAATGCCCATCAGGATCGTGGCAGCAAACAGATATTGCAATCCGTGTTCCTTGACGAGTGAGACCATCACCACAGCAGTTGCCGCCGTGGCGGCGGATATCATGCCGGGACGTCCGCCGGTAAAGGCGGAAACGCAGGCAATGGCGAAGGAGGCGAAGAGGCCGACCTTGGGGTCGACGCCAGCGATGACCGAAAAACCGATGGCTTCCGGGATAAGGGCAAGTGCTACGACGATGCCGGAAAGAATATCGCCGCGAATATTGGAGAACCACTCGCGGCGGTAGGCAGCAAGACGTGTCATTGAATTTTCCGCAAATAGAAGACGGGCGTTGAGAGCCGTCCGATTCAACATGGCCGATTGTAAAAATGGGGGATGTTGTTGCGTTGTCTGGCGGATAGGCGGCCAGAAGAGCCACCCGGGCTTTCACCGGGTCCTTGCGAATATCTTCGTATAAACAAAAAGAGCGCAGCAGGGCAATAACCTGCAGTGCTCTTTCTTGAGTGGCTACGATCAGAGAATCTTCTGCATGAAGGTCAGATCGAGCCAGCGCCCGAATTTCTGGCCGACCTGTTTCAGCGTGCCGCAATCTGAAAAACCCTGAGATTTGTGCAACGCGATAGATGCGGCATTGCCTGCTTCAATGCCCGCCACCAGCACATGCACCTTGCGGCGGCGCGCCTCTTCCACCAGCTCGGCCAGCAAGGCGCGACCGATGCCGCCGCCGCGCGCATCGCTTGCCACATAGACCGACAGTTCGGATGAATGGCGGAAGCCTTCAAAGGGGCGGAATGGGCCATAGCTGGCATAGCCAACAACCCGACCTTCGCGCTCGGCAACCAGCACCGGAAAGCCGTCACGATTGCGGCCCTCCAGCCATTGACGTCGGTTTTCCAGATCGACGAGCGTTTCGTTCCAGATGGCGAGCGTGTTCTCGACTGCATCATTGTAGATCGCAAGCAGAGCGGGGAGGTCAGCTTCGTTGGCAAAGCGGATGGTGAGGGTCATTTCAAAGGCCTTTATAGAAAAGTGTGGTCGCGCAGGGGCTTCCGTCAGGATAAAGCGCATAGTTCGGGATAACGCCGACCCGCTCCCACCCGAGATGAATGTAGATTGCTTCCGCCGGACTGCCGGTTGCTGTGTCCAGGCAGAGAAGTGTCTTGCGTCGGTTACGTGCTTCTTCTTCAACGGCTTCCATCAGTTTGCGCGCAAGACCAAGGCCGCGCGCCTTACAATGGATCAGCAGCTTTTTAAGATCGGCACGATGCGGCTGATTGGGCATTTGAGCGAGACCAAGCTGAACCGTGCCGACAATCTCGCCTTCATGTTCGGCAACCAGAAGGGCTGTGTCAGCGCTATCGACTTCATTGGCGATACGGTTCCAGTAGGAGATGAAATCCTGCGGCTCGCAAGGCGCCATGAAGCCAACCGATGCGCCACCCATGACGCAGTCCGCCAGAATTTCGGCGAGTGCCGGAACGGCTTGTTTCGCTTCTTCTACATGGAGAACGCGGATCATCGGCCTGTCTTTCAGAGGCTGCCACGGCGCTCAAGCACGATGGCGTAGCGTGCGAGGGTCGAACCGGGATTATGAAAGGTGATGCCAGCCATGATGGGCATATAAAGGCAGTCGCCGGGCTTCAGGCTGTGATGCGTGTCGCCGACGGTCATTTCCATCTCACCGGCAAAGAGCCACATATGTTGGGTGATGCCGGCATTGGCGGTCTGCGGCGCGAAAGTGACCTTGCCACCAGCTGGAAACTCGACTTCGATCATGTCCACATTCGAACCGGTGCCGGGTGGGGAGACTGACCGACGCACATAGCCGGTATCCGGATCACGCCAGACTGGCTGGCGATCATGGGGAAGGTAGGGTGAGGGCGGGGCTTCCGCATCGCCGAAAAAGGCGGAAAGCGACGTGCCAAGGGCGGCGCAAATGCGCGCCAGAAGCTGGGCGGTCGGGCTTGTTTCTCCGCGCTCGATCCGCGAGATCATTGCGCGGCTGACACCGGACGCATCGCCAAGCGCATCCAGCGTCATGCCTTGCGCAAGGCGCAGGCGGCGCAGATTTTCGCCAATGGCATTGTCAAGTTGTTCGGTTGCGTTTTCCATTATTTTAGAAATAATATCTATTATAATGGAGTCAAGCGATTTCAAAAATGAAAGCGGCGGGATTTCTCCCGCCGCTTTCCGTCTGTCCCGTAATCCAGATTAGCCCTGAGCTTTCAGCTCTAAACGGCGGCGATGCAGGACCGGCTCGGTATAGCCATTCGGCTGTTCGCGGCCCTTGAAAACCAGATCGCAGGCAGCCTGGAAAGCAACCGACTTGTCGAAGTTTGCGGCCATCGGGCGATAAAGTGGATCGCCTTCGTTCTGCTTGTCGACGACAGCGGCCATACGCTTCATGGTTTCCATCACCTGGGCTTCCGAAACGACGCCATGATAGAGCCAGTTGGCAATATGCTGTGCGGAGATGCGCAGCGTTGCGCGGTCTTCCATCAGGCCGACATTGTTGATGTCCGGCACTTTCGAGCAACCGACGCCCTGATCGACCCAGCGCACGACATAGCCCAGAATCCCTTGCGCGTTGTTGTCGATTTCGTGCTGGATGTCTTCCGGCGTCCAGTTCGGGCGGGTTGCGACCGGCACCGACAGAATGTCGTCGAGCTTGGCGCGCGGGCGGCTCTTCAGCTTTTCCTGAACGGCAGCAACATCCACCTGATGATAATGGGTGGCGTGCAGGGTTGCAGCGGTTGGCGACGGCACCCAGGCGGTGTTCGCACCAGCCTTCGGATGCGCGATTTTCTGTTCCAGCATCGCAGCCATCAGGTCAGGCATGGCCCACATGCCCTTGCCGATCTGCGCGTGGCCGGAAAGGCCGCATGCAAGACCGATATCGACATTCCACTGTTCATAGGCGCCGATCCAGGCAGCCTGCTTCATGTCGCCCTTGCGGATCATCGGACCCGCTTCCATCGAGGTATGGATTTCGTCGCCGGTGCGGTCGAGGAAGCCGGTATTGATGAAGACGACGCGGTCCTTGGCAGCGCGGATCGCTTCCTTGAGATTGACCGTGGTGCGGCGTTCCTCGTCCATGATGCCGATCTTGAGCGTGTTTGGCTTCATGCCCAGCATCTCTTCGGTACGGGTGAAGATTTCATTGGCGAACGCCACTTCTTCCGGCCCGTGCATCTTCGGCTTGACGATATAGACCGAACCTTCGCGCGAATTCATATGGCGGCCATTCGGACCGATATCATGCAGCGCAATCAGACTGGTGAAGGCTGCATCCATGATGCCTTCCGGCACTTCGTTGCCGTCTGCATCGATGATTGCCGGGTTGGTCATGAGGTGGCCGACATTGCGCACCAGCATCAACGAGCGGCCCTTGAGGGTGATATCGGAGCCGTTTGCACCCTTGTAGCTGCGGTCGCCGTTGAGGCGGCGCGTCATCTGCTTGCCGTTCTTCTCGAACGTATCTTCCAGCTTGCCGTTCATCAGGCCGAGCCAGTTGCGGTAGACGGCAACCTTGTCTTCGGCATCGACGGCGGCGATCGAATCTTCACAATCCTGAATCGTGCTGACCGCAGATTCCAGAACTACGTCGGCGATATGGGCCGGATCGGTCTTGCCGATCGGATGGTCCGCATTGACGACGATATCGACATGCATGTTGTTCTTGGCCAGCAGGACATTGGTCGGGGCGGCGGCGTCGCCATTGTAGCCCTTGAACTGGCTGGCATCTTTCAGTGCCGTTGCCGAACCGTCGGTAAGCTTGATTTCAAGCTTGCGGTCCTTGACAGCGAGACCGGCGACATTCGCCCAGTTTCCGGCGGCAAGCGGCGCGCTTTCATCGAGGAAGTTCTTCGCCCAGGCGATAACCTTTTCGCCGCGCTTCGGATTGTAGCCTTTGCCCTTTTCCGCGCCGTCATCTTCGGAAATGGCATCGGTGCCGTAGAGCGCATCATAGAGCGAACCCCAGCGCGCATTGGCGGCGTTCAACGCATAGCGCGCATTCATGACCGGAACGACGAGCTGCGGGCCTGCGATATGAGTGATTTCCGGATCGACATTGGTGGTCGAAACCGAAAACTCTCCGCCTTCCGGCAGGAGATAGCCAATGTCCTTGAGGAACTGCTGGTAATCGGCCTGTGTGTAGCCTTTATCGCGGTTCTGCTTGTACCATGCGTCGATCTTGGCCTGAAGGTCGTCGCGCTTGGCGAGGAGGGCGCGGTTCTTCGGTGCAAGATCGCGAATGATGGCTGCAAAGCCCTTCCAGAATTTTTCCGGTTCCACACCGGTGCCGGGCGCGGCTTCCGTGGCCAGGAACTCCACCAGTTCAGGGGCAACGCGCAAGCCTTCAATCTCAACGTAATTACCGGCTTTCTGAGAAACCATGGCTCTGCCTCCTTCAAAATAAACACATTTACCGCCGGCGCTTTTCAGTGCCAGCTATCATGCTGCCTTTGAACCGCTTTGGCGCGCTTTCGTCAATCGGTGCGTGGGCACATCATCTGTGACGCTGCGGCGAAAATAGCTTTTAAAATGACAGCTTGGCGCGAATGTCGTCAGGCGTAAAGCCCTGTTCGCGCAGGGATGCGAGTGCTGTGTCCTTGCGGCTCTTCGACAGTTTCATTCCATCGTCGCCCAGCACGAGATCGTGATGATGATAAAGCGGCTCGGGCAGGTCGAGAAGTTTTTGCAGAAGCCGGTGAACGGATGTCGCGTGAAACAGATCATGCCCGCGCACGACATGGGTGATGCCCTGCAGTGCATCGTCCACCACCACGGAAAGATGATAGCTGGTGGGCGTGTCCTTGCGCGCGATCACGACGTCGCCCCATTGCGCAGGATCGGCTACAAGGCGACCGGTCTCACCATCCGGACCTGCGCCGCTTTCATTCCAGAAAAGTGGCTCACCTGCGGCTTCCAGTGCCTTGTCCATGTCGAGCCGCCAGGCATAGGACATGCCCGAAGCGATGCGTTCCATCTGTTCTTTTTCGGTCAGATTGCGCTCGCCCTGCGGATAAAGCGGTGTTCCGTCCGGGTCGGAAGGCCAGTCCTTGCCCCTGGCGAAAGCTTCGCCGATCTGCTCGCGAACCTCGCCCCGGCTGAGAAAGGCAGGATAGACAAGGCCTTTGTCGGCGAGTTTGGTAAGGGCATTGCGGTATTCGCCGAAATGTTCCGACTGACGGCGCACAGGGGTTTCCCATGTCAGGCCAAGCCAGCGGAGATCCTCGTAAATGCCTTGTTCCAGTGCCGGCGTGCAGCGCGCGATGTCGATATCTTCCATACGCAGCAGGAAGCGCCCGCTGTTCTTTTTTGCCATGTCGGCGTTGAGAAGGGCTGAGTAGGCATGGCCGAGATGGAGCTGGCCATTGGGGCTCGGAGCGAAACGGAACACAGGTACGGTCATGGTGGTGTCAGCGTCAATGTCAGTTGCCAATGTCAGTTGCCGATGTCAGTTGAATGTCATCTGATTCCATTGGTACGTTGTGCGCTGATAGAATGAAAGGCCAGGCGATGCGGCGGATCGATACATTGAGCGACATTGAGGCAGGGCTGGAAGCTCTGGTTCTCGCCGATATGCGGCTGGCCGATATACGCAGCCGTTCCCATGCCGTGCCGCTGCGCCGGTCCGAACCCGGATTTGAAAGTCTGGCTTCCATCATTGTCGCACAACAGGTTTCGACGGCCAGTGCCGCCGCGATCTGGGCGAGGCTGAAACAGGCCATCGATCCACTGACGCCCCAAGCCTATATTGCGGGCGGGGAGGAAGCCTGGCACTTTGCCGGTCTCTCACGCCCAAAGCAGAGAACACTCCTTGCCTTGAGTGAAACTTTGGCGGAAGGGGCAATTGACCTGCACGGGCTTTGTGATCTGCCTGCCGAAGAAGCGATCGCCGCACTGACAGCGATCAAGGGCATCGGTCCTTGGACGGCGGAGGTCTATCTTTTATTCGCTGCCGGTCATCCGGATGTGTTTCCGGCAGGCGATGTGGCTTTGCAGACGGCCGTTGGTCACGCCTTCGCGCATGAAACGCGCCCGGACGCTGCGGCGCTGCGGTTATTGGCGGAAGATTGGGCGCCATGGCGTGGCGTGGCGGCGCGATTGTTCTGGGCTTATTATGCGGCAATCAAGGGACGCGAGGCTGCGCCGCTTCTGTAGATGCTTCTGTAAAACTTGCGTGTTTCCCGAAGCATAAATGCGTTTCCGCTTCACAATCCTGTCACGTCGGGCTTACATTATCTCCATCGGCTGATGACGGAATTTCGATTCGCAGAAGCTTGATCTTCTGCTTTCTCGGCGCCGTCCTCACGAGGTTGGAGCGTCGTTGTTGCGCCCATAATGGACGCGCGGCGCTTCGATAATAAGCGCAATTCCGCACGGAGAGCCATTTCGCCCTTTTCGGAGTTGCTCTGAAGGAGGTGCGCCCTTGACTGTTGCCGTCTCGCCCAGAACCGTCTCGACCAGTGGCTTGCCCGCGCTGGTTCTGAACGCTGATTACCGTCCGCTCAGCTATTATCCACTGTCGCTCTGGTCCTGGCAGGATGCGATCAAAGCGGTCTTTCTTGAACGCGTGCATATCGTGGCGGAATACGATCAGGTTGTATCCTCGCCATCGTTTTCGATGCGTTTGCCGAGTGTGATCTGCCTGAAGGATTATGTGAAGCCGCCACGCTATCCGGCGTTTACGCGCTTCAACCTCTTCCTGCGTGATCGTTTTGAATGCCAGTATTGCGGCTCGCCGCATGACCTGACCTTCGATCACGTTACCCCGCGTTGCCATGGCGGCGAGACGACGTGGGACAATGTGGTCGCCGCCTGTTCACCATGCAATCTGCGCAAGGGCGGCATGATGCCCGCCGTCGCGCATATGTGGCCGCGCCAGAAGCCGGTCACGCCGACTGTGCAGGACCTGCACAATAACGGCCGCCTTTTCCCACCCAACCATCTGCACGATAGCTGGCTCGATTTCCTTTATTGGGACGTCGAACTGGAGCCATAAGCATGTTGCGCAAAAATGCGCCGCAGTTTTGCGATGACAACATGTGACGAGAGAAAAAGCCCCCTCAGAATCTTCCCTTACTTCCCACTTTTCGCAAAAGCGCCGTAGTAGCCGATAGCTGCAAACAGCAGGCTTGCGATGACGTTCCATCCGGCAAAGGACAGGCCGAGGAAATGACCTGGTGCGCTGTCGCATGCAGGCGGGTGCGTGTTGAGATCGCTTAAGAGACTACCCGCATCGAGCGTGACTTTCATCGTCGCTGCGCTGCAATCCGTCGGACCGGGCCAGTATTTCAACTCGACGCCCGTATGATAAACGGCCAGCGCCAGCCCATAAGTCATTAAAAGCGCGCCGATCAAAATGAGTCCACGCGTCAGGATCGGCGGCCATTTCAATCCGTAGGAAAGCCAGGCTGCAGCCAGAACCGGGACGCCAATATAATAAGGCGTACGCTCTTCAAGGCAGAGCTTGCAGGGCATGAAGCCTGCGAGGTGCTCAAAGCCGAGTGCCGTGCCGACAGTCGCGGCAAGGCCAACTGTCATGATCCCCGCGGTCCATGCCTGAACTTTGCCGACCGGATTATTGAGTGCAAACGCCATATGGAATTCCTTGAAAAGGCTTTCTTATTCTTAAGGCAAACAGCTTGCTTGTCTCCAAGCAATTTATTTTGACCGAGTTTGGGCAAACTCTTCAGGCGTGAAGATATTTCACAGCAAAGAAGAGCGCGATCAAGGCCACCGCCACGAGGCTTGCTATCAGGCCGAGGCGCTTTTCGATGAAGTGGCGGATCGGCTCGCCATAGCGGCGCAGCAGCCAGGCAAGGAAATAGAAACGTGCGCCGCGTGCAACGATTGCTGATGCGATAAAGAGCCAGATATTGATGCCGGCTGCACCTGACAGGATTGTCACCACCTTGATGGGTGGCAGGTGTGCCAGGCCGGAAGTGATCAGCATCAACAAAATGGTGTCGGCGCTGGTCGTACCGCGCAACTGCTCGAACGTGTCCAGCTTGCCGTACATTTCGAGCACCGGTTTGGCGATCTGTTCATAGGCGTGATAGCCGAGATACCAGCCTGCAATGCCGCCCAGGACAGACGAAACCGTCGCAATGAAGGCATATCGCCAGGCGCGTTCTGGCCGCGCGAGCGCCATGGGTAGAAACAGGACATCGGCCGGGACAAGAAAGACCGAGCTTTCTATGAAGGCGATGATGGCAAGCCACCATTCGGCGGATTTTCTTGCGGCAAGCGAAATCGTCCAGTCGTAAAGGCGGCGCAGCATGTATTTTCCGGATTATCTCTGGCAAAAGCCATATTAGCAGTTGCACCGTCTATAAATAAAAAAGATGGCGCGAACAATGCGCGCCATCTTCTTTGATACTGCTTTCCATGGAACGGTATGGAAAACAGCAATCTCTAACGCTTATAGGCGCTGCAGATGTATTTGGTCTCGAGATATTCCTCGATGCCGTATTTGGAGCCTTCACGACCGAGGCCCGACTGTTTCACGCCGCCAAAGGGCGCGACTTCGTTGGAGATCAGGCCGGTATTGTGCCCGACCATGCCGTATTCCAGGGCTTCACCGACACGGATCGCGCGGCTGAAATTCTCCGTATAGAAATAAGCGGCCAGACCGAAGATCGTGTCATTGGCCATGGCGATGACTTCTTCTTCCGTATCGAAGGCAAAGAGCGGTGCCAGCGGGCCAAAGGTTTCTTCCCTGGCGACGATCATGTCGGAGGTGACGCCGGTCAGAATGCCCGGCTCGAAGAACAGGCCGCCCAGTTCCTTGCCGCCGGTGATGAGCTTTGCACCCTTGGATACCGCATCTTCGATATGTGCCTTGACCTTGGTGATAGCCTTTGGCTCGATCATCGGGCCGATGATAACGCCCGGTTCGGTGCCGTTGCCAACCTTGAGTTCCTTGACCTTGGCTGCAAGCTTTTCAGCGAATTTGTCGTAAATTCCGCGCTGCACATAGATGCGGTTGGCGCAGACACAGGTCTGGCCTGCATTGCGGTACTTGGAGATCATGGCGCCATCGACGGCTGCATCAATGTCGGCATCATCGAACACGATGAACGGTGCATTACCACCAAGTTCAAGCGAGATGCGCTTGATGGTCGGGGCGCATTGCGCCATCAGCAAGCGCCCGACTTCCGTCGATCCGGTGAAGGAGAGCTTGCGCACAATTTCGTTGCTCGTCAGCTCGGCGCCGATTTCGCGCGCCTTGCCGGTGACGATCTGGAGAACACCTGCCGGGATGCCTGCCTTTTCGGCAAGAACACCGAGCGCCAGTGCGGTCAGTGGCGTGAGATCGGCAGGACGAACGATCATGGTGCAACCGGCGGCAAGCGCTGGCGCTGCCTTGCGGGTGATCATCGCGGCCGGAAAGTTCCATGGCGTGATGGCGGCGGTGACGCCAACCGGCTGGCGGATAACAGTGAGACGTTGCCCATTTTGCGGGGCAGGGATCGTGTCGCCATAGACGCGTTTTGCTTCTTCCGCGAACCACTCGATAAAGGAAGCGGCGTAAATAACTTCGCCGCGTGCTTCGGCAAGCGGCTTGCCCTGTTCCGAGGTCATGATAAGAGCAATATCGTCGGCATTGGCAACGATGAGATCGAACCATTTGCGCAGGATAGCCGTGCGCTCCTTGGCGGTTTTGGCTGCCCATGCCGGAAGGGCCTTTGCGGAAGCATCGATGGCTTCCTTGATTGTGGC
>NZ_PCOC01000001.1:2100000-2230000 GCF_002975205.1 Ochrobactrum vermis | reverse complement strand
TGAATGGGCTATGGGGACTCACCGTCTTACTGATCCTAATCAAACTCCGAATACCGGGGAGTACTACTGGGCAGACACACGGCGGGTGCTAACGTCCGTCGTGAAGAGGGCAACAACCCTGACCACCATCTAAGGTCCCTAAGTTATGGCTAAGTGGGAAAGGATGTGAGGATCCCAAAACAACCAGGATGTTGGCTTAGAAGCAGCCATCATTTAAAGAAAGCGTAACAGCTCACTGGTCTAAATAAGGGTCTTTGCGCCGAAAATGTACCGGGGCTAAAGCCATACACCGAAGCTGTGGATGCACATTTGTGCGTGGTAGCGGAGCGTTCCGTAAGCCTGTGAAGGGACAGTCGTGAGACATCCTGGAGGTATCGGAAGTGAGAATGCTGACATGAGTAACGATAAAGGGAGTGAGAGACTCCCTCGCCGAAAGTCCAAGGGTTCCTGCTTAAAGTTAATCTGAGCAGGGTTAGCCGGCCCCTAAGGCGAGGCCGAAAGGCGTAGTCGATGGGAACCACGTTAATATTCGTGGGCCTGCAGGTAGTGACGGATCGCGTGTGTTGTACATTCTTATTGGATTGAATGTGCAGCGAAGCGGTTCCAGGAAATAGCTCCTGCATATAGACCGTACCCTAAACCGACACTGGTGGACTGGTAGAGAATACCAAGGCGCTTGAGAGAACTGCGTTGAAGGAACTCGGCAAAATGCACGCGTAACTTCGGAAGAAGCGTGACCTCCATTCAGGCAACTGGGTGGGGGTGGCACAGACCAGGGGGTAGCGACTGTTTACCAAAAACACAGGGCTCTGCGAAGTCGCAAGACGACGTATAGGGTCTGACGCCTGCCCGGTGCTGGAAGGTTAAGAGGAGATGTGCAAGCATTGAATTGAAGCCCCAGTAAACGGCGGCCGTAACTATAACGGTCCTAAGGTAGCGAAATTCCTTGTCGGGTAAGTTCCGACCTGCACGAATGGCGTAACGACTTCCCCGCTGTCTCCAACGCAGACTCAGTGAAATTGAATTCCCCGTGAAGATGCGGGGTTCCTGCGGTTAGACGGAAAGACCCCGTGCACCTTTACTATAGCTTTACACTGGCATTCGTGTCGGCATGTGTAGGATAGGTGGTAGACTTTGAAGCAGTGGCGCCAGCCATTGTGGAGTCATCCTTGAAATACCACCCTTGCCTATATGGATGTCTAACTGCGGCCCGTTATCCGGGTCCAGGACCGTGTATGGTGGGTAGTTTGACTGGGGCGGTCGCCTCCTAAAGAGTAACGGAGGCGCGCGATGGTAGGCTCAGAACGGTCGGAAATCGTTCGTCGAGTGCAATGGCATAAGCCTGCCTGACTGCAAGACTGACAAGTCGAGCAGAGACGAAAGTCGGTCATAGTGATCCGGTGGTCCCGCGTGGAAGGGCCATCGCTCAACGGATAAAAGGTACGCCGGGGATAACAGGCTGATGACCCCCAAGAGTCCATATCGACGGGGTTGTTTGGCACCTCGATGTCGACTCATCGCATCCTGGGGCTGGAGCAGGTCCCAAGGGTATGGCTGTTCGCCATTTAAAGCGGTACGTGAGTTGGGTTCAGAACGTCGTGAGACAGTTCGGTCCCTATCTGCCGTGGGTGTAGGAATATTGATAGGATCTGTCCCTAGTACGAGAGGACCGGGATGGACGTATCTCTGGTGGACCTGTTGTCGTGCCAACGGCATAGCAGGGTAGCTATATACGGACGGGATAACCGCTGAAGGCATCTAAGCGGGAAACCCACCTAAAAACGAGTATTCCCTATCAGAGCCGTGGAAGACTACCACGTTGATAGGCCGGGTGTGGAAGTGCGGCAACGCATGTAGCTTACCGGTACTAATAGCTCGATCGACTTGATCACTCCCATTTACAATATCCATCGAACAACGTTCGATAGATATCAGTTAAGACTATGTCCTTACGGCTGAGCGCCTGACTTCGTCAGGCTAGCCTGCGGACGGCACGCCGAAACATCGGCGACGGCCAGTCGGCCTTGCGAAGCTTACGCTTCGAGGCCCTTAAACTGATATCATTACAATCAGCACGAAAGACAACCAGCTTCTCATATTTGTGTTCTTCGCCGACCTGGTGGTTATGGCGGAGCGGCTGCACCCGATCCCATTCCGAACTCGGCCGTGAAACGCTCCAGCGCCAATGGTACTTTGTCTTAAGACACGGGAGAGTAGGTCGCTGCCAGGTCTGCTAAGCACACAAATCAAAACATCTTCTCAAATCCCATACAAAACAGATCATTTAAGCGATATACGCAAAAAAATACCAAAACCGGTTACAATATAACACCCATAACGCGGGGTGGAGCAGCCCGGTAGCTCGTCAGGCTCATAACCTGAAGGCCGCAGGTTCAAATCCTGCCCCCGCAACCAATGATCCCTGCGATCCCAAAGAGCCCCTACCCAGGGGCTTTTTTTGTTTCTGGGCGCCGGAATGTTGGTTTCCACGCAGAACTGAGCCAGTTAGGCAGATAATTTCCATTGAGAACTGAGCCATGTGAACCTTCCCCCCAACGCGGTGAGCGACGGGGGCAGCGGAGTGATCCACATGGGACTTTTAAACATCATCCGGCGCATGGCGCTGCGAGAGAAGCAGTCGATCCGCGAGATCAGCCGGCGCACCGGTCTGTCGCGCAACACGATCGCGAAGTATTTGAGCGCGGGTACGATAGAGCCGACGTTCACGGTACCGGAACGACCGAGCAAGCTTGATCCTTTTGCCGACAAACTCGCGGCCTGGCTGAAGACCGAGACCGGAAAGTCGCGCAAGCAGCGCCGAACACTGAAGCAGCTTCATTCCGATCTGGTGGTTCTCGGCTTTACCGGCTCCTATGGTCGGGTCGCCGCATTCGCTCGTGATTGGCGGGCTGATCGGCAACGTGAGCAGCAGACGACGGGCCGCGGCATATTCGTTCCGCTGTCTTTCCGACCAGGCGAAGCATTCCAGTTCGATTGGAGTGAGGACTATGCCGTGATAGGCGGCGAGCGCACGAAGCTTCAGGTCGCGCATATCAAGCTATCGCACAGTCGCGCGTTTTTTGTCAGGGCCTACCTGTTGCAGACGCATGAGATGCTGTTTGACGCCCATTGGCACGGCTTCCGCGTGTTTGGCGGCGTGCCTGGTCGTGGCATCTACGATAACATGAAGACAGCGGTCGATCGTGTGGGCCGCGGCAAGGAGCGACAGGTCAACATCCGTTTCCTTGCGATGACGAACCATTACGTCTTTGCGCCAGAGTTCTGCAATCCCGCCGCGGGCTGGGAGAAGGGGCAGGTCGAGAAGAACGTCCAGGATGCCCGACCGCGGCTGTGGCAACAGATGCCCGACTTTCCAGATTTGGGGGCATTGAATATCTGGCTGGAACAGCATTGCCAGGACCTGTGGCGGGAGACAGCGCATGGCACCTTGTCCGGCTCGATCGCGGATGTTTGGGCTGATGAGCGGGCAGCATTGATGGCGCTCCCCGCCATGTTTGACGGCTTCGTCGAGCAGAGCAAGCGCGTCTCGCCGACATGCCTGATCACCTTCGAGCGCAATCGTTACAGCGTGCCTGCGTCTTTTGCGAACCGGCCCGTCAGCCTGAGGATTTATCCCGAGCGACTGGTCGTTGCGGCCGAGGGCAATATCCTTTGCGAACATCCGCGGATCATAGAACGCAGCCACGACAAACCGCCGAGGACGATTTACGACTGGCGCCATTACCTTGCGGTCATCCAGCGCAAGCCTGGAGCACTGCGCAATGGCGCACCCTTCCTGGAATTGCCGCTGGCCTTTCGACAGCTGCAGGAGCAGATGCTGCGCCGCCCTGGTGGTGATCGTGAGATGGCCGATATCCTTGCCCTCGTCCTTCATCACAACGAACAGGCCGTCATCAGTGCTGTGGAATTGGCTTTGGATCAAGGCGTGGCAACCAAAATGCATGTGCTAAACCTGCTGCATATGCTGATCGACGATAAGACGACTGACGGTCCCGACGTCGATACGCCACAGGCACTGACTTTGCTGCGCGAACCCAAGGCCAATGTCGAACGCTATGATGGCCTGCGTGTCCGGATCGTTGGAGGTCGCCATGCGTCATGATCCAGCCAGTGCCGCCGTCGTCATCATGCTGCGAAGCCTGAAGATGTATGGCATGTCCCAAGCCGTCAGTGACCTGATCGAGCAAGGTGCTCCAGCCTTTGATGCAGCCGTGCCGATCCTGTCCCAGTTGCTGAAAGCCGAGATGGCCGAGCGCGAGGTCCGGTCCATCGCCTATCACATGAAGGCTGCCCGCTTTCCAGCCTACAAGGACCTCTCCGGATACGACTTCGCCGCCAGCGAAATCAACGAAGCGACGGTGCGCCAATTGCATAGATGCGAGTTCATCGACGGCGCGCAGAATATCGTGCTTGTCGGCGGACCGGGCACAGGAAAAACACATGTCGCCACCGCCCTCGGCATCCAGGCGATCGAGCATCACCGTCGAAAGGTCCGATTCTTCTCGACCATCGAATTGGTCAACGCGCTTGAGCAGGAGAAGGCTAAAGGCAAGGCGGGGCAGATCGCAGAGACCTTGGTCCGCCTTGATCTGCTCATCCTCGACGAGTTGGGATACCTGCCGTTCAGCGCCTCAGGGGGAGCACTGCTCTTCCACCTTCTGAGCAAGCTCTATGAACGGACGAGCGTTGTGATTACCACCAACCTCAGCTTCAGCGAATGGGCAACCGTCTTCGGCGACGCCAAGATGACAACCGCATTGCTCGATCGTTTGACCCATCGCTGCCATATCCTGGAAACAGGGAACGACAGCTTCCGCTTCAAGGCCAGCTCGGCAGCCGCAGCACAGAAGAGAGGACAAAACGCCAATCCCTTGACTAAACCCTGATCAGAAAACCATACTTAGAGGTGGCTCACTTCTCGGTGGAAAAACTGGCTCAGTTCCGCGTGCAAACCAACAATACGGCGGATACCATCCAAGTTGCCACGCCCCATGGTTGGAATTGCGGATAACTTCGCCTTTATGCGCCTACCCATCTTGGCCTGATGTGTATCCAAGGGCTACACTCCGACTCATGAAGGAAAAAGATGCCGGAATACGAATCCGTGTCGAGCGGGAGCTTCGCGATGAATTCCTGAAGATGTGCCGCGAGCAGGATCGCCCTGCCGCGCAGGTCATCCGGGAATTCATGCGGGAATACATTGCGGCAAAGAAAATGCAGCGCGCTGGCCAGGCCGAAACCATCGGCGAAGCGCCCGTCGCGCCAATGGGTGAAGAATGAACGCCGTAGAGATCGAAGAAGCCATATCGGCTCTCGCCGAACTGCCGTTTGACGCAGACGAATTTCCGTTCGCGTTCCTTCAGGCGTTCGGGGCGAAGGAGACCACGCTTCGGCGTCTCCGCAGTGGTGAGACCAACAAGTCCGATCTGGGCGGTGTTCTCCAGACCAGCAATATCCACATCGCGGTTGCGCCCGAGGGGGCGGTGACTGAAACGCTCGGCAAGCTCAAGGCCAGCCCGGCGACGACACGCGCCAAGGCGAAATTCGTGCTCGCCACGGATGGCAAGGAGTTCCAGGCGGAAGACCTGAACACAGGCGAAGTCGTCGTTTGCAACTACCCGGATTTCCCGGATCATTTCGGTGTGTTCCTGCCGCTTGCGGGCATTTCCACCGTCAAGCAAATCCGTGAAAGCGCCTTCGACATCAAGGCGACAGGGCGGCTGAACCGGCTCTATATCGAGCTTTTGAAAGACAATCCGGAATGGAGTTCCGCTGCCCGCCGCCACGACATGAACCATTTCATGGCCCGCCTGATCTTCAGCTTTTTTGCCGAGGACACGGATATCTTCCTGAAGGATGATCTGTTCACCGCGACCATCGAAAAGATGAGCGACAAGGACAGCTCGAATACCCATGAGGTGATCAGCGAGATTTTTCGCGCGATGAACACCAAACGGGAAGATCGCGCGAGCACCAGCATCGCACGATGGGCAAACGACTTCCCCTATGTGAACGGCGGCCTATTCTCCGGCAGCACCGAGGTTCCGCGCTTTTCCAAGATCGCCCGCTCCTATCTGCTGCATGTCGGGAAGCTCGATTGGAAAAAGATCAACCCCGATATTTTCGGGTCGATGATCCAGGCTGTGGCCGATGATGAGGAGCGCGGCGCGCTCGGCATGCATTACACCAGCGTGCCGAATATCTTGAAGGTTCTCAATCCTCTGTTTTTGGATAATCTGCGGGAGCAGCTTGAAGAGGCCGGGGAAAACGCCCGCAAACTTCTAAACCTCCGCAATCGCATGGCGCGCATTCGCGTGTTTGATCCCGCCTGCGGCTCCGGCAATTTCCTTGTCATCGCTTACAAGGAAATGCGTGCTATCGAAGCCGAGATCAATAAGCGGCGCGGCGAAGCCGACCGCCGCACTGAAATCCCGCTGACGAACTTTCGCGGGATCGAGTTGCGCGACTTTCCAGCCGAGATTGCACGCCTCGCCCTGATTATCGCCGAGTATCAATGCGATGTACTTTATCGTGGTCAGAAGGAGGCACTTGCCGAGTTTCTGCCCCTCGACGCCATGAATTGGATTACTTGCGGCAACGCCTTGCGGCTCGACTGGCTTAGTATCTGCCCGCCCACAGGGACGGGCGTTAAGCACCACGCAGATGACTTGTTTATGTCACCCGTTGATCAAGCGGAAATCGACTTCGAGAACGAAGGAGGTGAAACCTACATCTGCGGAAATCCGCCATATCTAGGTTCGAAATGGCAATCACAAGAACAAAAGGACGACCTAGGCAGCATTTTCGAGGGGAGAATAAAAAGCTGGAAGTCACTGGACTATGTTGCGGGTTGGTTCATGAAAGCCGCAGATTTTGGAGTTCATACGCCAACGTCTGCCGCTCTTGTGTCAACAAATTCAATATGCCAAGGGCAGCAAGTCTCGATCCTTTGGCCTCATATTTTTTCGACAGGAAATGAGATTTCCTTTGCCCATACTTCTTTTAAGTGGGCAAATCTTGCCAGTCATAATGCTGGTGTAACCGTCGCCATTGTTGGTATTGGACGAAATATCGGGAAGCAACGAAGCCTATATTTCCTCGATCCTAACGGAGAAACAATACGTAAAGACGTTGAAAACATTAACGCGTACTTGGTCCCCGCCGCAAACATTGAAGTTAAATCACGAAGTCGTCCGATAGGTGGGCTGACACCAATGCAGTTCGGAAACCATCCGTACTACGGAGCGCCTCTGATTTTTAGTCGTGATGAAGGCCGTGCTATGATTAATGACGAGCCGGGTACTGCAAAATATCTTCGTCCTCTATACGGATCGAAGGAGTTCATATCGGCATCACCAAGAGTTTGCTTATGGATTAAAGAAAGCGAACTTTCAGACGCCATGAGCTTTAAATCGATTGCAGAGAGAGTCTTGAAAGTTGAAGCTGCTCGCAGAGCGGCGAAGAAGGACATTGCGGCCCAGAAACTTGCGAACACCCCTTATCAATTTCGCGAACAGGTAACTGCTGCGCGCTATGTTATGGTCGTCCCGCGCGTCAGCTCCGAAAACCGACCTTATTTGCCAGTCGGACTACTCCCTTCAGAAAGTATCATTCAAGAAAAAGCCTTTGCGTTGTACGATGCGCCTCTTTTTAATTTGGCTATCATTGGATCAAAACTGCACTGGGTTTGGATAGGGATTGTTTGCTCCCGAATGCGAACAGATTTCTCCTATTCCAACACGCTTGGCTGGAATACCTTTCCCGTTCCCAATCTGACCGAAAAGAACAAGGCCGACCTGACTCGCTGCGCGGAAGACATCCTACTCGCGCGCGAGGGACATTTCCCGGCAACCATCGCCGATCTCTATGACCCTGAAAAAATGCCCGCCGACTTGCGTGCGGCGCATGATAACAATGATGAGGTTTTGGAGCGCATTTATATCGGTCGCCGTTTCCGCAATGACACCGAACGCCTCGAAAAGCTCTTCGAGCTTTATACGAAGATGACCAAAACGCAGGGGGCGGCATGATTGAAGCTCTCATAGGATTGGCTGGCGTTGTCGTCGGAAGCGCGATCACGATTTCCAAAGAGGTTTGGACGTCCTGGCTTGCTCGTCGCCGAGACGGCTCCTATGCCGCCATTCGGTTGATCTGCATATTAGAAGAGTATGCCGATAAGTGCATCGACGTGGTTTATGATGACGGAACGGCCTGCGGACGTCCAGCGAGACGCGCTGAGAGCGGAGAAGAGTATTGCGAAGCGCAAGTTTCCACGCCCGATCCGCTTGATTTTCCCGAGGACATTGACTGGCGGAGTATGCCGGAGCCTCTGATGCATCGAATTCTTGCCTTGCCAAACAAGGCAAGAAGCACCGACAGACATATTTCGGCTTCAAGCGAACATGCATTTCCGCCTGACTACGAGGAATTCTTTGAGCCGCGCCAGAGGGGGTATGCTCAGCTCGGCCTGGATGCGCTGGAGATCGCGGATGATCTGCGCCAACATTTCCGAATATCCGTGAGAAGTCGCGCAGCACTCAATACGGATTGGGACCCAATGGCATTCCTCCGTAAAAAAACGTCAGTGACCGAGGGGGCTGCATGACCGAATTCAACCGAATGACAGTGGTGGCCGCAGCCGAGGTGTTGGGGGACTTCAAATCACACAACGATATGGAGGTGCTTGAGGTTCAGTGGGATATTGTTGGGAAATGCAATTCGTCGAGCAAGTCGGGCCGAGTTGCAAACCTGGCGCGAATTGCGATCGAGGATGGTCTCGAAGTTTTTACCGAGGCTGGACGTATGCCGCTGGCGAGAGCTCTGATTGAAGCTGCTTTAAGGGCTCCTCCCAAAGCACTCAAAACCGACGCTTGGACAAAGCTGGTCGCCGGACTCCGTTTTGACGGCTTCGAAGTCGATGAAGAGGTTGAAACAGAAGAGGTATTGCGCCCGTGGCAGCGCCCTAGCGAATCCACTACGAGAGTTTTGCGACGTATGATGCCTGAGGATTTGCCTGGGCTTGATTTTAGAGAAGCAGAAAATGAAGTGGAGCTTTTGTTAACCCGTCATGGTTTCAGCGTGGCGCAAGGGCATTTGCGACAGGCCGTGTCGGCCTTCAGCAGGGGAGAGTGGTCGTCGGCAAACGGTGCGCTGCGGAATTTTTACGAAAGTTACCTGAACGAGATTGCGGTGGCACTTGGCTATAACGGGAGTGGCGACGGCAAAGCCAAACGTGATTTTCTTGGCACTACACAGCCGCCATTCCTCTTTGACGACTACAACGAATGGAATGCTAACAATCAGAAGCCTCAATATGTGCAAGGCCTAATGAGCCGAATGCACCCGCATGGTGGGCATCCAGGACTATCTGAAGAAGAAGACGCGACGTTCAGGCTTCAAATATCTCTCGTGACAGCGCGCCTGTTTCTACGTCGATTTAATCAACGAAAGCTAGTTCCATGATCCAATCCGTCCCCTCCGTTTCCGTCACCTACGCGCGGAATGGCAACTCCACCAAGCCGAACGAGCTTGGCATGCGGCCTATGCAGGAGGCGGTATACGAGAAGCGGGGCGAGCAATATCTGCTGATCAAATCGCCTCCGGCATCAGGCAAGAGCCGGGCGCTGATGTTCGTCGCGCTGGACAAGCTCAACAATCAGGGCTGCAAACAGGCGATTGTCGTTGTGCCGGAAAAATCCATCGGTTCCAGCTTCGCCGATGAGGCGCTGTCGAAGCACGGCTTCTATTGGGATTGGCATGTCTCTCCGAAATGGAACCTTTGCAATGCGCCCGGCGCAGACGGCGGCAAGGTCAATTCCGTGAAAGCGTTTCTGGAAGGCGACGACAAGGTTCTCGTCTGCACCCATGCCACTTTCCGCTTCGCCGTCGATAAGTTCGGCATCGAGGTTTTCGATGACAGGCTGATCGCGGTGGATGAGTTTCACCACGTTTCCGCCAATCCCGACAACAAGCTTGGTTCGCATCTTGGTCAGCTTATCGGGCGCGGCAAGACCCATATCGTTGCCATGACCGGCTCTTATTTCCGGGGCGACGCCGAGCCCGTGCTGATGCCCGAGGACGAGACCAAGTTCGAGCCCGTTACCTACACCTACTATCAGCAGCTCAACGGCTATAAATATCTGAAATCACTCGATATCGGCTACTTCTTCTACGCTGGAGCCTATTCGGACGACATTTTGAAAGTGCTCGACCCGGATGAGAAAACCATCATCCATATACCTTCGGTGAATTCGCGTGAAAGCACCAAGGACAAGATCAGGGAAGTCGAGCATATCATTGAAGAGCTGGGGTCTTGGCAGGGCTCCGATCCAGAAACCGGCTTTCAACTGGTGAAGCGGCCCGATGGCCGCATCCTGAAAATCGCCGATCTGGTCGATCCCGATCATCAGGCGACAATCCAGGCAAGCCTCCGGTCGCCCGAAATGAAGACAAACCGCGAATATGTGGACATCATCATCGCCCTTGGCATGGCGAAGGAAGGTTTTGACTGGATTTGGTGTGAGCACGCCCTCACCGTTGGCTATCGCTCTAGCCTGACCGAGGTCGTTCAAATCATTGGCCGCGCGACACGTGATGCCCCTGGCAAAGCCCGCGCGCGTTTCACCAATCTGATTGCCGAACCGGATGCGTCCGAGGAGGCCGTGACGGAAGCGATCAACGATACGCTGAAAGCGATTGCGGCGAGCTTGCTCATGGAACAGGTGCTCGCGCCCCGTTTCAATTTCACGCCCAAGCGCTTGGAAAGCGAGCCGACACCCGGCTTCGACTATGGCGAGGGCGGTTATGATCCGAACAAATACAATGTCGGTTTCAACGAAGAGAGCGGTGAATTCCAGATCGAGATCAAGGGGCTTGCCGAGCCGACAAGCAAAGAGGCCCAGCGCATTTGCCAGGAAGACCTGAACGAGGTCATCACGGCTTTCGTTCAGGACAAGAGGTCAATTGAACGGGGCCTGTTCGATGAGGAATTGGTGCCGGAAGAGCTGACCCAGGTCCGCCTTGGTAAGATCATCAAGGATAAATATCCGGAATTGGACGACGAGGATCAGGAGGCCGTGCGCCAGCATGCTATTGCAGCTCTGAACCTGACCCAGCAGGCCAAAGCCGCGCTGAACCCCGATGGGGAAGCTCCGAAATCCGGCAATACCGCCTTGCTTGACGGCATCCGGAAGATCGCCATGGATGTGCGAGAGCTCGACATTGACCTGATCGACCGCATCAATCCGTTCGGTGAAGCCTACGCGATCCTTGCCAAGACGATGAACGAGGAGAGCCTCAAGCAGGTCGCTGCCGTCATCTCCGGCAAGAATGTCAAATTGACACCCGAAGAGGCCCGCGATCTTGCTCGCCGCGCGGTGAAATTCAAGCAGGAGCGCGGACGTTTGCCGTCCATCACCGCCGCCGATGCGTGGGAACGGAAGATGGCGGAAGGTGTGGCTTTCCTCGCGCGCATGAAAGCGGAGGCCGCAAATGGCTGATTTCACCGATGAAGATGATGCTCTGCTTGCTGAATTAGGGGTTGAGGTCGAAACCAAGAAAGCGGGCAGCCGCACGCCGCGCGAAGAGCGGATTATCGCAGGCTTTGAAGAAATTCAGCGCTTTGTCGAAGAGCATGGCCGCGCGCCACGCCACGGCGAAGACCGCGACATTTTCGAGCGGCTTTATGCCGTTCGGCTGGATCGTATCCGTTCGCTGGAAGAGTGCCGCGCGCTAGTCGAACCGCTCGATCATCAGGGCTTACTTGGCGATGAGATTGCCACCGCTCAGCCCGATATTGACGAAATGGACGATGATGCGCTTCTGGCCGAACTCGGAATCGAAGCGGAAGCGCCAGAGATCACGACACTGAAGCATGTTCGCTCAACGGCAGAAAAACGGGCCGCCGAGGAGATTGCCAACCGTGAACGCTGCGAGGATTTCGATAAATTCAAGCCACTGTTCGACCAGGTCCAGGCCGATCTGAAAAGCGGCGTGCGCACGACACGGAAATTCGTAAAGGATGCGGGTTTCCTGAAAGCCGAAATCACGGCAGGTCAGTTTTTCATTCTGGGCGGGCAGACTGCCTATGTCGCGGATGTCGGCGAACCGATTAAGGCTCCGAATGGCGAGACAGACGCCCGTTTGCGCGTGATCTATTCCAACGGGACGGAAAGCAATCTGTTGCTGCGGTCACTTCAGCGCGCTCTCTACAAGGACGAAGCGGGTCGCCGTATCACCGAGCCAAGCGCCGGGCCGCTTTTTGCCGAGGAGACCGATGAGGATGATACCGCCAGCGGAACGATCTATGTTCTGCGCAGCAAATCGAACCATCCTCTTGTGGTCGAGAACCGCGACATCGTGCACAAAATAGGAGTGACCAGCGGCAGCGTCGAAAAGCGCATTGCCAACGCCAAGCTCGATGCCACCTTCTTGCTGGCGGACGTGGAAATCGTCGCAACCTACAAACTTTACAACATCAGCCGGGCGAAACTCGAAAACCTGATCCATCGGGTGTTCGAGCCTGCAAAGCTTGAAATCAAGATCAAAGATCGCTTCGGCAATCCGGTCGTGCCGAGGGAGTGGTTTTTGGTGCCGCTGTTCGTGGTCGATGAGGTTGTGGAGAGGATCAAGGATGGCAGCATAAGCAACTACACCTACAACCCGCAGGGAGCTCGCTTGTCGCTTCGAGGCGATCACGCGGCGAACTGAAAATGGTCGATCATTCCAAAGAGTTCACAAAAATTCTGTCGGCTGGTGTCAGGCCTGCGTTACTTGTCGGGAATGGTATTAACCGGTTCAACGGTGATGGCTCCTCCAGCTGGGAAGGATTGTTAGGTACTCTCGCGACACGGAACGGACTCAAGCTTTCGGCTACGGACGCAGACGAGATGTCCAATACAGAATTCTTTGACTTGCTGGACCTTACTCGACCAAAGGATGATCGCAGTACCCTGCAATCTGATTTTTGTGAGCTGATGAGCGGCTGGAAGCCCGCCGAGCACCATCGCACGATTGTCAGGTGGGCACAGAAGCACCGCGTGCCGCTCCTTACCGTGAATTTTGACGAGAACCTTTCTGCGTCGATCGGTGCAAAGCTGTATCGCGCCGAGCAGAAATTCACGGACTATTATCCGTGGGCATCTTATTTCTCTGACAGGCAGATCAGAAATCCACGTGATGAGTTTGCGATCTGGCACCCACACGGGATGATGAAATATTCCCGCAGCATCAGGTTGGGCCTCACTCACTATATGGGATCTGTTCAGCGTGCTCGAACCTGGGTTTACGGCAAAGAAGGCTTGCGGGCGTCTGCGAAGAGTGGCGCACAAGAGTGGCGTGGAAGCAATACTTGGCTCGACATATTCTTCTTTAGTCCGATCCTGATGCTCGGTTTCCGTTTCGGGAAGGACGAAAATTTCTTACGTTGGCTGTTCCTGGAACGGGCGCGCATCCATAAACTCGTACCCGAATGGAGTGCGCCCAGTTGGTATATAGACGTTAGAAATAAAGGCGGAACACACAGCCGAAGGCCATTCTTCGAAGGGCTCGGGATCACGTATCTATCGGTAGGTGATTATCGGGACATATATGAGTCAGATGGCTGGGTAAAATAGCCTACCGCCTCGCCACCTAATCAAGCGCTGCCTTTGAGATCACAGTACTCGGATATGGCCACACTTCTTGGGCTGTTTCGAAAAGCAACTTGCCTCGCGCCTCGATAGTATCCTCGTTCCAATTCTCGACCTTCGTGATTTCCCGGTTCATCACCAGGAGCGAATGATCTTGCAGGGCCTTGCGCTTGATTTCATATCTTCCGTTGCGGACGCTACTGTTTAGCGGCTGAGTTAGGATCGTCAGGTTGCCGAATGTATTCAGAAGGCGCTGTCTTCGGATGATTTGGCCGACCCGAGTTTCATCTTCGTCCATCGCAAAGACAGCCTGATAAGCTTCATCGCTGCTGACGAGGTTACCGTCGCCTAGGGGCCAATGCGCTTTCCACTCAGCCGGGAGGATGTGCTCCACAGAGAGGTCTGTGCTTAAATGTTCAGTTTCATGGAATTTATGACGCTTTTGACGCTCTATTGCTTCCAACACCGCACGGACGCGCAGTGGCGTCAGGCGTTTGCCGTAGACAGGCGCGGACAGCCATGCCGCCTCAAATTCGCGGTCTGTCGGGAAGCGCGCGCTTTCCGACGTTTGGGCGATAAGAAAGGCAGACAGTCTTTCGGCGCTGAAGCCCTTCGCTTCGAGGTGCCTAAGCACCGATAGAAAGAACTTGTTGTAATTTTTTGTCGTCAGCCCGCAAATGGCGCGCCTTACGATGAGTGACAGCACCGTATCCAGGCACGTATGGCGCTCACCGTCACCCATGCCATCTTCAGCCCAAAGCCGGAGGATCAATGGATAAACCGTTGTCACGTCCCATGGACTCAGCAACCAAGCGAAGTGACCGAGCGGATCATCTAGCTTCTTTTCCAGGAGCCTTCGGTATAGCGCACCGTAGCGCGCGAGATCCGTGAGCTCCGCATCGACGGTTTGATAGCCGCCGCCCGGCCGGTCGGCCTGCACCTTTAAGAAGGCCTTGTATTCGCTGAATAGCTTGGAAAGCGTAACCTCTCCAGCGACCTGACCTGCAATGAAGTTCGCAAGGAAGAATTCGATCCTGGCTTTTTTGTACCGCCCTTGCTTTTCCATCTCGCTCCAGAAGGGGGCTTCAAAATCCTTCCAGTGCTTTTCAAAGAGCTTCTCAGCCTTTTCTTGCCGGGCATCAGCACGGTGAAAGATATTGTTGCGTACTAGGTCCGCCGCTAGCAAAGGTTCACCGCGTTCATTCAGCGTTTCGAAGATAACCTGAGCATCGTCGCCCTCTTCGAGTATGATCTCGACAACCTTGAATTCTTCAATCAGCGACTCCCACAGCGCGTCCAGCCGCAGCTCCATCGCCGCACGATCTTGATCAAAGGTTTCCTGTGCCACCTCATCTTCCTCGTCCGGCGCGCCGTCAATCGTTTCGGCAAAATCGTCTTCCAGATCGTCGCTCTCAACCGCATGACGAATATGCTCAAAGAAGAATCCATAGGCGCCCAGTAGATTTGGCACGGTGCTATAGTCGTAAATCTTGTCCTTGCCCTTGTAGAAGTGAGCGCTGTATTTCTTTCGAAGCTCCAGGCGGCCCAGCGTGACAATATCCTGAAACAGGACTCTATCGTATTTCGTTGGCCAGACCTTGAATTTCTCCACCTCGGCATCTTCCATGAGATGTTGCTTTTCGTTGAACAAGTAGCCCTCTACCAGCCCAACCGTGTCGTCGAATCCTGCCTGCTTGGCGTAGTCGCGTGCTGCCGCGAGATACAGTTGGAAGGTAGTCAGGCGCTGCTGCCCATCCACTACCTGGAACGAGGTAACTTGGCGGGAGGATACGCTGCCGCGCGCTTCTAGAACAACAGCCCCCATGAAGTGGGAAAACCTCCGTTCCCGCCCGTTGAGGCGTTCGATGGCTTTGGTGCGCACATCGTTCCAGAAGGGGAGCCATTGCTTGTCGCGGGTCCATACATAGTGACGCTGATAGATCGGAACGCAGAATCGCTGGCGGTTTTCAAGTAGCTGCCGAATGGTAACTGGTCCTGCTTTCATGGTTCCTCCCCTTACTCATTTGAAAAGCTTAGGTTCTGATCAGATTTAATCAATCAAAACCATTGCTTGCCCTGATCTTATCCACGCAATCAGACTCTGGCGTGCCTGCCGAACTGGGCTGGCCGGCTTGGTAGCAGCTGCCGCATTGTGGTGGCGTGTTGTTTTAGTGAAAGTGAGGAAAACTCCAGCTTGGCACATCAAATGTTCTTGAGTTGTTCTCGTGATTAGTTACGTTGGTTGTATGAGCCACAAAACTAGCGTTTCGATTCTTGCCTCGCTGTTGAGGCCCGACAACGACGCTCGCCCCACATTTTTGTTGGGGGCGGGGGCCTCATTTTCCTCCGGTGTTCCTCTTGCGGCGGAAAGCGTCCGTCGCCTTGCCAAGCAAGTCTATGCCGAGCGTGAGCTTGGAGGCAGGACTCTTCCCGAGCGCATTAAACCCTCGGAATGGACCAGTTGGCTGCATCAGCAGGAGTGGTTTATTCATGGAGATGATCATCTCGCCGAGAATTTTCCGCTCGTCGTCGAGAATTTGCTCAAGCCGGAAGCCTATAGACGGCGGTTGTTGTTGGAGCTCGTCAGTCTAAAGGGCGAGCTAGGTTCAGGTTACCGCGCCCTATCTGATCTCGTGCTGCGCGGGCTTGCCGGAACGGTGATGACCACCAATTTCGATTTGTGCCTGCCGATGGCGCTCGGGGAGAAGCACCCTCATATAAGGCATGTTGCGGAAATCAATCGAAGGCCAGACGACTTCAACGAATTTAACCCCTTCGCGAGGGCTCAGATTGTCTGGCTTCACGGCAAGGCAGAACAGTATACCGACCGAAACCTTGTTCATGAGACGCAAACTCTGGATAGCGCTCTCCTGGAAAAGCTGCATCCGCTCCTTGAGTTCTCACCCTTGATCGTCATGGGCTATCGAGGTTACGAGCCGTCGATCATGTCGTCGCTCCTCGGAGCCGAAGATCAGAAATTCCGGCACGGTATATTCTGGTGTGTGAGAGCAGGTGAGCATCTTCACCCAAATGTTCAGGTGTTATCGGACCGCTTGGGAAGTAATTTTCAAAAACTGGGGATCAAAGGCTTTGATGAAATTCTGTCCGACTTGAATGTGGAGCTTGCCGGTGTCCAGCGGTTCGTCGCCCTTCCTGTGGCCGAAGCCGGAGACAGCTTTGATGACCGGATATGTGACGGGGCTGTCTGGGCTGATGTCGATGCGGACCTGGCGCTGGTAACCCTCCGGCAATATTGCGAGAAACTTGAGCGTGGTAGTCTCACATCGGATCAGCTCAAGCCACTGATGCGCGAGATCGGCCTATTGGCCCAGAAAAAGGATGCTTCCGAACAGCCGACAAATGCGTGCATCCTGCTGTTTGGTCGAAATCCTGAACGCTTTTTTCCGCACTCTGTGATTTCCGCGACTATTTCCGGAAAGAGGCGCATCGTTTTCGAAGGCAATCTCATCTCTCAATATCGTGCATTGCTTGAGTGGCTGGAAAGCAAAGATGTCAATCCCATTATCAAGGTTAAAGGCAAGCAAAAGCATTATACGCGCGCCGCATACCCTGAACGCGCTCTGATCGAAATGCTGGTCAACATGATTGTTCACCGGGATTATGAGATGGTTGCGCCGAGTCAAATCGACGTGGACGGAAATTCTGCTGTGTGCTTTTCCAACCCTGGTGGAATGTCTGCGCAGTCGAAAAATCGACTTGAGACAAACGATGAAGGTGCGTTCTCTCCCGTGCCGGAGTTCAGCGATCTCCGAAACAGAACCCTATGCGATGTATTCTTTGGCATTAGCGCCATGGAACGCGCGGGTACCGGGTTATCCGACACCCTCGATCTTTGTTTCGAAGCTGGCGGCTCTGCATCATTCGCTTTCCCGCCGGGAGAGGATGGATTCCTTGCCAAGCTTTTCAGGCCGGGCGCTTCTGCGGGATCAGCCTCCGTGTCGATCGATACCCGCCCGGTGGGTACTTATACGATAAACTCGCTGATGTTCTCCGCTTTGCCTGAGACGATTACGCGCCTCAAGATCAGAGAGGGCGTCGATCTGGGGCGGGGCGTTCCGCTGCATGAAGCCGGTACATTCGTCTATGAGCGCCGCAGCGGCGATTTGTGGACGTTCTTGCCTGCCCCTATCGCCAACCTTTTATTCGCGAATGTCCTTCTGGAAGAGACGACAGTCATTTCGCTGACAGAGGCGGGTTCAGACATTGTGCTGCACCGGAAAATTGCTTGGCTGATACGCAAGCATTTTGAGCAGCATATTCGGTTCTTCGAGAAGGACGGTCTTGTCGTTGAAAAGACGAAGAAGGGCCATCCGGCGAAGCGGGCCTATTTCCAGAGTAGGAATAAAGACAACAGAACCATTGTTTACGACACTCCTCGGCGGAAGGGTATCAGACGCGATGTTGTCAAAAAGCGCGGGGATGACGGAAAGCCGTGGTTTGAATGCGAAGGTTTCGGCTACGAGATCGTGCGCCTAGGCAATGGCTGGGGCGTGCGGATTAAACCGTTTTATATGTTCACGAAGCAGGACGGCATCACGCCGCTGTCAGGATACATGCGGACAAGCCGTGCTACGCGTCGAATTCGCTTCGATAGAAATACCAATGTTGAGAGCGATCTCGTGTTCTGGGGGCGGTTCCTATCCCAAGGAGGACAAACGATAAATATCGGTGATGAAAACGTGCCTGATTTGGTGCTGGAAGGCAGTTTTTACACCCAGGATGTAACAGAAGAAGGGCTGGTGGATCATGACGATTCAAATGAAGATCGACGTACTGCGTGAGCCCAGAATCGAGTTTTCAAATGCGAAAACCGACATCGATCCACGCCGGGGACTGCCAAAGAATGGGCCATCTGATAACACGGGTCTGCGGCAGATCAAGCTGGGCTTTGTAGGCCTGTCAGAAGATATCGATGCTGCCGTTGCATGGCTGTCGCGATTTGAGACTTTCATTCCGGCGAAGGAGAATAACTCCGCGCGTTTCCGGAATTGGCCGGGACTAGAAAAGGCCTTGAATGCAAAATTCATGATGGAGAAACGGCACAGACGGATTGTTTCTTCTTCGAAATATGATCAGCTTTTTCGCGATGCGCTGAAGGGCCAGAAATTCGGTGAGTTGGTCGAGCTCTTCGAATACGAGATCAGCAGTCTGTACGGGGACGAGGCCCCGGACTGCATAATCCTGTGCATCAAGCCTGAACTCGGTGATTTGCGCGTCATGAACCCCGGCCTGTCACCAGAAGAACGCCGGGCGCTGGAATTTTTGCGCGCCGAGGAGGAAAGCGACCAGCTTGCGCTCTTTCAGCCCTCGCCAGACGAGCTCGAAGCGGCGAGTGCCCTCTATACAATGGCAGACGATTTGCTGTTCCGAACGTTCTACCGTGCGCTGAAAGCCAAGATCATGTCTGATAGTCAGGCTGTTCCGATCCAGGTCGTCAGACGGGACACAATCGAACGGCCAGACGATAAGGGGCAAAGTCAGGCTACTCGTGTCTGGAACGCTGCCGTTTCTATCTACTACAAATCTAAGGGCATCCCGTGGCGGCCTGCTGACCTGCCGAAGAATGTCTGCTTTGTCGGGATTTCCTTTCACCACATGAAAAAGCGTGGCGGCCATCTGGTCTATGCCAGTGTGGCGCAGGCTTATTCGACAGATATCGAACCTTACGCGATCAAAGGGGCGAGCATTGATCATGACCAGAAGCGTGATCGCCAACCCTACCTAAATGAAGCGCAAGCGCGTCAATTGCTTGAGCAAATACTCGAAGAGTACGAGCGGCGAGCCGGAGTGACGCCCGACCGCGTGGTAATTCATAAAACCACAAACTATCAGACCGAAGAAGAACGGGGTTTCCGGACGGCTGCCAAAGATAGGGTCGCCAACTGCGATCTGATCTGGCTGCGCAATACCTCGTTTCGTGTCGTCCGCAAAGGAACCGAAGAACCCTGGCGCGGCACACTGTGTTCGCTGGATGGTCATTCCTATCTGTTCACGAGCGGCTATATCCCGTGGTGGAACGAGTTCCCAGGAATGCACATTCCGGCTCCTCTGGAGATTGGCTCTTGCGGTGAAACCGACATTCGGGCGCGTGCTGAGGAAATCCTGGCATTGACCAAAATGAACTGGAATTCCAGTGACGGGATTACCCGTTTCCCGATCACACTGCTATTTGCAAGGCGTGTAGGGGAACTGATGTGCGAGTTGTCAGATAACGCGACACCCAATCCCTCTTATCGCTTCTATATTTGATGCTGGTCTTTAGGGTGTTTGAGTAAGAGCTTTTCGAATACCTCATCCTGTTACAGACAGGACCGGGCTGTCGTGAACCGAGTCTGTTGTCTCCGCCATTCGGCATCCATCCCTTGCGTTTGACGGGCCGCTTTTTGCGGCCCTTTTGCTGAGCAGGGCTCTTTTATGCGCCCTGCGGTCTTCAGCTTTCTGTTTGGGGGCTTGCAGCCCCGTCCTCCGTCAAGACCAAGCCCTTCGGGCAAAAGCATCCGGGCCGTGGCTCAGGCCTAGCCTTGCGCCCGCACCACTCCGGACGCTTTTGGTCTGGACGGTTTCCCCCCTCTCTTCGCCAGCGCGGCAGATCGGTTGCATGCGCAACCCGATCAAAGGAAAAGAAAACAGATGTCAACAAACAAGTAACCGACAAGATTATTGCCGATCTGGAAAGAGGCGAGCTGACCTAGCTGAAGCTTTGGAGTGCTGGCAATATGGATGGACGGATAACCCTACGATTCCGCAGCGGACTTTCAGTGTACTTTGTCTAACCTTAATTTTAATGTTGCTAGATCGCTATTTCAAGCGAATGTCGGTATCGGTGGTTGCGAGCCCCCGCAACCAAATCTGTCATATAAAACACTCGAAATCGAAGTGTAGCAGGCGCTCGCTAGACAGTCAGGCCGACAACACAAAGCCCCGGATGCAATAGCGCCGGGGCTTTCGGTGTTTGACGATGGCGGCAGGTCGAGCAGTTCGAATCCCTTGGCAGGAATCGAACTATCTGAGGGCTGTAAGCAAACTGAAGTGAGGTTCGTCCACTTTCGGGAAACAACGTCCGATTTGAAGGTGCGAAGCGGCCGAGCTTTATGTTGCTTACCGGCTCCGAAGCAGACGAGCTGACTCGCTTCTCAGCCATGGGCTTGGCAAAAGGAGCCTCGTACTTTGATCCCTGGCCGCGATTGACGCTCAGGGCAACCTGATGGTCATGGTGAGGCTCGGTTTCCACATTCCTGCGCGGTCGAACCCATTGAGGTGTGCAGCGCAGATTGCGGCGGTGGTTTCTTGCAGCTCCTTCACGCGCTCGGCCAGCCAAGCCAGTTCTTCGCCTGTGATTTTGTAGTGATGCGAATAACGAGCCTCGACATAGGCGCGTTCGAGGCGGGCAAAGCACCGCGCGGCAAAACGGCTGTCGCTGGGCCAGACGTCCATAAGCTGGGGCGCGACCTGTTCCGCATGGGTGCGTAGAAAGGTCAGCCGGTGAGATTTCGGGCGATAGAGCGTCAGAACATGCAGCGTGCAATGATAGAGCCGTTCGACGGTCTGGTGCAGGTCAAAGGCTGCTTCCCTGTGATAGCCACGCCCCATGGCCTCCTTCGCCAGTTCGAAGCGATGCGCGGCACTTGGGAACCAGTGCTCGAGATGCCGGTGCATCTCAGCCCTGGCGGCCTCTGGATCGAGCGGTTTGGGGCTGGCGAAGGGAAAGCCCGGTGCCTCGTAGAGCAAAATGCCGTCGCGAGCGATGTCCACGAAGAAGGGCAGACCGAGCGCGAGCTGATTGTTCACGTCCATGATGGAGTGAACGATGAAATTGACCGGCGTTGCCAGATGTCTGGTGATCGTCAGTTCTCGTAAGAAACGTTCTTCTGCCCGATACCAAAAACGCGGATCGGCAGAGGTCTCGGGCGTAACGACCACCAGCAGGTTATATTCAGAGCGATAAGGGACAAAGAGAACCAGCTTGAGTATACGGCCATTCTTCTTCTTTTCCGACAGCTTGCTCTTTTGTGCATCCTCGAACTCATCGAAAAGGTTTCGTACGATCCGTTCCAGTTCACGGCGCTTACTCTCGGGGAAATGGCCGAGGTGTTCAGGCAGGGTCATGTCCGCCGCCTTTTCCCGGGGGCGGACGGTTCATGACGCACCCCGTGCCGCATGATAAGCAGAATGTTATCAAACGCCGAGCGTAGCAGCGGCCAAGGGAACTCCATGGAATCTTCGGAAGGTGCGCCCTCGCTTAAGGCAGCATCGAGCTTGCCCGCCACGCCCGCAAGCGTCGTGGCGGGCGTGTCCGTCAGGGCGTCCAGCAGTTCCTGCTCACGGTCGGCGGCGATCCGTTCCGCCTGCCTTGCGGCGGAATAGCCGATGCGTTCATCTTCGGCATCCCAGCGGGCCTGATGGGCCGCGAGATCGGCCTTGGCTTTGGCGCGGACATCGGCGGAGGCGGAACGGCGTTCGAAATACTCCCCGATGTCGCCCTGCCACCAGATGGCGGCGGTGGCACCTTTGTCCGGCAGATAGACGTTGACATGCGGAAAGCCAACGGCATTGATCAGTTGGGTCTCAAGCTTCTGCTGTTTCTCGCATAAGGCGACGGTGTTAAGACAGGCAACTTTCCACGCCCGCCACTGCGCCATCGCGGGGTCGGAGGCGGCATTGCCGGTAAGTGCCTCGGCAGCGCCCGCGCCATATTCAAACGACAACATTGCCGTGGTTGCCATCGTGCCCGTCAGCAACATCCGGCGCGTGACGGAAGACAAAGTCGTGCTATTGTCAGAATCAGCCATGATCTGAGCTCCCAAGTAGCTTAGGTTGTGGTTAGGCCGGGCGAGATGGTGCAAACATCCCGCTCGGCTGCGAGCATTGGCGCATGCAATGTTTGTTAAATTAACAAAATATTTTCTTTTTGTCAAACAACGGGACGGGCAATTGCCAAATAGTATTACTGCCGCTCAGTGTAGGGGAGCACGAGCAATGCTGGGCCTAAGCCAAGGTCAGTTAGCTGACGCAGCGAAGGTATCCAGACCGACGGTTGTGGATTTCGAGCGAGGAGTTCGCTTACCTCACGCTAATAATCTCGAAGCGATCCGTGCAGCGTTAGAAGCCGCTGGTATCGAGTTCATTTCCGAAAACGGCAGTGGTCCGGGCGTGCGGCTGGCGAAGAAAACCACACCTTGATGATAACCCTCGGCATCGACTTTGGACAAGATCGGGGATTTGAATTGTAGAACTTTTCTTTTTTATACCTTTTCTACGACGCAGTGCGATGGCAGCTAAATATCTGTTACAAAACGTTAAATCTTCATTCTTTCTGGTTCAGGGGCAGTTGGAAACGACCAGTTCCGGCTGTGCCGGGAGCGGGCCGCGCAGGAGCGATGGGAGATCGTCGGTTCCCATGAGGATGCGGCCATATCCGGTTCCAGCACAATCCTGCGGTCCGGCATTCAGCGGCTCGTGTGCGATGCACAGCGCGGCGAGTTCAACATCCTTCTGGCCGAGCGCTTGACCGCATCAGCCGCGATCAGGCGGACGTTGCCACCCTCTACAAGCATCTGAAATTCGCAGGTGTCAGCATCGTCACCTTGGCCGAGGGTGAAATCTCCGAGCTTCACGTCGGCCTGAAAGGCACGATGAACGCGCTGTTCCTCAAGGACCTTGCCATGAAGACGCATCGCGGCCTTCGAGGCAGGGTGGAGAAAGGCAAGGCGGGGGCGGGCATTGCTACGACTATCGTGTCCTCAAGAAGCTGGACGCCAACGGCGAGCCGATCCGGGGCGAGCGGGAAATCATCCCGGAGGAGGCCGACACCATCCGCCGCATCTTCGCGAATTTGCATCCGGCAAAAGTTCGAAGGCCTTGCCAGGGATCTCAACCGCGACGGCATTCCCGGCCTGCTTGGCCGTGCATGGGGCGATACCAGCATCCGCGGCCATGTCTCGCGCGGCACCAGCATCGTCAACAACGAGCTATATGCCGGCGTGCTGGTCTGGAACCGCATGCGGTTCATCAAGGCCCCATCAACCGGCAAGCCCGTGTCGCGCCTCAATCCGGAAAGCCAATGGATCAGGACGGAGGTACCACACCTGCGCATCGTGGACGACGAACTGTGGAGCGCCGCCCGCGCACGGCAGAAGCAGATCGCGGCCAACTTCGGGCCGAATCCGGCCAATACCCGCGAAGGCCGGATGAAGCGCGTGCATCTGGCGACCCGTCCGGTTCATCTTCTTTCCGGCCTTCTCGCCTGCTGATGCTGCGGCGGCAAGGTCGGCATCATCACGCCGAACCGCTATGCCTGCCTCAACCATCGCCGGCGCGGCACCGGCGACAACAACCGCACCATCACCCGCCAGAACATCGAGGCGCGCGTGCTGACCGGCCTCAAGGAAAAGCTGGTGTCGTCGGAAGCGGTGGCTGAAGCCATCCGCGCCTATGCCGAAGAAATGAACCGGCTGAACCGCGACCGGCGCACGCAAGCCGAAACCGCCGCAAGGCGCTGGCGAAGATCGCCAAGGCTGTTGCCGGAATTATGACGGCCATTGAGGACGGCATGTATCAGCCGAGCATGAAGGCCCGCATGAATGACCTCGAACGGCAAAAGACGGAGATTGTCGCCCGCCTTGCCGAAGCGCCCGCCGATATTCCCGATGTTCATCCGACATCGCCAACCTCTACCGCCTTCGCGTTGAGCGTCTGACCGAAAGGCCCACCGATCCCGATGGTGGCAGGTTGGCGGCGGAAGCGCTCCGCGCGCTGATCGGAGAAATCGGCCCACCCCCGGCGACCAACGCGGGGAGGTGCACGCCACCCTACGCGGCAAGCTGCTCGGCATCCTCGACTTCGCCAGCGCCGGGAGGTGGGCAAGAATCCCAGCCTCCCTTTTATGCCAGCCGTTAAAGCCTGCCCCCGCAACCAAAATACAAACCCCGTAGCTATGCTGCGGGGTTTTGGCGTTTAGGCCGCGCACGTTATTCCAAGCGACCAGAATAGCGACAAACCAACCTGTTTAAGCTATCAAATCACCTGCCTATCAAAGGAAGACAATAGTGAACCGCGATCGCTCCGTGCTGGCTGATCTCAACATATTCGTGACAATCGTACGCCGCCAAAGCATGAAGCAGGCTGCAATCGAACTCGGCGTTACAACCTCCGCAATCAGTCATCGTATGAAAAAACTGGAGGCGGACTTGGGTGTGCGATTGCTCAACCGTACCAGCCGCTCCCTCACACCGACTGAAGCCGGTGCGGCACTTGCGACACAACTTGAAAGCGGACTGCGGACGATAGGGGAGGCCCTGGAAGCTCTGACCAGTCAGCGCGACTTTCCATCGGGGCGCATAAGGCTCAACGCGTTGCGTGATGCTGCACGGCTGATCATCGCCCCCATCTTACCGCGCTATACGCGAACCTATCCCGATATGCATCTCGACATCACTATAGATGACCAGATGGTTGATATCGTCGCTGAGGGCTTCGATGCGGGGATCCGTTATGGCGATCGGGTGCCGCAGGATATGATTGGCGTTGCGTTAACCGGTCCCTTGCAATGGATCGTGGTCGGATCTCCGGCATTGATATCAAGGGCAGGGCGCCCCGAAACGCCGGACGATCTGCTCCGCTTGCCGTGTATAGAGACGAGGCTCGGGGACAATTCCCGATATGCATGGGAATTGGGGAACGGCGCTTCCTTGCGCCGGGTCGATGTGAAAGGACCGATTTGCGCCAATGAAACCGAACAGGCTGTGGAAGCCGCTTTGGGCGGGATCGGCTTTGCCTATTGTCTGGAGCCATTGGTCAAGAACTACCTGGACGCAGGTACGCTTGAAGCCGTGCTACCGGATTGGGCTTCGGAAGGTCCGCCCCTGACCATGTATTATCCGAGCAGACGACAGGTTCCATCTGGTTTGCGACGGCTGATTGATCTCATCCGCGAAGATCAGGGCCTCGCGAAATTGGTGGTCGCTGAGGAAGTCGGATCACGTTAAGAGCCGTTGTTGATTATTCGTCATTCTTTCGTTGAGTAACACTCAGCAGATTAGCATTGCCTCGGTTCCCCTTTGGGATCAAATATGCGTCACACCTGTTATGCATGGGATCGGCGCTGTCTTCCATGCGTGGTCAAACCATTTCACTCATGGAGATGCGTTATGCATTATTCTGCAGCGGCTGATCGCTATCAGTCAGATATGATCTATCGCCGTACCGGTCGGAGCGGCATCGATTTGCCAGCGATATCGCTTGGCCTCTGGCACAATTTCGGAGGTCGGGATGTCTATGAAAACGGGCGCGCGATTCTGCGTCGTGCATTCGATCAGGGTGTAACCCATTTTGATCTCGCGAATAATTATGGCCCGCCGCCCGGATCCGCTGAAGAAAACTTCGGCCGCATCATGGCCGATTTTCGACCCTATCGCGACGAGATGATCATTTCGTCGAAGGCCGGTTGGGATATGTGGCCGGGGCCTTACGGCGGGATCGGCGGCAGCCGCAAATATCTGATTGCCAGTCTGGACCAATCGCTGAAGCGGATGGGGCTCGACTATGTTGACATCTTCTACTCACATCGCGTCGATGCCACGACGCCGTTGGAAGAGACGATGGGAGCGCTTGCGCATCTGCACCGTCAGGGCAAGGCACTTTATGTCGGCATTTCCAGCTATTCGCCCGAACTCACTCAAAAGGCGGCGGCGATCCTGAAGGAAGAACGTGTACCACTTTTCATTCACCAGCCGAATTACAACATGTTCAATCGCTGGATCGAGAACGGCCTGCTCGACACGCTCGATGAGCTGGGCACCGGCTGCATCGTCTTTTCGCCATTGGCTCAGGGTTTGCTGACATCGCGCTATCTGGATGGCATTCCCGAAGGCGCGCGAGCGAATCAGGGCGGTTCCTTGAAGGCAAGCGCACAGAGCGAAGAGCTGCTGGGACGTATCCGGTCACTGAACGCCATTGCGGAGCGTCGTGGGCAGACCTTGGCCCAGATGGCTATTGCCTGGACGCTCCGCGATCCGCGTGTCACCTCTTCGCTCATCGGCGCGAGCTCGGTGGCGCAGTTGGAAAATTCTCTGGGAGCCCTGAAGGGACTGGATTTCAGCGCCGAAGAACTGGCTGAAATCGACCAGTACGCGCATGATGGCGGAACCGACTGGTGGAAGAGCTCGACTTCGCTTTGATACGTTATACCAAGGCGCTGAGATGCTGACGCATCACGCCTTGAAAAAGTTCAATCGCCACTCGGGCTTAACCGAAAACCCATGAGTTATGCTTATAGGTTTTCGGTGTTAGTTTTAACGAACACTATGATAAAGGGCCGTACGCTTTGCGTGCGGCCTTTTTGCTTGAAGCAAGGGGTTGTGAAAGCAATTCACGCGGGGTGATGAAATTGCTATAGGGCAGATGGGTTCAGGGCTGGCGCTCTATCTTTGCGAAGCCGGTCCCTCGGGGAAATGTATTCGAGACGATGTCACTGCGGTCAATAAAGGGCAGTTTGAAATATCCGCTGATCAGGGCGGGGCTGGAGGCTATCGCACTTTCCGGTGCGGCGGCGCTTTTCCCTTCAGCCGGCGGCCGCGGTGTTGTCTTCACAATGCATCACGTAAAACCGGACGATGTGCGGGATCGTTCCGATCCCAACGCCATTCTTTCGATTACACCGCAAACGCTCGCAATGGCAATAGAAGCGGCGTTGGAAGCAGACCTCGTTCCCGTGCATCTGCATGATTTGCCGAAACTGCTTTCCGAGCCGGATAACAAACAGAAATATGTCGCCTTCACACTGGATGACGGCTATCGGAACAATGCGGAATTTGCGGCTCCGATATTTGCCCGATACAACATCCCCTACACGATTTTCATCACGACCGGCTTCGTGGAGCGCAATCGTTCCATGTGGTGGAGAACCATCGCTGCTCTGGTGACGGAAGCTGACAGCTTCTGGTTTGACTTTGGCGGCGGTGCTGTCGATATCCGCTTGGCAAGTCCGGCTCAAAAATCGGCGGTCTTTACCCGGCTCGTGCAGTTCATGCAGTGTTTCGATGAAGACGAAGCGGTAGCCCGCATTGATGCAGCCGCGCTGACGGTCGGGATTGACGCAATTTCTCTTGTCGATGAATCAGTAATGAGCGCATCGGAATTACGAAAGCTTGCTCTCGATCCGCTTGTGCACCTTGGAGCCCACACGGTCACCCACGTCAATCTGCATCGTATCGATGACAAAAGGCTGGCAAAGGAAATTGCTGATTCGACCGATACCGTGGAACGCTATGCCGGTTACAGACCGCGATCATTTGCCTATCCATATGGATGGAAGTCGGCTGTTGGAGCGCGCGAGATAGGTGCCATCTCCGAAGCAGGCTTCGATGCAGGGGTGACCACCCAGCCGGGCGTGTTGCAGCAACCCGGCAAGATGTCGGTTGCGGCTATTCCGCGTATTTCCCTCAACGGCAATTTTCAGAAGAAACGCTATATAAAGGCGCTCGTTTCGGGCCTGCCATTCAAGCTGCTATAGAGCATGTCTCCCGAAAATGAGAGCGGGTTTCGAGATAAAGACATGCGTAAAAACAAACAGATAGAGCGGTTCCAACGGCTCTGTTTTAAATGGGGCCGCTTTAGCAGAAGTCCGAACAGCTCAGTCTTGAAACACGAAAGGCCGCCTGTCGGCAGCCTTCGTAAAACCTGATCTGAAGAGAAACTGGAGCGGGCGAAGGGATTCGAACCCTCGACCCCAACCTTGGCAAGGTTGTGCTCTACCCCTGAGCTACACCCGCTCGCGCCAGTCATTCCGGAAACCGTTCGTTTCCGTCAGGCAGGCGCTATATGGACCAACGCTTCTGAGATTGCAACAGGGAAATTCGCTTCCTTGTGCAAGATATTTGCCGGCTCTCTCCAAAGCTGTGGATGAAGTCATCGCCCAAGGCGTGTGACGCTGATGAGCGAGGCAAACAGTGCGAAGCCGGATGCGAAGAAGAGAATATAGGGCGTTCCTTCCACGCCCCATTGCGCCAGCAAAAATGCGACGAATGCCGCCCCAAGCGACTGGCCGAGAAGGCGCGCTGTGCCCAGCATGCCGCTTGCCGCACCGCTGCGCGCTCGTGGCGTGGACGTAATCATCATGCGATTGTTTGGTGCCTGAAACAGGCCGAAGCCAATTCCGCAGATTGCCATGCGCCAACAGATATCCATGATGGATGGGTGTTCCGGCAACATGCCGACCAGAGCAAGGCCGACGGCGAATGTGATCAGGCCCAGCAGGCCTAGAATGGCCGGTGAATATTTGTCGGACAGTTTACCCGAAAGTGGCGCAACGAGTGCTAGCGCGATGGGCCATGGCATCATCAGAAAGCCTACCTCGATCGGCTTGAAACCAAACACGATCTGAAAGAGGAAAGGCAGCGAGATGAATGCCATCATCTGCGCCAGAAACGACATGATCGAGGTACAGATGGAAAGCGCGAAAACCGGGATGCGCAAGAGATCGAGCGGCAGTAGCGGATCGGCCATGCGCAACGACCGTCGTGTGAGGAGAACGGCTGCGATCACGCAGCCCGCCGCCTGTAACAGCACGATGGAAGAACCGATTTCGTTGCCTGCACTGTCGATGGACGTGATCAGGAGACCGAAGGTGAGTGCTGACAGAAAGGCGCTGACCACGTCGAATTTGCGCGCAGAGCGGTCATTCTCGGGCAGGCTTTTGAGACCCATAAGGACCGCAGCGACGCCGAGCGGAATATTGATGACGAAAAGCCAGGGCCAGCTCAGGGAGGACAGTATGACGCCGGCAAGTGTCGGCCCGATGGTCGACGAAACCGCAACAAAGAGCGCATTGAGGCCGATGGCTGTGCCGAATTTTGCCTGCGGCACCGTATAGCGCAGAAGGGCGGTGTTCACACTCATCAGGCCTGCTGCGCCCAGTCCTTGTATGATGCGGGCCAAAGTGAGCGCTTCAAGCGAGCGCGAGAAGATGCAGGCCACGGAAGCGACTGTAAACAACGCCACCCCGCCAAGATAGACCCGCCGATAGCCATAGATTTCGCCAAGCGCCGCAAGTGGAAGCAGGGTGACCACAATTGCGAGCTGATAGCCGTTGACGATCCAGATCGAGGCTGCGGGACCGGCAGAAAAATCGGCAGCAATCGTCGGCAAGGCGACATTTGCAATCGTGCCATCGACGACCGCGAGTGTCAGACCCACCATCAGGGTCGCCCATGCCCAATAGATTCTCGGCTTAGGCAAACCATCCGGAGCGGTGGGCTTGCCTTGCTGGATAGCGGTTTCGTGCTTCATGTCATGACCAGTATTCGGGACTAGAGCGGCTTACGATTCTGTGTCGGCCGGAATCGCTGCAAGTGCCGCGCAAAAAAGGCAGCGTTCCTGTAACCTTAACCCGATTGGGAAGGTCAGCAAGCTATCTAGCCTAAAATTGCTCAACGAAAACTGTTTTTGGGCCATAAACTGGCGGGGTCACGCTATTGTGTGCCAGTTTCCGCCTGAACCGGCAGTTTCATTACATGCGCATATTTGCGTGGATTGAAGCTGAGATAAAGCGGACAGATGCTTGCGACCAGAACGAGATGCATGATCCAGCCGGAGGCGAACGAACCGGTAAGACTGTGCAGGAAGGCGGTCGCGACGGGGCCGATAGCGGCGATCAGAAAACCGCCGCCCTGCATCATGGCAGCCAGAGCGCCTGCTTCTTCCGGTCTGGGCAGGTGATCGAGCGATGTGATCATCGCAAGGGCGAAGCTGCCGCCGAGCCCAGCGCCGCAGATGGCTGACCAGCAGAAAGGCGAAAGCTGCGGTGCGAAAGCAAGACCTGCGAAGCCAATTGCCTGCATGGCCAGTGTCAGCAGCAACCAAGGGCGGCGGTCGGTGCTGTGGCGGGCGAGCAGAGGCAGCCCGAAGGCCGAGATGGCTTGTGCGACGGCCATCGCCGCAACAAGATTGCCGGTCGTGGAAGCGGCAAGACCCAGCGACTGGTAATAGGGGGCGAGCCAGGCGACCATGGATGAATAGCCCGCGTTGACGAGACCGAAAGCGGCCATCAGCACCCAGGTGCGGGGGCGTCGCAGCAGATGCCCGGTTATTCCGGAATTTTTGCCTGACGATGATGTTTCGCGGAGAATGGGGATTGCCGTCAGCAACGCCAGCACCGCTGGAATTGCAAGAACGGCGAGGGCAAAGCGCCAATTGTGCTCCGTGCCTGCAAGCCATGGTGTCAACCGTGCCCCGAGAGCGCCGCCGCCCATGATCATGGCCGAGTAGAGCCCGGTCACGGCGGCAATGCTCGACGGGAAATTGGCCTTGATAAGGCCGGGCATCAAGGCCTGGATCATCGCAACGCCGGCACCGCACAAAACGGCGGTCAGGACCAGCGAAACGCCACCCGGCACAAAGCCGCGCAGGAGGGAGCCTGCTACAAGAATGGCAAGTGCTGAGAACATGCTGCGGCGGGTGCCGAACAGCGACTGGATGCGGGGAGCAGCGAAAGCGCCAAGTCCCATCAGCATCATTGGCAGAAAGGTCAGCAGGGAAAGCGCACCGAAACCCATGCCGGTATCGGCTGCAATGTCCGAAAGTACCGGCCCCGGCGCGGTCAGGAACGGACGCAGGTTGAGGCCGATCAGGACGATGAGTGCGAGGCTTGCTGCATGCTTGCTGCTGGTTGCAGGATGGGCGGTGGTCTGCATGTCTCAGGCGCCTGCCTTGTTCTTGTTTTCCCATGCCTGGTAGAGTTCAGGATCGTTTTCCGGCGGGGAATGTTCGAAGCTGACGCCAGTCTGTGCGCTGAGGGGCTTGGCAAGCTCAGTCGCGATTTTTGCGGTTGAAAGGCCAAAGGGCTCGGCCTGCTCATTGGAATAGGCGAAGCGGATTTTTTTGACGCCCGCCATGCGCATCGCGGCAAAGCACATCGGGCAGGGCTGGCCGCTTGCATAGACTTCACAGCCATCGAGACGCGGCGATTGCAGCGTCTTGCCCGCCGCGCGCAGTGCCAGCAATTCGGCATGGGCGGTCGGATCGCAATCGGCCCGCATGCGATTGACGCCTGTGGCGATGACCTCACCGTCCTTGACCACCACGGCGCCGAACGGGCGTCCACCCTGATCGACATTGTCGAAGGCGAGCCTTATGGCCTGATCGAGAAAGGTGCTGTCGCCGCTCATTTTGCGCCCGCCTTTTCGAGAAGGGCGACCATGGGTGCATAACCACGGCTGCTCGCATGCTGAAGCGGTGTAATGCCGTCATTGTCTGCCAGATTGACGTCGGCACCGGCGTCGATGAGGAGCTTCACGATATCGACATGGCGCTGGCCGCCATCACCGAGCATGATGGCTTCAAGAAGCGCCGTCCAGCCAAGATTGTTGACATGATCAACCTTGACGCCAGCCTCGATCAGCGTGCGCACCGTTTCGACATGCCCGCGTTCGGAGGCGGGAATGAGCGCCGTTCCGCCATAGCGGTTGGTACTCTTCAGGTCCGCGCCATGCGCAAGCGTCAGTTTCAGGATTTCGAGGTGTCCGCGCGCGCCCGCATAAAGATAGGGACTGTCGTTGATCGCGTCCTTGGCATTCACATTCGCGCCCGCCTCGATCAACGCGCATGCGACATCAATCTGATTGGCGTGGGTGGCGGCAAGCAGGGCCGTTTCGCCATTCTTGCCACGCACTTCAAGATCGGCTCCGGCCTTGATGGCCGCATTCACGGCGGCGAGATTACCGGCGCTGGCCGCTTCGACAAGGCCGGTTTCGGTTTGTGCGATGGCCTGATGGCCAGGCAAGGTGGGTTCGCTCATCACAATCGCTCCTGCAATCAATGCCAAGGCACTTAAGCTGAATAAGATTCGGCGCATTCACGGCTCCCTTGGTTGATCGTTTTCATACAGGCTGGTGGTAATATTTGAAAATTAAATGTTAAAATGATATTCAGTTGATTTATGAATACTACGTTCAATCTCGATCTGATGCGGGCATTCGTGGCTGTCGTCGACAGCCGCAGTTTCACGGCGGCGGCTTTGCAATTGCACTCGACACAATCGACCGTGAGTCAGAAGATTATACGGCTGGAGGAAGCCGCCGGGCAGGTGCTTCTGGAGCGTGCCAGGCATGATGTGCGCCCGACAGATGCAGGCGAAAAACTGCTTGGCTATGCGCGCCGCATCTTGCATCTGCATGATGAGGCCGCAGCCGCGATGACCGGAACGGCGCTTGCCGCCGTATTTCGCCTCGGATTGCCAGAGGATTTTGCTTCACGGCTGGTGACACCTGCGCTGGCACGTTTCATGCGCACGCACCCCAACACGAAACTTGAAGTGACAAGCGGTCTCAGCCGCGACTTGCAGAAAGGTTTTGAGACCGGTGAGTTCGACCTCGTCATGGTGAAGCAGAAGCGCGGCGAAACGGTAGGGACCATGCACTGGCCCGAACCCCTTTCATGGCTCGATAGCGCTGATTTTCCCGTTTCCCATGTCGACCCGCTGCCGCTTGTCGTGTTCCCGCCAAACGGACTTTATCGCAGTGATATGATGGAAGCTCTCGATAGGGCCGGCAGGCGCTGGCATGTGGTTTTTACCAGCTCCAGCCTGGCGAGTATCCAGAGTGCCGTCGCCGAGGGGCTAGGCGTCAGCCTGCTGCCGACGCGTGTCGCGCTTCCCGGTCATCGGGTGGTGCCTGCCGCTGCTGGACTGCCGTCCGTCGAACCGATGGAAATCGTCATCCGGCACATGGACAATGGGCCAGATCAGATCCGTCAGCTTGCCGAAATGCTGGCAGAAATCGTCGGAGAATGAGCAGGTTTCAGATACGCGCCGATACGCGCTGACGCTCGACAGTCACGCATTTCGACTGTTCATATCGTTTTGAACGTCTCTTACGAAATTTCCGGTCTTCCATTCCCCGTTTGATTTCTGAAAAGCACGCCCGTTTTCAGATTGACTGATTTTGTATCCAGGATATTGTGTCCAGAAAAGTTGGGAGGCTTTTCGATTGGCGGCTTATGAATGGCGTAGTCAGACCCGTTTGCTGGACGAAGTGGCAGAGGCGCTTCGGGAGCGAATCTATGCGGGCGTTTATGCGCCGGGCGCGATCCTCCGGCAGGAGCATATAGCCACCGAATTCGGCATCAGCCGCACGCCCTTGCGGGAAGCCTTGCGTGTTCTGGAGCGCGACGGGCTGGTCATCCATCTGCCGGGCAGGGGAGTACGTGTCGCCTCCGCCGATCTCACCCGCCTGATCGATGCCTATGCCGTGCGTGAAGTGCTGGACGGTGTTGCGGCGCGCTTTGCCGCCGAGCGGGCGAGCGATGCGGATATCGCGCGGTTGCGCACCCATGTTGCGGGCCAGTCGGCTGTGGTCGATCCGTGGGATGCGAAAGCCTATACCCAGTCCAATGTCGATTTTCATATGGCGGTGATGAACACGGCGGGCAACGCCTCGCTGATCGCCTTCGTGCCGCTGTTGCGCATGACATCGCAGGTTTTCGCGCCATCCTTTTCGCTATCGGTAGACCGTGCGCGCGATGCAATCCGCGAACATGGCGCCATCGTTGAGGCCATTGCCGCGCGCGATGGCGAACAGGCTGAGCGGCTGGCGCGGGCGCATATCCGCGCCACCACGGCAAGATTGGAGGCGGAACAGCCTCTTCGGGAGAATGAAGATGAAGCATGAGAACCAGACGGGAGGAGCGGGCTTGCTCCGTTATGGCAATTTCATCGCGGGTCAGTGGCAGGATGCGGCTGGCGGCGAGCATATCACTGTCAAGAACCCTTCCGATGGCAGCGATCTGGCGCTGATTGCGCGCGGCACCAAGGCCGATATCGATGAGGCTGTGGCGGCTGCCCGCAAGGCGCTTTCCGGCGAATGGGGCAAGCTGACCGCCACCGAGCGTGGCCGCGTGCTGCATCGCATTTCGGAAGAGGTGTTGAAGAATATCGACCTTCTGACCGATCTGGAATCGAAGGATGTCGGCAAGCCGGTCAGCCAAGCCCGCGCCGACGTGGTGGCGCTGGCGCGTTATCTTGAGTTTTACGGCGCATCTGCCGACAAGGTGCACGGCGACACGCTGCCTTATCAGAACGGCTTTACGGTTCTGTCGATCTATGAGCCGCATGGCGTCACGGGCCATATCATTCCGTGGAACTATCCGATGCAGATTCTTGGCCGCAGCCTTGGTGCGGCGTTGGCCATGGGCAATGCAGCCGTGGTCAAGCCTGCCGAAGAAGCCTGCCTGACCATTCTGGAATTCGCGAAAATTGCCGAAAAGGCTGGACTGCCGGTCGGCGCGCTCAATGTCGTGACCGGGCTTGGCGCGGAAGCTGGCGCAGCACTCTCCGAACATCCCGATGTCAACCACATCTCGTTCACGGGGTCGGTGCGCACGGGCGAAGCGGTACAGGCCGCAGCAGCGAAGAACACCGTGCCGGTGACGCTGGAACTCGGCGGAAAATCGCCGCAGATCGTTTTCGCCGATGCCGATCTCGACCGCGCTTTGCCTTTTCTGGTCAATGCGGGCATTCAAAATGCCGGTCAGACCTGCTCGGCAGCATCACGCATCCTCGTCGAGCGCAGCATTTATGAAGATGTCGTCGCGCGCATGAGCGAACGCTATCGCGCACTGAAGGTTGGCCCTGCCAGCGCCGATCCGTCGGTCGGCCCGGTTGTGTCGCAGCGCCAGAAGGCAATTGTCGAGAGCTATCTGGAACTGGCCAAGGAAAGCGGGCTGGCCATCGCCGCGCAAGGCGTGCTGACCGACGACGCGCCGGAAGGCGGGGCCTATGTGTTGCCGACGCTGATCCGCGACGTGCCTGCCGATCATCGTCTGGCGCAGGAGGAAATCTTTGGTCCGGTGCAGGTCATTCTGCCTTTCGACACGGAAGAAGAAGCCATCGCGATTGCCAATGGGACTTCATACGGCCTCGTCTGCGGCATCTGGACCAATGACGGCGGACGCCAGTTCCGCCTCGCGCATGCCATCCATGCCGGTCAGGTGTTCATCAATAATTACGGCGCTGGCGGTGGCATCGAACTGCCGTTTGGCGGCGTGAAGAAATCCGGCCATGGCCGCGAAAAGGGTTTTGAGGCGCTCTACGGGTTTGCCTCGCTGAAGACGATTTCCGTGTATCACGGTTAAGGAGAAGCATAGTGTCGCTTGAAGGTAAGGTCGCGCTCATCACGGGAGCAGGTTCAGGGTTTGGCGAAGGCATGGCAAAGCGCTTTGCTGACGGCGGCGCAAAGGTCGTCATCGTTGACCGCGACAAGGCAGGCGCTGAGCGCGTCGCAGGCGAAATCGGCGATGCGGCGTTGGCCGTGGCTGCCGATATTTCCAAGGAAGCCGATGTCGATGCAGCGGTGGAAGCCGCTCTGTCGAAATTCGGCAAGGTCGATATTCTGATCAACAATGCCGGCATTGGTCACAAGCCGCAAAATGCCGAACTGGTGGAGCCGGAAGAGTTCGACCGCATTCTCGGCGTCAATGTGCGCGGCGTCTATCTGATGACGCGCAAGCTCATTCCGCATTTCAAGGGCAATGGCGAAGGCGTTATATTGAACGTCGCTTCGACCGGCGCTGGTCGCCCGCGTCCGAACCTCGCCTGGTACAACGCGACCAAGGGCTGGGTCGTTTCGGTGACGAAGGCGCTTGCCATTGAACTCGCACCGTCGAAAATCCGCGTTGTGGCGTTGAACCCGGTTGCCGGTGAGACGCCGTTGCTCACCACGTTCATGGGTGAGGACACCGAAGAAATCCGCAAGAAGTTCCGCGATTCCATCCCGATGGGCCGCCTGTTGAAACCTGACGATCTGGCTGAAGCGGCGGCTTTCCTTTGCTCGCCCGCTGCCTCTATGATTACAGGGGTTGCGCTCGACGTGGATGGCGGGCGCTCGATTTAAAAGTTGGAGGGATAGGGGAACCCATGGGTAACTTACTGAAAGCCGGGCTTATAACGGCTACGATGCTGGCATCGATCAACGGTGCCTTCGCGAAAGACACGCTGGTGGTCGGCGAAGTGCTGGAGCCGCCGGGTCTGGACCCGACCGCCAATGCTGCCGCCGGTATCCGGCAGGTTACCTATGCCAACCTTTATGAAGGTCTTGTGCGCATTGTCGAAGACGGCACGGTGAAGCCGCTTCTGGCTGAAAGCTGGACCGTCTCCGACGACAAGAAGACCTATACGTTCAAGCTGCGTCAGGGCGTGAAGTTTCATGACGGGACGCCGTTCGACTGCTCGGTGGTGAAGTTCTCTTATGAGCGCGCCGTCGCTCCGGATTCCACCAATGCGCAAAAGGGCCTGTTTGCGCCGATTGACAGCACGCAATGTCCTGATCCTGCGACCGCCGTTGTCACGCTGAAGCGCCCGACCTCGAACTTCCTGTTCAATATGGGCTGGGGCGACGCGGTGATGATCGCACCGAATTCGGCTGGCGAGAACAAGACCAAGCCGGTCGGCACAGGTCCGTTCAAGTTCAAGCGCTGGGTGCAGGGCGACCGTGTCGAACTGGAGCGCAATGCGGATTACTGGGGCGAGCCTGCAAAGCTTTCTGCCGTCACATTCCGTTTCGTCAGCGACCCTTCGGCTGCCGCTGCCGCCATCCTTGCCGGTGACATCGACGTCTTCCCGATGTTCCAGGCCCCAGAACTGATCAGCCGCTTCAAGAGCGACGACAAGTTGCAGGTTGAAGTGGGCGATACCGCGGGCAAGGTTCTGCTGTCGCTGAACAATGCGAAAGCGCCGTTCGATAATGTGAAGGTGCGTCAGGCGCTGGCCCATGCCATTGACAGCAAGGCGCTGATCGAAGGCACCTATTCGGGCTTCGGCACGCCGATCGGCTCGCATTATTCGCCGGTCGATCCGGGCTATGTCGATCTCTCGCAGACCTATCCCTATGATCCGGCCAAAGCCAAGCAGCTTCTGGAAGAGGCTGGTGTTCCGGCAGGCACGTCGATCACCATCACGCTGCCGCCACCGGCCTATGCGCGTCGCGGCGGCGAGATCATTGCGGCGATGCTGGCCGAGGTCGGCATTCAGGTCAATCTCGTGCCGATCGAGTTTGCGCAGTGGCTGGATCAGGTATTCAAGCGGTCGGATTTCGACGCGACGATCATCGCCCATACCGAAGCGCGCGATCTCGATATCTATGCCCGCGACAAGTACTACTTCAACTATAACAACCCGGATTATAAGGCGCTCTACAAGTCTTATGCCGAGGCTGGCAGCGACGAGGAACAGCTGGAACTCGTCAAGAAGTTGCAGGAAAAACTGGCCGCCGACGAACCGAATGTCTTCCTCTATGCGCTGCCGAAAATCGGCGTCTGGAACAAAAACGTCAAGGGTCTGTGGAAGAACATGCCGATCCCGGCTGATGATCTGACCCAGGCTTACTGGGCCGAATAAGAACCTCCGCCCCGGCGCTTTGGCAAAGGGGCGGAAGACAACACGAATGGTTGTGCGCTCCATAAAGATAAGGGGAGAGCGTGCGGCGAGTTGGAATGTGGAAAGCGGATGTCCGTCTTTTCAAGGAGGTCGCTTTGCTGGCTTACATATCCGGGCGGTTGGTCTCGCTCTTGCTGACGACGCTTGCGGCTTCCGTCATCGTCTTTCTGCTGATGCAGGTTCTGCCGGGCGACCCGGCGGCGGTGATCCTCGGCATCAATGCGCAGCCTGAAACGCTGGCCGCGCTCCACACCCAGCTCGGCCTCGACCAGCCGATCTGGTGGCGCTATCTCACATGGATCGGCGGCTTTCTCAAAGGCGATTTCGGCACGAGCTATACCTATTCCGTGCCGATCAGCGAATTGCTCGGACCGCGCATCATGGTCACGCTGCCGCTGGCTCTTTTGTCCATGGTTCTGTCGGTCGCGGTCGCCATTCCGGTCGGTGTCTATGCGGCGTCCAAGCGCGGCAAGGTCGGCGACGTGCTTTCCATGGGCGTTGCGCAGGTTGGTGTCGCCATTCCGAATTTCTGGCTCGGCCTGCTTTTGATCCTGCTGTTTGCCTTGCAGCTCGGCTGGTTTCCGGCCTCGGGTTTTGCGGGTTGGGAAGGTGGCTTCTGGAACGGCATTCGCTCGCTGTTTCTGCCTGCACTGGCGCTCGCGCTGCCGCTTGCCGCCATTCTGGCCCGCGTGACCCGCTCCGCCGTCATTGAAACGCTGGGTGAGGATTTCGTGCGGACCGCGCGCGCCAAGGGCCTGACACGCACGTCAGCACTCTGGCGTCATGCCGTGCCCAATGCGCTGATCCCGGTTGTCACCATCATCGGGCTGCAATTCTCCTTTCTGCTGGCGGGAACCATCATCATCGAAAACGTATTTAATCTGCCCGGCCTTGGAAGGCTGGTGTTTCAGGCCATTGCGCAGCGCGATCTCGTCACCGTGCAGTCGCTGGTAACGCTGCTTGCCGCTTCCGTGATCGCGGTCAATTTCATCGTTGATCTTGTCTATGGTTTTATCGACCCGCGCCTTTCAACGGGAGGCAGCCGATGAGCCCAGCAAAGCAAGACACGCAAATCCTGCCGAAGCCGGGCTTTTTCCGAACGGTGCTTTTGAGCCGCAGCCTGACCATCGGCACGCTGATCACGGTTATCCTGGTTGCGATGGCGCTCATCTCCTTTTTCTGGACGCCCTATTCGCCGACGGCCATGAATTTCCGCGACAAGTTGCAGGGGCCAAGCCTCAATCATCTGTTCGGCACGGATAATTTCGGTCGCGACGTGTTTTCCATGATCATGGTCGGCGCGCGCAATTCCATCGCGGTGTCGATCATTGCCGTGCTGGTCGGCGCGGGGATCGGCATTCCGCTTGGCGCCTTCGCGGCGGCACGCGGCGGCATGGTGGACGGTTTCGTCATGCGCATGACCGATCTGGCCTTCGCCTTTCCGGCACTTTTGACGGCGGTGATCATCACGGCGGTCTTCGGCCCCGGCGCCGTGAATGCGATGATCGCCATCGGCATTTTCAACATTCCGGTGTTTGCCCGTGTCACGCGCGGCGCATCGCTGGGGCTTTGGAAACGCGAATATGTGCAGGCAGCCCGTTGCGCTGGTCGCGGCGATGTGTCGATCACGCTTTTGCATGTGCTGCCCAATATCAACCATGTGCTGATCGTGCAGGCGACGATCCAGTTCGCGCTCGCCATCGTTGCCGAAGCGGGCCTTTCCTATGTCGGGCTTGGCACCCAGCCGCCCATGCCAAGCTGGGGCAAGATGCTCAACGACGCACAGACCTTTATTTACGACGCGCCATGGCTCGCCATTTTCCCCGGCCTTGCCATCACGTTCGCCGTGCTTGGCCTCAACATGCTGGGTGACGGATTGCGCGATGTGCTTGACCCGCGCGTCAGGAGGCAAAGATGACAGCTCCATTGCTTGAGATGGACGATATGTCTGTCGAGCTGCCCTTCGGCGACCGTTCCGCAGATATTGTCTCCGGCATTACGCTGACGCTGAACCGTGGCGAACGCCTCGGCATCGTGGGCGAATCCGGCAGCGGCAAGTCGATCACCGCCCTTGCCGCCATGGGTTTGCTGCCCGATCGGATGCGGGTGCGCGGTCGCTTGCGTTTCGACGGCGAGGATCTGGCGAACAAGCCGGAAGCGGAACTGTGCAAGATGCGCGGACGGCGCATGGCGATGATCTTTCAGGAGCCGATGACGGCGCTCAATCCGGTCAAGTCCATCGGTGCGCAGGTTGCCGAAGGTCGCCGCCTGCATCTGGGCGAAAGCCGCGCCGATGCGGAGCGTGAAGCGCGCCGCCTTCTGGATCGCGTCGGGCTGCCTGCGCCGCGCTTCAATCTCGATCTCTATCCGCATCAGCTGTCAGGCGGGCAACGCCAGCGCGTGATGATCGCCATGGCGATTGCCTGCGAGCCGGACCTGCTGATCGCCGATGAGCCGACAACGGCGCTCGATGTCACCGTGCAGGCGCAGATTCTCGATCTGATGGACGAACTGATCGATGAAACCGGCACGGCTCTGATGCTGATCACCCATGATCTCGGCGTGGTGTCGGAAATGACCGACCGTATCGCTGTCATGTATGCGGGCCGCATTGTCGAGACCGGACGCACGGAAGCCGTCTTCCACCGCATGGCGCATCCCTATGCACGCGGCTTGTTTGCAGCCTCGCCGCATGGGGCCGCACTGGTGCGCAGCCACGCCACGGGCAAACGCCAGCGCCTTGCCGCCATTCCGGGCGTCGTGCCGGACCCGCTGGCGCGTCCGCCTCATTGCACCTTTGCCGATCGCTGCGCCTTTGTGCAGGACGATTGTCGACAGGCAATGCCGGGGCTCGATTTCATCGCCGAGAATGACGGCATCGTGCATCGCGCCGCCTGCCTGCATCCGCGTGAAGGCGAGGTGGTTTCATGAGCCAGATGATTTTACAGGTGCGCGATGTGGTGCGCGAATATCAGCTTCCGCGCGCATCGTTCTTTTCGAAGCCCAGCGCATTGCGGGTGTTGCATGGTGTGAATGTCGAGATCGAAGCCGGTCAAAGCCTTGGCATTGTCGGCGAAAGCGGTTCCGGCAAATCCACGCTGGCCCGCGCCGTGATGGGGCTGGAGCGCCCGCAATCGGGTCAGATTCTCATCAACGGACAGGATATCTATGCGCTGGATCGCTCGGGCCTGCGCGAGGCGCGCAAAGGCTTTCAGGCGATTTTTCAGGACCCCTATGGCTCGCTCGATCCGCGCCATACGGTGAAGCGGATTATTTCCGAGCCGATTGTGTCACTGGAAAGCGGCACCAGTTCCAAGGACCGCGACGACCGCGTGGCGGAAGTGCTGGAGGCGGTTGGCCTACCAAAAGCATCGGCGGAAAAATATCCGCATGAGTTTTCCGGCGGGCAGCGCCAGCGCATTGCCATTGCCCGCGCCCTGATCACCAGACCGGCGCTGATCGTCGCCGACGAGCCGGTCTCCGCGCTCGACGTTTCCATCCAGGCGCAGGTCTTGAACCTGATGATGGATTTGCAGGAAAAGTTCGGCCTTTCCTATCTTTTCATCAGCCACGACCTCGGCGTCGTGCGCGCAATCACTGACCGCGTTGCAGTGATCTATCGCGGCAATATCGTCGAGCAAGGGCCGACCAATGCGGTGTTCGACAATCCGCAGCACGACTATACACGGGCGCTGGTCGATGCCGTGCCAAAGCCTTTCTCCGGTCGCCGCAAGCGCGTGCGGCGATCCGATTCCACACTGAAATTGCCTGAGTGATTTGAGGAAATATCCAATGTCGAATCTTGCCGATTTGTCAGCCGTCGAACTCGTGTCCGCCTATCAGGCGAAGTCGCTTTCGCCGGTCGAGGTCACGGAAGCCGTCATCACCCGCATCGAAGCCTGTGAGCCGAAGCTGAATGCGCTTTGGGCGTATGACCCGGATGCCGCGCGTGCGGCGGCCAAGGCCTCGGAAGCGCGCTGGTCGAAGGGCGAACCTGCCGGTCCCATCGATGGTGTGCCGCTGACGATCAAGGAAAATATCGCGACCGAAGGCACGGCGGTTCCTCTTGGCTGTGCGGCGTTGCCGCTGAAGCCTGCCGCCGCTGACGCACCGCCTGCGGCCCGCACCCGCGAGGCTGGCGGCGTGCTGCTCGCCAAGACCACCATGCCCGATCTCGGCATGTTGTCATCGGGCCTGTCGAGCTTCCACAAGCTTGCGCGCAATCCGTGGGACATGAACACGAATCCGGGTGGTTCCAGTGCCGGTGCAGGCAGCGCCGGTGCCGCCGGTTACGGTCCTTTGCATATCGGCACCGATATTGGCGGCTCCATCCGCCTGCCTGCGGGCTGGTGCGGTCTCGTCGGTCTGAAACCGTCCTTCGGGCGTATTCCGATTGATCCGGCATTCCTCGGCCGCGTAGCGGGTCCGATGACCCGCACGGTCGCCGACAGCGCGCTTTACATGTCGGTGCTGTCGCGGCCCGACCGCCGCGACGCCATGAGCCTGCCCTATCAGGACATTGACTGGATGGACCTGAATATCGACGTCAAGGGTCTGAAGATCGGCCTCTGGCTCGATGCCGGTTTCGGCGAGCCGACCGGCGATGAAACCCGCGCTGCGGTGGTAGCAGCCGCGAAAGCATTTGCCGATGCGGGCGCGATCATCGAGCCGGTCGCCCCATTCCTCAATCGCACCATGATCGACGGTCTCGACCGCTTCTGGCGCGCGCGGTCCTGGGCGGATGTGAAGAAGATGACGCCGGAAAACCGGGCGAAAATCCTGCCTTACATATATCAGTGGACCGAAACCGCTGAAGCGCTGAACGGGGAAGAGGTCTATTCCGGTTTCGCGCAGATCGACGCAATGCGCAATGCGGCGCTTGTCGCGTCCAAGGATTTCGACTTCATCATTTCGCCGACCTCTCCAATGCCGACCTATCCGGCGGAATGGGCATCGCCGGTCAATGATCCGCAGCGTCCTTTCGAGCACATCGCCTTCACAGTTGCGATGAACATGTCGGAGCAACCGGCGGTCTCGATCAATTGCGGTTATACATCGACGGGATTGCCAATCGGCTTGCAGATTTTCGGCCAGCGGTTCGATGATCTGGGCGTGTTGCGACTGGCGCAAGCTTACGAAAATATCCGGCCAGCGCAGCGCCCTTGGCCGGTTCTCGCCTGATCACCAAACCAGCATCCCTCTGCTGAGGAAGCGCGAAGCGCCGTCTCGAAGGGCGAGGGGTGCGGGCGGCAAGGCTAGAATTTCGCCCCGTCGCCTCCTCACCCTTCGAGACGATGTCCTTCGACAAGCTCAGGACCTCTCCTCAGGATGAGGGGGCTAAGTCCCATCCTTGCTATTTACCGGGCCTGAGCGGCGCGCGTTCCTTGTAACGATCCACGGCGGTAAGCTTCTGGATCAACGGATCGGCATCGCGCCAACCGTAAATCTCGGTGCGCAGATAGTCGAGCTCGGCGTCGAGTTCATCTTCGCCGATCTCCGTCCACCACGATTTCGGGCGTCCGTCGCTGCCATCCGACCAGCGATAGCGGCGCTCCTTCAGCTTGTCCTTCATGTCGAAGGGGCTGTTTTCGGCATAGATGCGCAGGCGCGATTTCTGGCTGGCTTTCAGCAGCTCGGCAAAAGGTGTTGTCTCGCCGGATTGTTCCTTCAGCACGGCGAGCAGTGCCTGGCAGTCATCCTCGGCGCGGTGCCCGTTGTGAAAATAACCGCTCTGGCCGATCAGATAACCAAGCTTGGTGCCTTCGAAGCCGCGTGCCGTCCAGTCGATTTCCTTGACCGAGCAAGCCCATGGCTTGTCGGCGAAAGCGATTGAGAAACGTTCGAGAAACGGACGGTCAAAACCGGCATTATGCGCGATGATGATATCGGCTTCGGTGATGAGTGCGTCCAGCTTCTCGCGCGGGATCGTCTGGCCCTTCACCATCTCGTCTGTAATGCCGGTGATGCGGGTAATGTCAGCGGGGATCGGCTTCGACGGTTCCTGCAAGGCGCCGAAGGTGGCGCAGACATCGCCGATGGAGCCATCGTCTGCATAGCGAAAAGCCACGGCGCCGATTTCGATGATTTCTTCCTGCGCGGCACTGAGGCCAGTGGTTTCCGTATCGACAATGACGCCAAGGCGGGGAAAGGCCACCTTGTCGGCATCCGGTACTGTCGGCGGCGGATCGAGCCGACGCAATATGCGGTAGCGTCCGCTGTCCTTCAGTTGCTGCACCATTGCTGCTTCATCAAGGCCGGTTGTCTTTCCGGGCCTGGTACGGGCAGGACGTAGTTCTGCCCGTTTCTCTCCTTCCGCCGGGGAAGGAGCAAAAAGGTCGAACTGATGGCGCATATATCTTCTCCGCATGGGGGAACGGGTTTGGCAAAGAATGCCATTTTGCGGTGCTGCAACCAAGGCCGCATTCGTATAAATAACAGGTAATAACCTTGTCGGGTTGCAACAAGACAGGAATTTGCGAAGAGGCAGGCGCTATCTATCTCTTTGCGGAGCATGAGGAGGGGACTTCGTGGCAGATTATGATTATTGCGTCATCGGTGGGGGTATTGTCGGGCTTGCGACGGCAAAAGCCATGCAGGAAGCAGAGCCGGGCGCAAAGATCATCCTGCTGGAGAAGGAAAGCGACTTTGCGCGCCATCAGACGGGACACAATAGTGGTGTCATTCATGCCGGTATCTATTACCAGCCTGGTTCACTGAAGGCGCAGCTATGTCGGGCAGGCGCCGAAGCCACGAAGGCTTTTTGCAGGCAGTATTCCATTCCGTTCGAGACATGCGGCAAGCTTCTGGTGGCAACCTCGCCGCAGGAGGTCGAACGCATGGAGGCTCTGGCCAAGCGTGCGATCCAGAACGACATAATGTTCCAGCATGTGGATCAGCAGGCGCTACGCGAGGTCGAGCCTGCGGTTTCGGGGCTCGGAGCACTCCTCGTTCCGGCGACAGGCATTGTCGACTATGCGAAAGTATCGCGGGCTATGGCTGCAGAAATCGTCGAGCGTGGCGGTATCGTACGGCTCAATTCGCCGGTCACGGCAATCCGGGAGGATGACAAAGGCGTTACGGTAACCGCGAACGGGGAGACTGCGCGCGCTTCCAAGCTGGTCGCCTGTGCCGGATTGCAGTCGGACCGTATCGCGCGGCTTGCCGGGCTGGATATCCGCCATCGCATCGTGCCGTTTCGCGGCGAATACTACACCCTGCCGCCATCCAAGGCGAAGATCGTCAAGCATCTGATCTATCCGATCCCTGATCCCGACCTGCCATTTCTCGGCATCCATCTGACGCGAACGATTGACGGGGGCGTGACGGTCGGTCCGAATGCTGTTCTGGGGTTCTCCCGAGAAGGGTACGACAAAGGCAGTTTTCGCGCAGGCGATGTCGCAGATATGTCGACGTTTCCGGGCTTCTGGAAAATGGCGAGGAAGAACTGGCGCTCGGCGCTATCCGAATTCAGCAATTCCGCATCTCGCGCGCGCTATCTGAAAGAGTGTTGGAAATATTGCCCGACACTGGAGCTTTCCGATCTTGGTTCGCCAGGAGCCGGAATACGTGCGCAAGCCGTCCTTGATGACGGCACGCTGGCGCATGATTTTCTCTTCAAGGAAACGGAAAGAATGCTTCATGTGTGTAACGCGCCGTCACCGGCCGCGACATCTTCGATACCCATCGGTCGCATGATCACTGAAAAGCTTCTGGGGATAAATTTGAAGGTCAAAACTGCGTGAAAAAAGATTCTCGCCTAATGATGTTGTTTTTAGTTGGTTTTTAGCAATCACTTATTCTCAAGATTGCTCAGTTAGGCTTTCGTGCTCGTAAATATTCCAAGCTGACAACTTGACTTTGATCCTAGTTTGTAATTGCACATTGGGTTCAATTTGAAATAGCGTTTTTTGCATTCCCATTTTCAACCGATTTAGGACCCGTTTGTGAAGTTCGTACCGCCGCTGGTAGTATTGTTGTTTGCTGCGACGATGTTGGGCGTCTGGATGCTCGACACGAAGCGCAGGCATCTTTTGCTGTTCGGTCTGAGCTTTGCCAGCTTCGCTTTCGGGCTTCTGGTTCCTATATCGCTGATCTCGAACAGCCTGACCCTGACGTCGCCGATTGCCACGACTTTCCACTTTCTAGGGGGCTGGCTGCTTTGCGAAGGTGTGATGGTACGCATGGGCGGACGTTATTCCCGCCTGGCGTCGGGCCTGATCGGGCTCGGTCTTCTGGGCGGCATGATCTATTTCATTGCAAATGATACGAGCTATGCGCGGATTGCGCCTGCAGTCCAACTGACCCTGGGTAGTCTGGTGGCGGTTCTTTGCATTCAGGCGCGCGATCTCGCGCGCCGAAGCTGGATCGAGCGTGTGCTGTACGGTGCATTGCTGTTGTTGACGGTGCATTTCTATGTGCAGGCAGGAATGGCAATGGGGCTCTCCGCCGAAATCACCCGACCATCGGAGCTGATACATTCGCGCTATTGGCAGGGCATCATGATATTTGGTGCCTTTGCCGGTGTCTTTGCCGGTCTGGTTCTTCTGGTGGTGACGACCTCCGATGTGGTTAAGGAATTGCAGGCAGAACGTGATTCCGATCCGCTGACCGGTGTTTTCAATCGCCGTGGTCTTGAGCGTCATGCGCATCTGCGCCTGACCGAAGCCCAGCGCGGTGATTATGGCGTCATCATCGCCGATATCGACCACTTCAAGTCGATCAACGATGAGCTGGGCCATGCAACCGGCGATCAGGTTCTTGTCGAGTTTGCCCGGATCCTGCAAATGGCTGCGGCAAATATAACGATTATCGGGCGCGTCGGTGGCGAGGAGTTTGTGCTTCTGGTTCACGGCGATGCGGAAACATGCGAGCGACTGGGCAATCGGCTTTGCGGGCGTGTGGCCCGACATAGTTTTCCCATGTTGCCTGCGGAACGTGGGATGACATGCAGTTTCGGTATCGCGATGGTGCGCGGTGGTGAAACATTATGGGAAACGGCGGCCCGTGCCGATCTTGCCCTCATGCGGGTAAAGCATCGCGGACGCAATCGTGTGGCCGTGGAGGGATTGGAGTTCCCGAGCGCCACGCAGGGCACCTATCTTTTGACTGCCTGAATTTTCCGAAGCCCGCCGAACCGGATTTCTTCATCCCGTAAAGGATTTGGTTACCATAATTGGCGATGCTGGAGGCGACCTTCCAGTCACCGTCTTGTCATGTCTTGTTCGTCTTTTTGCCGAACTGACATGCAAGGCGGTGCCGTGAAAGTTGAACTTCACTCGGATTTTGTATCATGGCGTGTGTAACAGAAGTGTATGGCTACGCAGCTCCGCGCAGCAACGGCATCAGGCTTCCATTCGGTTTCAAGGGTTTTACACGCGTCGCGGTCTTCGCAGCGACGGGACTTGTGGCCGGAAGCTGGATGATGACGGCGCTCGGCACGCTTGAAACGGTCGTGCCAGCCTTTGCGCCTATCGCCCCGGTCATGCGCCGGGTGTCGTTGACAGCACCGCAGGCACTTGCAGTCGTCGATCACAGAATCGCGCCATCGCGGAAGATCAGGCAAAGTTTCATCAATGCCTATACTGCCGATACCGCTTATTCCAACCTCGACTGGCATCGCACCAAAAGCGCGAACGATGAGCCGATCATTGCAGACATTGGGCCTGGCTCCGTGATCGAGGATAAACCCGTCGATACGGCGTCTCTCGTTGAATTGCGCGCTGACCGCGTCCGGCGTGAAGAGCCTGTTGTGGCAAGCGTCGGGCAAGAACAACCTGCCGTGACTGCCGGTACGAATGTGGTTGCCTACGCGCCGATGCCGGCCGCAGCGGAAGCAGCGCCGACTTTCAGCACGATAGAACCTCTTTCGCAAGCCGAAGAAGCGGACGCTGTCGAAAAGCAGGCAAACCTCCCGACTGGCAGCGCGGTTCCTGTTCCGCAGCTTGCTCCGGACCAGAAGACCAATACGGCGGCTGAGGATGAGACAGCCCATGACGCATTCCTGCCTGACGATGTGCCGCTGCCAGGCGCCAAGCCTTCGCTGCGCCGCTCCCGCATGCATGAGAAGACCGAGCTTGCCTATGCCCCGGAAAGCGGTGCAACCGACGAGCCGCGCTCCGGCCTGTTCACCCCGCTTCTCAATCAGGCTTCGCGCGGCAAAGTCGCTGTCTACGATATTTCAGCCGCTACCGTTTATCTGCCGGGCGGAGAACGCCTTGAGGCGCATTCCGGCCTCGGTTCGATGCGTGATAACCCGCGTTATGTGAATCAGAAGAACCGTGGCCCGACGCCGCCGCATACCTATGATCTGCGTATGCGTGAGGCGCTGTTCCATGGCGTCGAGGCGATCCGACTTACACCCGTCGACGGCAACAACCGCTATAACCGCGATGGTCTGCTGGCGCATACTTTCATGCTGGGACGCCGTGGGGATTCCAACGGCTGTGTGGTGTTCAAGGACTACGCCCGTTTCCTGCGCGCCTTCAAGCGCGGTGAGTTCAACAAGATGGTTGTCGTGACGCGAATGCAATCTTCCAAGTCAGCCCGGATCGCATCGCTTTTCTGATAAATCGCCTTTGGTTGGACGATCATTTCGAATGATGGTGCATCACAATCCCCAATTTCTTGCAGGGCGCGCCAGAATAGGTAGAAATCGCTCATCGAAACCGATGGGAGATTTCCATGAAGCTTTATTACAAGGTTGGTGCTTGTTCGCTCGCACCCCATATCATTCTGAGCGAAGCAGGCCTGCCTTATGAACTGGAAGCCGTGGACCTCAAGGCCAAGACGACGGCAGATGGTGCCGACTATTTCGCGGTCAATCCGCGTGGCGCAGTTCCTGCGCTGGAAGTGGAACCCGGCACTGTCATTACGCAGAACGCGGCAATCCTCCAATATATCGGTGACCATTCCGATGTTGCGGCGTTCAAGCCTGCTTATGGCACGATCGAACGCGCACGCCTGCAGGAAGCGCTCGGCTTCTGCTCGGACTTGCATTCGGCTTTCAGCGGCCTGTTCGCGCCTAACCTGAGCGAGGAAGCCAAAGCTGGCGTTATCGCCAACATCAATCGTCGTCTGGGCCAGTTAGAAGCCATGCTGTCAGATAAGAATGCTTACTGGCTTGGCGATAACTTCACGCAGCCTGATGCCTATGCGTCTGTTATCATTGGTTGGGGTGTCGGCCTCAAGCTTGATCTCAGCGCTTATCCCAAGGCTTTGAAACTGCGCGAGCGTGTGCTGGCTCGCCCCAACGTGCAAAAGGCGTTCAAGGAAGAAGGCCTGAACTAAAAATGCCAGCCGGAGGCCCAAACCTCCGGCTTTTACTGGATTGGTTGCGGCGCAGCAATTGCCGTCGTCTTGAAAGATGTAATGGGCTGTTTGGGAAGAAATCAAATGGCGGAGCGCGCGCCCCCCGCCCCGTTCCCGTAACTTACTGAAATTATTTGTCTCTTTTCTTGCAGTTTTCCGTTTTTCCCGTATTTTCCTATATAAAGGTATGGCAACGGGAAACGGACATGGCGCGCAACAAGCTGTCTGAAACAAGGATTCGAACCCTGACGAAGCCCGGCATTTATTCTGACGGTGACGGATTATATCTGCGCGTCAGGGCGGGCGGAAGTCGACAGTGGGTAGCTGCGGTGCAGGGCGCTATGGACGATCTGGAGCTTCATCCACTGGCGTATCGAAACATCTGGAATATCGCACAACCTGCGTAGTGCACCCCGATCCGCTTCAGCTCCCCAATGAGGGGAAGACTACATCAAGGCCGCCTCGCGCGGCTTTTTTCATTTCAGTGCGGTTACAAGAGCCGCCCCTGTCGGCATTGCCGGTGGGGTAACTATTCCAGCGCCGTTTCTCCTCCGGCTGTTGGTTCGGCGAGTTGAGCCTATTGCGGTAGGCTCCCCGTCGAGAATTCATTCGTGACTAAGCTGCATCTCCCGGCAAGTCGCAGCGCATAGATCGCAGGCGGCGACACACTCCTCCATGTCATCGAGGTCTTCACAACTCTTGGAGCAGGCTTCGCAGATTTCAGCGCACGCTTGGCAAACCGCTTGATGCAAAGGCGTCCTCAAAAGCATGATATGGGCGCACGTCCTGCATATCTCGGCACATGCAAGCATTGTTCGGAAGTGCGCCGGTTCAGTATGTTCTCCACCTGCTTCAAGGCAGTGTGTGGACGCCCTCCCGATGCACGTCTGGTAACAAGCCAAGCATGCATCAATGCAGGCTTTCATCTCGTTACTGTTCATGACTTTCCTCCCAGTTGGTCAATGCGTCAGTTTGCGTTTTTGCCAGTATCTGTTCCGAAGCCTGGGCGCTAACCACCACGATATTGGCGGACTAAGCACAATGCTCGCTGCAACGACGATGGGTAGCCACAACATGGCGTTCACTGACAGGGTTGGGATAGACAGCACGGTTATCGCTCCAACGCCGAAAATAACGGCATTGACCATAATATTGATCAAGGCAGCGATTTGAAATCGAACTGACATAACTCGTTCCTCCTTGCATAAGGAACGCCTTGAGTGTTCGTCAGTTCCAAATCGAACATTTCTGGTTGTGGCTCAGTACTGTTGCGCACTTGACTGGGGGGCAAGGGGGCGTCGGTTCAAACCCTGCCACCTCGACATTAAGCGGGCGAGAGCGCCGGTGCGCTCGCCGGTCTCATAAGCCGGATATGATCGGTTCGATCCCGATGCCCGCAACCAATTAACGAGCAGCTGACTCTTAATCAGCAGTAACGGTACCAGCAAAACACGTGGATATTGTTTTATTGGCGCCAAGGTTTCTTGCCCATTCGGCGATCTTCGGAGCGTCTCCCTTTTCGGCGATACCACCCCAAACATCTTTGAACACAGGTTTGCCGGATGATGAGTTGAAGAAGAAATAGCCTGGATCGGCAATCGGGGTCGATGCGTAGATTATCGTCCACGTGCCAGATTGTATGATTGATTCAATATCCACCTTTGAAGGGCTCACTTTCCCATTAAGGCTTTTCGCGATGAGTGGAGCGTACTGCTTTTTTAGATCCTTCGTGAGTGTCTGATTAACTCCTGCACATGGATTGGCGGCGTGGGAAGCTGGAGGATACAGTATTCCTATAAATAGGATCAAGGCAGCATATCTTGGGTAAAGCATAATGTTGGCTTCCTTTGAGTATGTCCGGTTCCGAAGATCGATTAAGCACAGAGATATATTTCTGTAAACATATTAATACTATTTGGCGCCGACACTGATGGATGACTAATGACGTACGATCCTAGGCCTTGGCGCAACTGGTACAAGCTGGCCCGATGGGAGCGCAGACGACAGCGCTATTCGCAAAGCAGCCACTGTGCGTCAAATGCCTTGAGCGTGAAGAGGTGACTATTGCCGATACAGCGGATCATCTCGTCCCGCATCGTGGAGACCCAGACCTGTTCTGGTACGGCGAGCTCCAACCCCTCTGCGCCTCGTGTCATAGCCGATTGAAACAGCGTGAGGAGCTCGGGCAGGACGTCGTTCGGTTCGGACCTGACGGATGGCCGGTCGGTTGATCGACCCCGGGGGCGTCAAAAAGTCCAGAAGTGCGGCAGCCCCGGACCAGCGGGGACGCAAAACGCACGCATCTCCAATTCAAAATATGGCCCCATAAGGATTTCTTTCCATGGCAAAGCCGAGAAATCCCCTCGGCAAGGCCAAAGTCGAGGGGCGAGACAAAACGCATGCCGGTCGGTACAAAAACCGCGCAGATCCAGCCGCAAATGGCCCGCTTGGCGCTCCTCCCGTCTGGTTGAAGGACAGCGCCGATATCAAGGCGAAGTCAGCCTAGAAGCTGTTCGCGAAAGAGCTACCGTGGCTGAATGAATCACACCGCACGCTCGTCGGCATGGCTGCCACAATTCAGGGCCGGATCATGGCCGGGCAGGAAGTTGGCGTGCAGGCAATGAACTTGCTCCGCCAGATGCTTGGCCAGATGGGCGCGACGCCTGCGGATGCCTCCAAGGTGGCAACGCCAGACGAGGGCGAAGAAAAGGATGATCTGCTTGACTGATATGCCTGCGCTTGAGCGTGTGAGCGCTTACCTGCTGCCGGTCACAGGACAGCAGCGCGCGGTTAACTTGACGGGAGTGCCGACATGACTTGGCTGGCGACAATAAAGGCGCGCTTGGTTGGATGGGCCGTGGCTGTCGCTGCGGCCCTTGCGATTCTGGCGGTGCTTACCTCAAGGGCAGGGCGGACAACGCCACAAGCGTCACCGTCGACCGGCTGAAAGCCGCCAACAAAGCAAGGATAATCGAAGATGAAACGAGCAAGCTTGGCGGCGGCGATGTTGGTGCTGCTTTGTCTCGGTGGATGCGTGACGGCCGGTAGCTACTGCGATGTCGCCCGGCCCGTCCGCCCGAGCGTCGAGGACAGCCTGACTGATGGCACGAAACGCCAAATCCTTACGGAGAACACCAAACTGGAAAAACTATGCGGGGCGCGGCCGTGAGGGCTAGTAGCCGGTGGGGTCGGTTGCGCCGGGCACTTTATCCGCCGGCAGTACACTTCGGCCGTCCTCGTAGTTGGCAATCAAAGCAACTGCGCTGAGGGCCAGCACTATCGGTAACAAAATGCACAGCACGCGAAGCACTGCATGAATAATATGTCGAACGAGGCGAGGTCTCATTCTGGAATGTTGCCACACAAGACGTTAAACGACCACAAAGGACGGCATTAACTATGTTTAATCTAAAGGGCCCGACCGGATGACCGGCGCTGAAATCATGGCCGTTGTCGGCTTTATCGTGATGCTAATGGGCTTTCTGTTCGGCCTCTGGAAATACGTGGAAAGCCAGATCGCGAAGGCCGAAGCGCGCAACGCTGCAAAAGCGGACGCGGCTACGGCTATTGCCAGCCTGACGCGGCAGGAGCTTTCCGACTACAAGCTCCGCGCAGCCGAAACTTTCGCCACTAAGGCCGGTATGCAGGAGCAAACCTCCCAGATCATGCGGGCCATCGAAAGCGTGGCGCACCGCATCGACGGGCTCACGGAGCGGATTGACAACATCATGGCGACGAGGACGGGGCGTACAAGAACATAAGCGGCCTTCGGGCCGCTCTTTTTATATCTCGATTAGAGCGCAGCAATGCGCTCTAATTCCAATCGTTTTTTACGAAGACGTGCAGTTTTCTTTTCACGTGCCGCTTGTTCTCCAGAAAGAATTTCGCGCGAAATACGATCTGCTCTCTCCATTGACGTCTCTTTTTTCTCTACGGTATCACTAGACATTCTTTAATAAACTCCACTTCTATAATCTATATAGTATTTTTCCTAGAAATTACAATTTTTCGACTTTGTTGCGGATCCATTGACACCACATTTATCGTGGCAATCCATCATTCCTTTTGCGCCGCCCACCAAGCGGCGCTTTCACCACAAACACGGGGAGAGAACATGCTTGAAGAAGTAGAAGACCGCGCTGCGCGAGCGGCTGTTGAAGGACGGCAGATGAGGGCAGGCGGGAAGGTTATAAGTTACCTGCCAAAACCTTATAACGACAACGTGCTAACACCGGCAAGCCGCTCGTAATCCTAGAAAGCCCGTATGGCGGCGACGCCGCGCGCAACACAGAATACGCCCGTGCTTGTTTGCTGGATAGCCTACGCCGGGGCGAAGCACCGATCGCGAGCCACTTGCTGCACACGCAAGTGCTGGATGATATGTGGCCTGATGAGCGTGAACTCGGCATTGAAGCGGGCCTTGCTTGGTATCAAGTGGCGGAGAAATGCGTTGTTTACGGTGACCGTGGCATTAGCGGTGGTATGATTGAGGGTATCGAGCGGGGCAAGCGGTTTGGTGTATTGGTCGAGTTCCGTAATATTGAAGCAAGCGCAGCAGCTTGAGAGCGCCGCAGGAGAAAAACCATGAGTAACCTTGAAACTGCAATTGCGGTAGCGGCAGCGGCGCATATGGACCAGAAGAGCGATAACGGCGATCCGTACATTCTGCACCCACTGCGAGTTATGATGGCTCAGGAGACGCGTGAAACGCAGATCCTCGCTGTTATGCACGACATGGTCGAGCACACGAACACGTCGCTGAACGATATCTATTCGTTCGGTTTTGATGATGACATCGTGCTGGCTTTGAACGCGATCACTCGACGCGACGATGAAGACTATCTCGTCTACGTTAAACGGGCCTGCTCTAACCCTATCGCGCGACCGGTGAAGATCGCAGACCTGCGCGATAATCTGCGCACCTACGGCGACGATGAGGAACATCGAGTGCGCTATACAAAAGCTCTCGAAATGATCGGGGAGACGCCATGACCAACTTCCACGTAGGTGATCAGGTTGTCTGCATCGATGCCAAGGTTGGCTTCGAGCAGTTCATCGAGATCAAGGAAGGCGAAATTTATGAAATCGCCTGGATTGGCCCATTCGAGCACTACACGCAGGGCAGCTTCATCGGAGTGCGCCTCAAAGGCGTCGATCGTGGCATTTGCCCGCAGTTCGGTTATGACAATCCGCCGTTCGCTGCGCGTCGGTTTGGTCCGCTTGTTCGCGATAAGCTGTCCTCGGTCCGGGGACTGCTCGCAGGTGGCCCAGTGACTGAGAAGTTCGAAGAGCCCAAGCGGAAGGTCAGGGAGGAAATCTAATGGTTCCAGACGCACGAATTGACCGTGAGATGGCTGATTGGGCGCGCGTAGGTGCTACCATTGAAGGCCAGCCTGTATACGATCCTCCTGCAGTCACCTCCGACGGCGGCAGCACGAGCTATTACGAATTGCCAGCTGGCGCGACCGAACTGAACGATCTGATCGAGCACAAAGGCATGTCCTTTGCGCTCGGCAACATCTTTAAGGCTTGCTATCGGTTCGGAGAAAAAGGCGCGGCGAGTCGCATGTATGACTTGAACAAGATCATATATTTCGCGGAGCGACTTAAGGCGTTGGAGATCAGTAGGGCCACTTAAAAAGAGAACCCCGCATCTCGATAGAGCGGGGCTACTTTTTTATTTCGGCATATTTGCCGCTGCTTGTTTAAGAGTGCTGGCCATCATTTCGCAAAGCTTAGCTTCGTCTATGCCCTGAGCCTTTGCGGCCGTTTGAAGGTCTTGCTCCGTTCCCATGACGGAAACTTTGCCCTCTTTGCCGACAGCCTCGGCTGCATCGCCTTTTGATGCGTCCGCAGGAGCAGGGATAAGCGTCATCATCTTCGTCTGAATTTCTGATGCACTGCCGTCGATAAAGCCTTTTTCTTGACAATATGCGAGCACACCAAGTTGATTGCGCGCTGCATTGTAAGCCATTTCCATCTGTTCAGGCGTTGGCTGCTGAGCAAACGCAGAAGTCATCGTCGTTCCGGCTATTGATGCCGCGAGGAGTAGACGGTACATATATTCTTCCTTATTCGTAGTAATCAGTATCAATTTTTATTGACTTTAATAAATGGCTGCAACCCGTTGTTAAATTGCGTACAACAAGTTTCATTAAAGCGTGAAATCCCTGTTTGATTAATACGTTACCGCGACAATAAAATTTCAGATTAAATTATGCTTCGGAAAAGGACGGGTTTGATACGTTCACTCGGCTTTCATTTCATCATCCCTAGAACAAACTTGCCTGGGATTCTTCATTGTCATTGCTTGGTGTTAGGTCGATTAGATCAGCATCGGGCAGGGGCTTTTGCATTTCCTTGGCTTCATCCCATGGAGCGCGTAGCCATGTGTCGATTTCCTCCGTGGTGCGGAGAATCACCGGCATTGCCTTTGGATGGATCGGCTTTACCACGGCATTCGGCTCGGTCGTGAGAAAGCCAAAGATATCGACTCAACTGGCCCTTCCTTCTTCTTCCGCATGCCTTTCCAGCTTGTCCAGATGCCTGCGAAGGCAAACAGCGGCTTATCCTCGTTCAGCGCGAACCAGTGAGCGGGGAGCCTTCCAGTTTTAGGATCGCGGACTTTACCGTACTCGGAAAATGAGGTGGCCGGTACGACGCAACGATGCTCGACGCCAAACCACGGCCGCCAATGCCCCGACCTGAGATTGCGTACGTTCGTCACTCCACTGTCGATGTCTGATTTCAACTTGTCTGGCGGTGTAGGCATGCCCCATCGGAGCATTGCGAGCCCTGGCTCATCACCTTTGATGTTTCGCAAAACCGGGGCTGGATAGTCGGGGAAAATATCCATTTGAGGATCGATACGGTTCGTCATGTCTCCGAATTTCGGAAACAGGCGGCGCATGGCCTCATGGCTTGTCTCGATGTTGTACAGATTGCACATGCGCGCCTCCGCCAGATTAGCTCGTAGAGGGCCGCAGACTTTGGCAGAAGTTGTTCCTTCAACCTATCCGCTATCGGCGCCGTCTCTTCCAAACTGGGCATCGTGATCCCCTGAATATTCTGTTTCGGCAGATAGCGCGCCACAGATGTTTGTCGAGAGGATGGAACCTGACTGGTAGCTGTTTCGTTTAGCCTATCTTGGACAGGAGAATTGAATGCGTAAGTCGATACTGTTCTTTATTTTAGCCGTTGCTGTGATCTTGGGATTTATCTTCGCAACACCTTATTATTATGGAGTAACTCCCCAGAACAGTGGCGAACAAGGCTCTTCGGAGGTTCAATAGGCATTTCTTCGTAAGATGCGGAATGAAGATGTAAGGCAGTTCCATGATTTAAATCCGGAGTAGGAAAATGAAAAGCATAGTCATTTTTGCGCTACTACTGATTGCTCCGAATATAGCGGCAGCTCAGGAATCGGGAATGCCAACGCAATCAGGTACGCAAGAACCAGAAGTACCGGGCAACCCGCCACCTGCGCCTGGGCAGCCGCCTTCCGACCCAGATTCGGTTCATGTTCCTCCTGATTCTGGGCCGCAGAAGCAGGATCGCGTGAAAAAGCTAGATGAAGACGAATGCGTACCTGGAAAGGATGCTAAAACCTGTGTTGAGAGCCAGCGCGGGCGCAAATAGCGCGGTTATTTACGCCGTCCAGTCAGGGCATCTTCGCCTTCCTGCTTATGAGTACGACAAAACCATAGCTGGCCTTATGTAGCCTTGAAGCCGAACGATCCCCATTCCTTGCAGTCCTTTGAATCACAGAGATGCACGAACAGACTTCCGGCCTTGGCCACATGTGCGTTGTCATTTTTATATCCGGCCATTATCCCCTCGGCATTTTCGTAATTCCAAACTGAGCATAGCCTTTTGTCGTGCAGGCCCTGCAGCGCATACGCCTGTGCAGGTCGACGAAGTAGGTATGCGTTCCGTATTTGCGTAGGAGCATCTCTCTATCGACTGATCCGATGTGCCCGCAGCGGCAACAAACCCCGTATAACTCGTACCATTTGAATAGATCCGTGATCCGGGCCGATACCGGCATTTCGGTCAAGTATGGTGGACGCGGTTTCATCGATCAAAGTACGTCTCCCACGGCTTGGATTTCTTGTCCGTTGGGTCATAAGGTACGCCGCCATTCAGCCGGATGAACTCTTGCTGGCCTTCCTCGGTCTGGAATTTCACAATCGAGAAATGATGGCCTTCATGATACTGACGGCGGTGCAAGCGATAGGCGCCCAGCCGATGTTCGTCTGTAATCACTTCCAGAAGCCCTCTGCGGAGTTCATCGGTGAGATACAAAACCACCTGGAACGGGTATTCCCTATTGATCAGCGTCTTCGGAGGCTCGCCACGGGATCTGCCGCTCATTTCACGAACACCGTCGGCTTCCAGCCTCGCGCAAAGCCCACCGACATAGCCATACTGGCGTATTCGATCTCTTTGACGAGAAAATCCCGATCTTTCAGAAGCGTCTCTATCGCAGCCCGCGCATCGCCGTTGTGGTGGGTGAGAACCAATTCAATTTCGTTGTCGTATTCATTTTCCTGCGCAACCGCATTCATTGTCCTGCTCCAAGTGAAGCAGACACACACGCCACCAAACGTGTCTGGATTTCATCAGCGCCGCTCGCTGATGTTCCTAAAATGTTCTCATCCGAGGTGAGAGTCAATCACGATCTTGAAGCTGTGGAAATCCGGTGAATTGTCTTGGGGTTCCTGTGCACTCTGAAAGCGGAAGGTCTCAATGTTCGTAATGGTGGTTTAGGGATACAGAAAGCGGGGCTTCGGCTCCGCTTTTTTATTGCTGCGACCAATCTGGTGTGATGCCGTTCTTACCCATGATGCCGTATGTTCCCCCTGTATTAATAAACCAAACGCTGAAAATTGTGCACAGGACTAAGAATACTGAGACCGAGACGGTGATACGCGTTCTCCTAGTCACCTGGAACCAAAGTAAGCTTCATTTGTTCTTCTTCTGTCACAAGTGCAGGAGTTTGACCAATGGTTGGCAGGCAGGCGGACGTCATCGTTCTGAGTGACGCAGATAGAAATTTCCTTGAAACTCAGGTGCGTCGGCATAGAGCGCCACGCTCCTTGTCAGATCGATGCCGGATGATATTGCTGTGCGCGCAGGGTTTGCAAAGCAAGGACGTTGCCGAACGCCTGGGTGTTCACGAGCACACTGTTGGCAAGTGGCGCCGCCGGTTCGTGCAAGATGGCATTGAAGGGCTGACAGATGAATATCGTACGGGTCGACCGCGAACTGTTTCAGACGCTCAGGTTGCTGAAGTTGTCGAGCGTACATTGAACACCACTCCCAAGGATGCCACGCACTGGTCCATTCGTTCGATGGCAGCTAACAGCGGCCTCTCGCATACCACCATCCGTCGGATATGGAGCGCATTTGGCTTGCAGCCGCATCGTGCCGAGACATTCAAGCTTTCCTCTGATCCGCTCTTCGTCGATAAAGTTCAGGACATCGTCGGCCTCTATATGTCGCCACCAGACCGGGCGATTGTGCTCTGCGTGGATGAGAAATCGCAAATCCAGGCATTGGATCGCGAGCAGCCTGTGCTGCCCATGGCGCCAGGTGTCGCCGAACGACGTACCCATACCTATGTCCGCAACGGCACGACATCGCTGTTCGCCGCGCTCGACATTGCCACTGGGGCGGTGATAGGTCGTTGCTACAAGCGTCACCGGGCGACTGAATTCCTTGACTTCCTGAAGCGGATCGACGCCGAAATGCCCAATGGGCCGGACGTGCATCTGGTAATGGACAACTATGCGACCCACAAGACGCCGAGGATCAAGGCCTGGCTCGCGCGCCGCCCACACTGGCATGTTCACTTCACACCAACGTCGGCATCCTGGATCAATCAGGTAGAGCGGTGGTTCGCAGAACTGACACGAAAGCAGTTGCAGCGCGGCGTACATCGTTCCACCGCAGAACTGGAAGCCGACATTGACACCTTCATCGAAATCCACAACGAAAACCCCACCCCATATAAGTGGGTCAAATCCGCCGACCAAATCCTCGCTTCGGTCAAGCGTTTCTGCCAAAAAACAATGAACCGAACTTCAGATTCAGGTGACTAGGGCTCCGTCTCAGTATGAGATAGGCGCTTACGCCAATGGCAGCAGATGAAACATAGGCGGCAATCATAAACGGCCCTTGTGGGAAAAAGGTGGAAGCCCGCGAAAGACTTACAGCGCGCTATCGCTGCGTTCAATAGCACCGCCATCGAGCGGGGTTTTCATTGGGAGCGTTCAGAGGGGCCAAACAATATATCATGGCACCTTAATGATGAAATCGCGCGCGTAAACTAAGAAGGGCTGCAGGGATATCTGTCTGGCTGTAAAATAGTCAGTTTGCTTTTTCTGGACCATCGTCCACTCGGGTTCTGCGTTTAGCCACTAATAGCGCAAGCGCTACACCACCAACTATTCCGATAGTGGCGATCAATAGACGTTGGCTCAATGGCTCACCCAAGATTAAAACACCACCCAGTGCTGCGATAGAAGGCACGGTCAACTGTACTAAAGCGGCCCGTGTACGTGAGAGTTCGGGTAGCACATTGTACCAGATCGTATACCCCAAACCTGAAGCAATAGCGCCAGAAACTACTGCATATGTCGCTCCGGCAAGGGTTGGATTGAACTTCAATAAACCGACAATAATCATTATGATCCCGACTGGCAGGCATCGGACAAAATTGCCGGCGGTATCGAACAGTGGAGATTGCGACCCTCTACCCAAGAGGCTATAGGCTGCCCAAGAGAGGCCTGCGCCCATCATTAGCACAGTTCCCGAAAGTTTAGGCGCCACAAGTCCAGGTGAAATCAAATATAAGAGTGCCAGGAACGCAATTGCAATTCCCATCCATTCCAAAATCGCGGGTCGGTCACCCCAAAAGATTGCCCAAGCTATCATTCCGATCTGAACGCTAGCGAAGAGAATAAGGGCACCTGTAGCCGCGCCAATCATCACATAAGCTGTGGAGAAAGCGCCAGCGTAAAATAATAACGCAAATGCTCCTGACCAGTTACCCATGCCCGAAATTAGCGTGCGTCGAGATGTGATACATGCCAATGCAAAGAGCACAACCGCACCTGACACCAAGCGCAGGCCAGTGTAAGAAAGCGGATCGATGTCACCATTCGAAAGCGCAAGCCTTGCCAAAAGTGAATTTGCGGCAAATGCCAGCATCGAGATGGCCGTCAGTATGGCAATCCTCATTTAGTAGAGATAAGCACCATTATTTCTTATGGACAAGCGAGACGATTGGGCATTCAACTGTTGTTGTCAGACCTTTTTTTACAAAGGCGCTTAAGCCAACCGCTGAAAAATGTGAAGCGATTGAAGGATTGAATAAAGAAGCTGACGGGTTGATTGAAGAGGCAAGCGGAACGGCCCTCGATGCTGGTCTGTTGGCCGCCCTTCATACAGTAGAGCACTGCGAAATTTCCAGGTATGGCTCGCCGAGGGAATGACCCAAAGAACTGAGATACTCAGAATCCCAAATTTTGCTGACCCAGATTCTGGATCAGGAAAAGCCCACCAACAACAAGCTCACGAATTTGGCAATCAGCCAAATTAATAAGGCGTAGTTTTTGGCTACCTGTGACGGGAAGCGGCCGTCCTTCCTGTCTTCTTTGTGCGCACTTCTCGAAAAACCCTAAAAGAAGTTCGCAAATGCACGCTGCTTTATCGGTAGCCAGTCACCCTACAAGGCAATCAATGCCATCGCTCTTTAATAGCCGCAATTTCAGCAGAAGGCTGAAGAGCTGGAAGAGAAGTACACAAAACAATTTGCCTAATTGCCCGCGTACTGGCCCCGCTTTCTAAGCGGATAGCCGTAATTGAATGATGCGCGTTCGAGTCGCGCCGCGGGCTCCATTATCCCGGCCTCACCAGCCGGCGAGCAAAGTTAAATATTCTAACTTTGCTACCACAACACGAGGAGACAGCCCCCTATCCAAAATTGGATACGGGTAGCCGAAACCCGGTTTACCAGCCGGGACAGGTGAACGGGATCCGGTCACCAGCAGGCCATTGCATCCATTTTTGGATGCAGACCAAAAACACGAGGAGCGAGAATGCCCATCGCGGCCACCGTCGGGTCGCAAACCTTTGCCGCAGCGCCGCGATGGGCAGTTATTCACAGTTATGACAAGGGGAGAAAAACGGAAAAAACTCAATGAAAACAAAGGATATGGCGGAGAGAGCGGGATTCGAACCCGCGATACGGTTCCCCGTATACACACTTTCCAGGCGTGCGCCTTCAACCACTCGGCCACCTCTCCATCCGCCTTGCTGTCGGGAAACCGCGTATCGCGGCAAAAACTGACTGCAAACGATGCACCGCTTTTCGAAACAGGCGCTGGTTAATCGCCAACTAGCGGGTGCGGCGCGAATATAGCCAGAAAATGCATATGTTCAACAGCTATTTGCAAGTTTTTGCGTCTAAATCACCGGGCCTGTGCAAAGAACGGTATGTGTGGCGTAACCATATGTAATTATGTGGTTTTATTTTAATCATGCAATTGTGTTGCTGCATGGCTTTGAGTCTGATGGGCTCTATGTGCTATGCTTTAGCAACATCAAAAAGACAAATCTTCGGACGACGGGACTGAAAACGGGTGCCGAGATCAGGGTAGGAATTCCGGGGCAGAGAATCGTGATCCGATTTGTATTGCGTAGTTTTGCGGTTGTTTTTCTGGCTTTGGCCGTGATTTTCGCGGTCCTTGATGGCGCGCGTTCCGTTGGGGCATCGCAGTTCATGGCAAAACCACTTCTGTCCATGTGGTTGCGCAACGCGCCCGAGACATTGGCCGATGCAGAAACCTTCGTGACACACTATATAGGGGCTGGAGCCTGGAACGCCGTCTGCATTCCGCTGCTTGAGCAGCCGGGCTGGCTCCTCTTCGGCGTTCTCGCCCTTTTATTCTATGCAATCGGTCATCGTCGGGAGCGTCCTCTGGGACGCTTCACCGCTCGATAATCAGGAGGTGGAGACCATGAGTTTCTTGGACAGCTATCGCAAGAAGACGCAGATGCCTTCGTCGGATGAGGCTTTGCCCGGACGTGCGCAACCGATCCCGACAGCCGCCACGCACTTCGTCAACGGTCGTCCGCTGAAGGGGCCTTGGCCGGAAGACTACAAGCAGGTTCTGTTCGGAATGGGCTGTTTCTGGGGTGCCGAGCGGCTGTTCTGGCAGGTTCCGGGCGTTTATGTCACCGCTGTCGGCTATGCGGGCGGCACGACGCCCAACCCGACCTATGAGGAAACCTGCACGGGACTGACCGGCCATGCCGAAGTTGTGCTGGTCGTATATGATCCGAAGGTCGTGAACCTTGATGAGCTGCTGACCCTTTTCTGGGAAGAACACGACCCAACCCAGGGCATGCGGCAGGGCAACGATATTGGCACGACATATCGTTCGGTCATCTATACTTTCGACAAGGCAGATCGTGATGTGGCGGAAAAGAGCCGTGAAGCCTATTCGCAGGCGCTTGTTGCCCGTGGCCTCGGTCCGATCACCACGGAAATCGAGGATGCGCCTGAGCTCTATTATGCCGAGGACTATCACCAGCAGTATCTGGCGAAGAACCCGAATGGTTACTGCGGATTGCGCGGTACCGGTGTGAGTTGTCCGATTCCGCTGGCGCAATAAGCAGGCTGTAATCGACAGATCGCGCGGTTCTTACCGCGCGATTTTCTTTTCAAGAATCAGCATACCGGCATCGTCGCCTTCCAGCGGCTCGAAATCGCTCCAGCCGATCTGCCGATAAAGGTCCGGCTTGTTTGTATAGAGGTAGGCTTCCCCATAGCCATGCTGTCTGGCCGCATCCTCAACGGCGCCCACCAGGCTCTTGGCAATGCCTCGACCGCGATAATCGGGCGCGACGAACACGCTCGCCACCCATGGCTTCAGATGTGGATGGGTTTCAAGATCGCTGTGAATCAGAAGGGCAAGCCCGGCGGGTTGCCCGTTCCACAGTGCGACCCTTGCCACCTGTCCATCGTCTTCGCGGCAGATGTCGCGGAAAGCCTCGGCTGTCTGCTCGAGGGATGAGCCGGTAAATTCGCCCCATTCCGCATGGTTCCATGCAGCGCAGATGGATACGAGATCGGGGCGGTCGGCGAGGGAAACGATCTGAAGCATGGTTTTACCAGTGCGGTGGCTTGGTGACCGGCACGTCCGGCGCGGTCTGTTCTTCCAGTTCCAGAAAGCGGTCGGTCAATGCACCGAGTTTCTTGGAAAGCTGATCTATGGTTTTCCATTGCTCGGCCAGAACGGATGACAATTCATCAATTGTCTTTTCCTGTTCGACTACGCGAATTTCGAGCTCGGTCAGGCGCTGGTCCGGTGTCATGGCTGGCTTCCGTTGGTATTTGGGTATTGGTATTTGGGTATCGGTGGTCAGGGTGTAGCCGCTTTCGATCTATATCGGAAGTACGGTATCACATCATTGCGTCAGCACGAGTGTACCGTTTGAAACTTCATAGTGGCGCAGACGCTTCAGAAAGCTCATGCCGAGAAGCGTGTCGGACAGGGCGTCGTCATGCAGGACCATGGCTTCCACATTCTCAAGCCGGACACGTCCGATCTCGATGCTCGACAGGATGGCGGATGCAGCGACGGTTTCGCCGTTGGCGGTCGAGACGCGATATTTGAAATCGGCGGGTTTGAGCGAAAGGCCGATGCGCCGCGCAGCGCTTGTGTTGATCGCAACGACACTCGCCCCCGTATCCACCATGGCGCGAAGGGATTGACCGGCAACTTTTACGTCCGTGATGAAATGACCGCGACTGTCCGGCGCGATCTGTGTGCGGCGTCCGCTATAGGCAGAAGGGTTCTGTTGGGATGACGTGGAGTGTGTTGCCGTCGCGGCTTGCTCGACCGTTGCCGACTGGAACTTCTCGAAGAGAATCGGAAAAGCCGTGGCCAGTCCCGCCAGCATCAGAACAATAAAGAAAATCCGCGCCATGCTTACCCCGCTTTTAAAAAACGAGAGTATCCGGCGCGGATTACTGTCTGGTTACGTTTTAGCTTATTTCGTGCCGTACATGCGGTCGCCGGCATCGCCGAGACCAGGAACGATATAGCCTTTTTCATCGAGGCGTTCATCGATGGAAGCCGTGAACACGTCGACATCTGGATGGGCCTCGGTAAAGCGCTTGATGCCTTCCGGTGCGGCCAGCAGGCAGAGGAAGCGGATATTGGTCGCGCCGCGTTCCTTCAGCTTGTCGATGGCTGCGATTGCCGAATGCCCGGTGGCCAGCATCGGATCCACCACGATGATGAGGCGGTTGACGATGTCTTCCGGAGCCTTGAAGTAATATTCGACCGGCTGCAGCGTGTCGTGATCGCGGTAGAGACCGATATGGGCGACGCGGGCCGCTGGCACCAGATCGAGCATGCCTTCCAGAAGGCCGTTGCCCGCACGCAGGATCGAGGCGAAGACGAGCTTCTTGCCTTCAAGGACCGGCGCATCCATCGGCATCAACGGCGTTTCGATCGGCATGGTGGTCAGTTCTAGGTCGCGCGTCACTTCATAGCAGAGCAACAGCGATATTTCCTTCAGCAGCCGCCGGAAGCTGGCTGTGGACGTTTCCTTCTTGCGCATGATGGTGAGCTTGTGCTGGACAAGCGGATGGCTGACGACTGTAACGCCCATGATCTTTCCACTTTTCTTGTTATCTTTTTGACTTTAGCGGCAGATTGCGCCGGAGAAAACGCGTGGCGAGCGCGCACGCACAGTTTTATGTCTCTTTGGCCATTTTTCAACGCCAACGCAAGCGAGTGGATTGAATTTGACGTTTGAATCCCGGCTGACACATATGCTTGCCAGTGGTCTTTTTGATTTCAACATTTGCTCGGCGCTTGAGCCGGGGGATGCAAATGTTGGAATCAGACCACCAGTTCAATGGCTGAGATCACAAAAGGGGTAGTGATAAAACGTCTGTGCTTGTATCGTTCGGCACAAGCTTTATATGCATAACCGAAAATCATTTTCGTCAGACTATTCAAAAAGCAGGATGAGCTATGAGCCAGCAGAACGGCAATGCAGACCGCGTCGGCGCACAAGGTGGCATGGAGCATTCATTCGGCTTCAAGGCGGTTGACGAAAGCGAAAAGCAGAGCCTGGTTAACGACGTCTTCCATAAGGTCGCCAGCAAGTACGACGTGATGAACGATCTCATGTCTGCGGGTATGCACCGCGTCTGGAAAGATGCGATGATTGCATGGCTGGCGCCGTCGAAGCGCCCCGGCTGGACCTCGCTCGACGTTGCAGGCGGCACCGGTGATATTGCCTTCCGCATTGTCGAGGCTTCCGGTCGTCAGGCCCATGTCACCATTCTCGATATCAATGGCTCGATGCTCGGCGTGGGGCGTGAACGGGCGATCAAGAAGGGCCTTGCGGATAATCTTGAATTCGTCGAGGCAAATGCCGAAGAGCTGCCTTTTGAAGATAACAGTTTCGACGCTTATACGATTGCCTTCGGCATTCGCAATGTTCCGCATATCGACAAGGCGCTGTCTGAAGCCTATCGCGTGTTGAAGCCGGGCGGTCGTTTCCTCTGCCTCGAATTCTCCGAGGTTGAATTGCCGGTTCTCGACAGAATCTATGATCAGTGGTCGTTCCACGCCATTCCGCGTATCGGCAAGATGATTACCGGCGATGCGGATTCCTACAGCTATCTGGTTGAATCGATCCGCAAATTCCCCAAGCAGCAGGATTTTGCCGCGATGATCGGGAAGGCTGGTTTCGAGCGCGTGAGCTATCGCAATTTCACTGGCGGCATTGCCGCGCTTCATTCCGGCTGGAAGCTTTGATTGTGCCTGTGATGAATTGGGGTCAGGAACGGGGCATCGGGGCATGAGTAATTTGTCGGCCGCTTTCCGGTTGATGCGGGCTGGATGGATACTGACGCGCGAAGGCGTTATCAGCGCCTTGCCGGTGGAAGGGCTTTCCGGTCTTCCGGCGTTCGGGCACAAGATTGCAGGCATTCTGGCGCGCCCGCGTGCGCGGCACATGCAACGTTCCGAGCGCATGTCGCGGGCCATGAACAAGCTTGGCCCATCCTATGTGAAGCTTGGCCAGTTTCTGGCAACCCGCCCGGATATTGTCGGGCAAGATGTGGCCGCCGATCTGGAGCTTTTGCAGGATCGCCTGGACTTCTTCCCACAATCCGATGCGATTGCCGGTATTGAGGGCTCGCTTGGTCGCAAGATCGACGATCTTTACCTGCATTTCGATGCGCCGATAGCGGCTGCCTCGATGGCACAGGTGCATCCGGCTGAAGTCACGAAGGACGGCAAACCGCAGAAGGTTGCGGTCAAGGTTATACGTCCCGGCGTCCGCCAGCGTTTCGCCCGCGACCTTGAGGGTTTCTACATGGTGGCGCGCATGCAGGAGCGCCACGTTCCGTTTACGCGCCGTTTGCGCCCGGTTCAGGTTGTCGAGACACTGCAGCAGACCACTCGCATCGAGATGGATCTGCGGCTGGAAGCGGCCGCCCTTTCCGAAATCGCCGAGAACATCAAGGGCGACGAGGGTTTCCGTGTTCCCAACGTCGATTGGGAACGGACCGGTCGCGATGTGCTGACGCTCGAATGGATCGACGGCACCAAGATGTCGGATATTTCTGCGCTTGAAGCGGCCGGGTTCGATCTGAAGAAGCTTGCCGAAACGCTGATCCAGTCCTTCCTGCGTCATACGCTGCGCGATGGTTTTTTCCATGCCGACATGCATCCGGGCAATCTGTTCGTTGACCCGCAAGGCATCATCGTTGCGGTCGATTTCGGTATTACCGGACGGCTTAACAAGCAGCAGCGGCGCTTCCTTGCTGAAATTCTCTATGGCTTCATCACGCGTGATTATATGCGCGTGGCGGAAGTGCATTTCGAGGCGGGTTATGTGCCGCATACGCATGACGTGGCGAGCTTCGCGCAAGCGATCCGCGCTATCGGCGAGCCGATCCATGGTCAGCCGGCTGAAACCATTTCCATGGCCAAGCTGCTGACGCTTCTGTTCGAAGTGACCCAGCTTTTCGACATGGAGACGCGGCCGGAACTGCTGATGCTCCAGAAAACCATGGTTGTCGTGGAAGGGGTGTCGCGCACGCTCAATCCGCATTTCAATATGTGGAAAGCGGCCGAGCCGGTCGTCGGCGACTGGATACGCAAAAATCTTGGACCGCAAGGCATGCTTGTCGATGCGAAGGATAGCGTTTATTCGCTGCTTCATTTCACGCGAAAGACACCGGAACTTGTGGCGCGCGTAGAACGTGTTTCAGTGGCACTGGACGATATGGCCGCCAACGGTTTGCGTTTCGATGCGGCGACGGCGGAAGCTATCGGTCGTGCTGAAGCCAGGCATTCACGCTGGGGTCGCATTGCGCAGGTGGTGATTGCAATTTCGCTCGCGGCGATCGCGATTAAACTCTATCTTTGGCTATAAACTCACTTTTAAAGTGACAGATAACCCACGATGTGATTTCAATGATTGCACTTATAACGAGTGAGTGCAATCAGATGGCTAGCATTACCATCCGTAATCTCGACGATGCAGCGAAAGAACGGCTGCGTATCAGGGCAGCGCAGAATGGGCGCTCCATGGAAGAAGAGGCGCGGCTTCTTCTGGCCGGACTGAATGAAGCTCCAAAAGCTATTGCAGTGTCTTCAGGTGCGGGAGCTTCGCTGGCTGGCAGACGCATTCTTCTCATCATCGGTGGTGGCATCGCCGCCTATAAGACGCCGGACCTCATTCGGCGGCTGCGTGAGCGTGGCGCACATGTGCGTCCGTTGATGACGGCTGCAGCGCAGCAATTCGTAACACCGCTGACCATCGGCGCGGTTTCCGCCGATCATGTTTTCACCGATCTGTTCTCGCGAGAGGATGAGCAGGATGTCGGGCATATAAGGTTGGCGCGCGATGCCGATCTGATCGTGGTTGCGCCTGCAACAGCCAATCTGATGGCCAGGATGGCCAACGGCCTTGCCGACGATCTGGCAAGCGCGGTGCTGCTGGCGCGCAAAGTTCCGGTTCTGATTGCACCTGCCATGAACCCTGCCATGTGGGACAATTCCGCGACCCGGCGCAACCGCTTGACGCTGGAAAAGGACGGCGTGCATTTCATCGGCCCCGAGAAGGGCGAGATGGCGGAAAGCGGCGAAGCCGGTACAGGCCGGATGAGCGAGCCGTTGGCCATCGTGGCGGCAGTGGAAACGCTGCTGGCACCACAGGCAAAGCCTCTTGCGGGCAAAACCGTTGTCATGACCTCCGGACCGACGCATGAGCCGATCGACCCGGTGCGCTACATTGCCAACCGCTCGTCGGGCAAGCAGGGCCATGCCATTGCCGCCGCTCTGGCGCGGTTGGGTGCCACCGTGCATCTGGTGTCCGGTCCGGTCACCATTGCCGATCCTGAAGGCGTCGATGTCATTCAAGTCGAGACGGCGCGTGAAATGCAGGCTGCTGTGGAGCGACACCTGCCCGCCGATGCGGCAATCATGGTCGCAGCCGTTGCCGACTGGCGCACCGCCAATGAAGCCGGGCAGAAGATCAAGAAGAAGCCCGGAGAAGGCGCTCCAACGCTTGCCATGGTCGAGAACCCCGACATTCTGGCCGGTGTCGGCCATAGTGAAAAGCGCCCTGGTCTTGTGGTGGGCTTTGCGGCGGAAACGCAAGACGTGGCCGAAAATGCGCGAGCCAAGCTTGAGAAGAAAGGTGCGGACTGGATTGTCGCCAACGACGTTTCGCATGGCCCGGACGGCAGCAGCGTCATGGGCGGCGACAATAATCGCGTGCGTATTCTGAGCCGTTCGGGCATTGAGGAATGGCCGGAAATGAGCAAGGAACAGGTGGCTGAAAGGCTGGCGGCAAAAATCGCCGAACGGCTTCTGGAAGCGAAAGGCTGACTGTTCTTAGAAAAACTCGTCCAGCAGGCGGTAATAGGCGATCTTTGCATCGTCGATTGCAGGGCCACCATAGGTGTCGAGGAAGGGCTTTACCCATTCTTCGCCCAGATTGTAACGAATGCTCCAGCAGGCAAGTCCCAGATCCTGATGGCGGTCGGCAAGGCCGAGCCTGCCGCAGTCGATGAAACCGGTAAAGCCTCTATCGTCCATCATGAAATTGGGCAGGCAGGCGTCGCCATGGGTGACGACGATGTCTTCGCTTTTCGGCTTCTGCCGACGCAGTTCCACAAGCAGGTCCTGTGCGGTCTGTCCTTCGCGCTCGTTGTCAAAATCCTCCTCGTCGACTGCACCTGCTTCGACGCGCTTGCGCGCATCTTCGATCCGGATATCAAGCCTGTGATCAAACGGACATAAAGCCGGGTCGATGGCGTGCATCGATTTCAGCGCGGTAGCCAGAACATGCACAATACGATCTGGCGGAACTGAGCCGACGGCGGAAGCGAGATCGATGCCGGGAAGCCGGGTCATCAGCAGGAGACTCTGCCCTGTTACGGCTTCAAAAGTGAGAACTTCAGGGCAGAGCAGATTCTGTTTTGCGAGCCAGCGAAGCCGCGCGGCTTCATCTGCCAGTTCACCGACCGGGCTTGCAGGTTCGATCTTCAAGACAAGAGGCTCGAGATCGAGATGATCGAGCAGATGGACACTGGCTGTTGAACGCCCCAGTTCGTCGTGCTCGCCGCCATAGCCCTTCAGTCGTTGCTGAAGGGCAGGAGATAGGTCGAGCGCTTTAAGAACCGGATCGTTCATGGCCTCACTATCGGGTCAAACCTTGTCGCGGACCTGATAGTCCTTGATGGTGGCAAAGCGGATATCCTTCCAGCGTTCAGCCTCGTAATTGAGCGAGAAGCCGTTCTGGGCGAGGAAGACCGGATCGTGGTCGAGGTCATGCGCGATGTCTGCACGGTGCGAAGCAATGAAGCGGTCGAGTTCTGACGGATCATCTGCCGTAATCCACCGGCAGACCGAGAAACGCGACATTTCAAAGCCAACCGGCAGCGAATATTCCACTTTCAGGCGTTCCGTCAGAACGTCGATCTGGAGAGCGCCGACAACACCGACAATAGCCGGAGAACCGTCATCCGGCACGAAGAGCTGCACGACGCCTTCTTCAGCCATCTGCTGCAACGCTTCGCGCAGCTTCTTGGCCTTCATCGCATCGTCGAGACGCACACGGCGCAGAATTTCCGGCGCAAAGTTAGGTACGCCGCGGAACAGGATATCCTCGCCCTCGGTCAGCGTGTCGCCGATGCGCAGCGTGCCATGGTTCGGGATGCCGACCACGTCGCCCGCAAAAGCCTCGTCGGCAATCTGGCGCGAGCGCGCAAAGAAGAATTGCGGCGCAGACAAGCTCATCGGTTTGCCGGTGCGCACCAGCTTTGCCTTCATGCCGCGTGAAAGCTTGCCCGAGCAGACACGCAGGAAAGCGATGCGGTCGCGGTGGTTCGGGTCCATATTGGCCTGAATCTTGAACACGAAGCCGGTCATCTTGTCTTCGGTGGAACCGACCATACGGGTGTCGGCTTTTTGATCGCGCGGGGCGGGGCCGAAATCGCAGAAGGCTTCGATCAGGTCGCGCACGCCGTAGTTTTTCAATGCCGAGCCGAAATAGACCGGGGTCATATGGCCTTCGCGGAAGGAGGCGAGGTCGAACGGACGGCAGACGCCGCGTGCCAGTTCGATACTTTCCAGCCAGGCTTCACGCTCATTTTCAGGCAGAAGTGCGGCGGCTTCTTCCGGGCCGCTGACCTTGGTTGGCTGCTCTTCATTGTCCTGACGGCGCATCGTATCGTTGTGCAGGTCATAGGTGCCTGCAAAGCTCTTGCCGGAACCGATAGGCCAGGTGATCGGGGCCGTGTCGAGCGCCAGCTTTTCCTCAATCTCGTCGAGGATTTCAAGCGGATCGCGTGCTTCGCGGTCCATCTTGTTGACGAAGGTGACGATCGGAATGTCGCGCATGCGGCAGACTTCGAACAGCTTCAGCGTGCGTGGTTCGATACCCTTTGCGGCGTCGATGACCATGACGGCTGAGTCCACTGCAGTCAGTGTGCGGTAGGTGTCGTCTGCGAAGTCTTCATGGCCCGGCGTGTCGAGCAGGTTGAAGATGCAGTCCTTGTATTCGAAGGTCATCACTGAGGTGACGACGGAAATGCCGCGGTCGCGTTCGATGTTCATCCAGTCCGAACGGGTCTGGATGCGATCCTTCTTGGCCTTCACTTCGCCGGCAAGCTGGATGGCGCCGCCAAACAGCAGCAGCTTTTCGGTCAGTGTAGTCTTACCGGCGTCCGGGTGCGCGATGATCGCGAATGTGCGGCGCTTGGAAACGGGATTGTCAGCGGGCATGAAGAAACTCGTGATGGCGAAACGTTGGGCTGCGCGTGAAAGCGCGCCGCGAAGATGTTGGGGAGCATCTAGCAGGACTTGGCCGAAAGGTCGAGTTCAAATGAAAAAGCGGCGCTGTGTGCGCCGCTTTGACTGTGATGCGCGGTGTTTATCGGCTCTTAATGCCAAGGCCGAAGGCGATGAACGACCAGCCCTGGAAGATCAGGTCTATCGCCAGGAAAAGCCCAAGAATGAACAGGCTGTTGACCGGCCATTGCATGGCGATGATGAGGCCCAGCAGCATGGTGATGACACCGGCTGCAACGATCCAGCCCCAGCCCGCCGACGGTTTCGACTTGAAGCCGAGCCAGATGCGGAAAGCACCCGAACCGAGGAGAGCTGCCGCCAGAAGGAAGGTCATTACACCAGCCGCCAGCACCGGATTGACGAAGGCGACGATACCGGCTGCCGTATAAAGCAGGCCGCTCAGGACCCAGAAGAAGAAGCTGCCCCAGGTTTTGACGCCGAACGCGTGAATGATCTCGATGACGCCGCCGATCAGCATCATCAGGCCCACATAGTAGACCGAGACCACGGTGGCCAGAACGAGGTTGCCGAAGGCGATGCCTCCGAGGATCAGCAGTGCCACCCCAAGGGCGACGAACCACCCCCACTTGCCGGTAAGTTCCTTTGGAAGGGTTGGGCGGTCGAAATCATTGTGAGCTGTTGCCATGAGTCGTCCCTCAAATTTTCATGCCTCGTGAACAATATAAGGCATGTCTGGAATTTGACCAGCTTGTCACAACAGTTGCATTTTTCGTGATGCCGGGCTGCAAAGAGCAATTTTCTGCGCTCCGGTGCTCACGTACTCTTAAAGTACGCTCCGCTCCTGTGCTCGATAATCATTCTTTTCGCCTCAGCCTGACGAATCTGCAACGGTTGTTTTTATGCGCAGGACAGGTCAGATCGTCATTGCCCCCACTGTTCGTTTGGTCTGCCTGGCTTTATATCTCTTTGCTATTGCAGCCGTTTTCCGCTTAAAGTTGATGTGATGTTCGATCTTGTTTCCCACTACTGGCCGCATATCCTGTTTGTCCTGTCGGGCGTTCTCGGAGCGATCGCTGCCATTCACGCGACCATGACGAAGGAGGAGGTGCGCACCGCCATCGGCTGGGTCGGCGTGATCGTGCTGTCGCCAATCGTCGGGGCGGTTGTGTATGCCATAGCCGGTGTGAACCGGATCCGGCGTTCGACGCTCACCCACCAGCGCGCCAATATGGGCAAGATCGCGCTCTATCATCTGTCGCATTTCGATACGACGAATGACCTCGTGCGCGCCGTTTTCGGACGCCAGTTCGGAGCGATGAAGATACTTGGCGACGCAGTCAGCCTCTATGATTTCACCAGCGGCAACAGCATCGAGATGCTGGAAACGGGTGACGAAGCCTATGCCGCGATGCTCGACGCCATTGGCAAGGCCGAGCGCAGCGTCATGCTGGAAACCTATATTTTCGACCGGGATGGTATTGGCGAAACATTCGTCGATGCTTTGGGCGATGCAGTCAAGCGCGGGGTAGAGGTGCGGGTGCTGGTCGATGCGGTCGGCGCGCGCTATTCATTTCCGAGTATCGTCAAGCTTCTGAAGGACAAAGGCGTTGCCGTCGACGTATTCAACGGCAATATCATCATCGGGCTGCGCCTGCCTTATGCGAACCTGCGCACCCACCGCAAAATCCTCATCGTTGACGGCAAGATTGCCTTTACCGGGGGCATGAACATTCGTGCAGGTTTCGTGCGCGCGATAGCGGGTGATGCGGTTGCCTTCGATACGCATTTCAAGCTGGAAGGCCCGGCGATTGCCGATCTCTTTCACATAGCATCCGAAGACTGGCGCTTTGCGACCGGCGAGCTTCTGACAGGTGAAGCCTGGAAGATAGCGCCGCCGAAAAATCCGCCGGGAACGGGAACGCTGGTGCGCGTCGTCGGATCAGGTCCCGACAAGAATGTGGAAACCAACCAGCGCATGATGATGGGAGCCTTCTCGATTGCCGAGCAGCATATTCTCATTATGACGCCTTATCTTCTGCCGGACCGAGAACTGATCAGCGCGCTGGTGACGGCAGCGCGGCGCGGCGTTTCGGTGGATATTGTCGTGCCTGGCGTCAACAATCTGAAGCTGGTGGATCGCGCCATGCGCGCCCAGTTCGATCAGCTCTTGAAGGATGGCTGCCGCATCTGGCGGGCCGGTGGCGCTTTCAATCACTCGAAGCTGATGACCATCGACGGCGCATGGTCCTATGTCGGATCGTCCAATATCGATCCGCGCTCGCTACGGCTGAATTTCGAAGTCGATCTTGAAATTCTCGACCGCGATGTGGCGCGTCGGGTGGAAGAGCGCATCGGCAAGGTGATAGAGGAAAGTCGCGAGGTCAATCTCACGCGCCTCAAGAACCGGCCATTTCTGGAGCGGCTTTTGGACCGGATCATCTGGCTTGGTTCGCCCTATCTCTAAAACTATCCGGCCCTGCTGGTGAATATTTCCGGGTTGAACTCTTCAAGCAGGTTCGTCGCCGATTTGAGATCAAGATGCGCCTTGATGGGCAGGTGATCGGATGCCAGGCGCGCCAGCGGCGTGTTGTGCACTTCAACCGACGTGACCAGATTGTGCGGGGCACCCAGCACGCGATCCAGAGCAAAAACTGGAAACCGCGACGGAAAGCTCGGGACTGCTGTCGCGACGTGATTGAAGGTTGGCATGAGCGCTGCAAGTGACGAGCGCTTGCCGATGCGCCATTCATTGAGGTCGCCGATCAGCAAGGTCGGCAGTGTGTCGGCCTCCTGCAAGGCGGTGATAATGCTTTCGGCCTGTTGTTCGCGGGAGCGTTTCAAGAGGCCAAGATGCGCGGCGATCACGCGGAGGGGCCCCGCCGGAAACTGCAGGTCTGCGACCAGCGCGCCACGCGGTTCGACACCGGGCAGCTTGAGCTGCTGCACGTTGCGCACCACGCCTTCGCGGAACAGAAGCACATTGCCATGCCACCCATGACCCTTGGGCATTGTTGAGGTGATGGGGACAGGTATGAGTCCGTGGCGTCGCTCGAGCAGGCCGAGATCGAGCAGGCCGGAACGCTCACCGAAACGCCTGTCGGCTTCCTGCAGGGCGATCACATCCGCGTCGATTTCACTGATGACTTCGGCTGTGCGCTGGGGATTGAACTGCTTGTCGATACCGATGCATTTGTGAACATTGTAAGAGGCAATGACGATATCACCGCCGGTAATATTGGCGTTGAGCGGCCTGAAACCTGGCCTGTTCCGGATTGCAGTCAGGAGCGACTTCGAGATCCGGTTTGGTTCTTTCTTCTTCAGCACCCGTTCTTCACCTGTCAGGTATTCGGTTCCGAAAGATTACGACATATGCCGGCGAGATGAACCGGCAATCCGTCTGAAACTCTATTGCAACATCCTATATATAGACAGGTTGCGCCCCTGTTTGAATAGCAATCGCCTACACAATTAGGCGACTACCTTGCAATGAAACGGATCAGCCTGTCGGTAAGGCCTGTGTAGGGCGGCTTGATGAGATCGCTCGGAGCCGGGGCATATTTGGTCAGGACAGGCATGGCCTTGGAAAAGGTCAGAAAACCGTCATGGCCATGATATTGCCCCATGCCGCTTGCGCCCACGCCGCCGAACGGCAAGTCGCTGCAGGCGAAGTGGTAGAGTGTATCGTTGACGCAGACACCACCTGCAACGATACGGCTGAGCATCATTTCAATCTCTGCGGTATTGTCGCTGAAGCAGTAAAGCGCCAGCGGACGATTAAGCTTGAGAACAAAGCCGATTGCATCATCAAGCAGGCGATAACTGATAATTGGCAGAAGCGGGCCGAAAATCTCCTCCTGCATGATCACGCAGTCTGTGGCGGGTTCCAGCACGAGGGCTGGTGCCATTGATCGGGGCTGGTCGGAGCCCGTCTCAAGTTCGATCACAGCCTCGCTCTTGTCTGCGGCATCGGCGAGCAGTTTCGACAGCCGCGCTTCCTGAGCATCGTTGATGATTGTCGTGCGGTCTTTTTCCGACGATGTGCCACTGTAGCGGGTTTGCATTTCGGCACGCAGAAGGCTCACGAAATCGTCGCGCCTGCTGTGATGGATCAGGACATAATCCGGCGCGATGCAGGTTTGCCCCGCATTGAAGAATTTTCCCGTCGCGATGGCGCTGGTGGCGCGTTTGAGATTGGCGTTTTCGCTGACGATGGCCGGTGACTTGCCGCCGAGTTCGAGCGTTACCGGTGTCAGGTTTGGTGCTGCGGCAGCCATGATCTTGCGCCCGACAGCAGTCGATCCGGTGAAAAAGAGATGGTCGAATGGCAGCGACGCGAATTGCGCCGAAAGCGATGCATCGCCAAGTGCCACGGCAACACGATCCTCCGGGAACACGTCGGCAAGCAGGCTTTGCAGGAATTCGGCGGTGCGCGGCGTGTGTTCGGATGGTTTGAGGAAAACATGGTTTCCGGCTGCAACTGCCGCAACAAGCGGCGCCAGCGCCAGATTGACCGGATAATTCCACGGTGCGATGATCCCCACCACACCAAGCGGGACATAGCGAATTTCGGCTTTGGCCGGCCACATTTTCCAGCCGGCCCTGCGGCGTTTCGGTTTCATCCAGCGCTTGAGTTTGTGCAAGGCATCATCGATTTCGGCGAAAACGACACTCGCCTCACCGAGCAGGGTTTCGTGCAGCGACCGATTGCCGAAATCCGTGCTGATGGCTTTCGCCATTTCATCCAGCCTTGCTTCAAGCCTTTCACGCAGACGCTTCAGGTCGTCCAGACGCTGCTCATAGGCAGGCCGATCTTCAAGCCATGCCTGCCGCAGGCGCTCGAATGAGATTTGCAATGCCTGTTCTTCAGTTGTCATAGGCAAAATCCTCGGTCGAACGGGCAAAGAGGAATTGCGCGACATAATAGGTTGCAAGCACCCAGAGGCCGTTCAGCGGAATGTCGAAGCTGAACCGTCCATAGGCAAGCAATGTGTCACTGGCCAGGAAGAAGAGGCCGCCAGCGGCGGCAAGCCAGGCGGCGTAGCGCTGCGGTGTCTCCGGTTCGGTGCTGAGCGCGCGGCTCATCGCCTGTGCCGCCATAATGCCGAGGGCTGCGGCATAGACGATGACAGGGATTTTCATGAGCGTCGGCAGTGACGGCCACAGGCCCGCTATGATGGCAAAGGCGGCGATGGCAAAAATGGCGAAAACACCTTTATGCGCGGCAAAGCGTGCACGGCGACAAAGCGCATAGATATAGGCGCAATGGGTGATGAGAAAGCAGATCAGTCCCGCCATGAAATAATCGCCGGGCAGCATCAGAAAGAAATCACCGAGTGCGGCGAAAGCCAGGCCAAAGGCGACGGCAAAGCCGTAGGTTCTCGATTTGGGGCGCCCGGCGCAAAGAACGGCTGCGAGCAGCAGCAAGGTGGCGGTCGGCTTGGTCAGATAATGCAGCCAGCGCCAGGCGGAATCCTCGCCATTATAACTCATGAGACTGCCTGCAATGGCACAGACTGCGCAGACCAGAAACAGGCCGTAAAGCGTTTTGTTTCCTTCGAATTCCAGCAAGCCTTTCCGGCGCATACTCGCTCCCCGTTATTATATTTGTAAGCAAATGAATTAGGGTCAAAAGGTCGTCGGATTGTGCCGCCAATTGCGCGATCGGCGCAATAGGCACAATTCATCGGGCTGTTGACAAAGCAATGCTGAAGGAAGCGGGCTCCCGGCCCTGGAGCATTTCGGGAAGCCCGTTTGGAATCAGGAAAGGTTCTTGCGTCGCTCGATTTCTTCTTCGGAAGGGTGATCCATCGCAAAAGAGCCGGTCTTGAGATCGCCTGAACGCTGATAATTGGCAATGATGACGCCGCTGGGCGATGTGGTGGAGCTGACGAGCTTGAAGGCTGAGGGCATGGATTGCCCGTCGAACAGGCGCTTGCCTGTGCCGAGGACGACGGGATAGATCAATAGCCGCAACTCGTCGACCAGATCGCTGGCAAGCAGCTGATGGGCTAGTTCGCTGCTGCCCGAGACCGACAGGTCGGGCCCTTCGGTCGCTTTGATGGCTTTCAATGAGGCGATGATATCGTCGCCAAGCAGCTCGCTGTTCTGCCAGTTCAGGCTTTCCGGCCTGTGCGTCGCGACGTATTTCGTCACTTCGTTGAACATTCTGGCGATTTCGCCTTCGCCGGGCACGAAGCCGGGGGCATTAGGGTCTGTTTCCTGATGCGGCCAATGGGCAGCAAAAATATCGTAGGTGCGTCTGCCCAGAAGCAGGTCGAACGGTTTGGAAAAGCTTTCGCCCATCGCTCCGGCAACCACGTCGTCCCAATAGGGTACTGTCCAGCCGCCATATTCGAATTGACCGGTACGATCCTCTTCCGGCCCACCCGGCGCCTGCATCACGCCGTCGAGGCTCAGGAACGTTCCAACAATGATCCGTCGCATGATTTTCCTCCCAGGAAAGCCCGCCTCGCAGGGCTTACCTTACAGGTTGGAAGCGGATCAGGATAGACGAGGGCTGTCAGGAAGTGATTCCGCCGTCTTGCGCCTTTTGCGGTCGATGCGTTCGGCACGGGTGGAAAGCTCTGTATTGCCGGCGAGATCGGTCTGCAAAATGAAGCCTTCCTGTTTCAGCCAACGGATGATTTCACCAAAGTCCTGATCATAGTCCGGTTGCTGCATGGCTCATCTCGCCTCCGATTTCGGTATGACGAGAATGCGTGGAGTGACTGCCGGTTGCAACATGCCACGATCAGAAACGATGCCAGACCGTCGGCTTGTTTTTCTGCCAGCCGTTTTTGTGCAGCAAAGGCGTGTCGTCGTCTGCCTCTGGCCAGCCGATGCACAGATAAAGGCTGAAGCGCCAGCTGGGTTGGACCTTGAAAAGCGTTTCCATTGCGCGTGGATCGAGAATGGAAACCATGCCGACGCCCAGTCCGAACGATCTTGCCGCCAGATTGAGGTTCTGGACCGCCATTGCCGTGCTGTGTTCCAGAGTGACGGCCATGGACTGTCTGCCAAGACCATGCCCCTCGGTGGGTGCCGTTTCGGTGAAAACTGCAAGCTGCAGGGGAGCAACCTCTATGCCTTCCAGTTTCAAATCGCGGTAATGCTCGGCACGCGGCCCTTCATAAATCTGTGCTGCCGACCGGTTGGCTTGCGTGAATATATCGCGGACGGCAGCACGTGTTGGGGCGCTCTCGACTGAGATTACGCGCCACGGACGGGCATTGCCGACGGAGGGGGCGTAGTCCATCGCTTCCTGCAAAGCCGTGATGATCCCATCGTCCAGTGGGGCATCGCTGAAGTGACGAACATCGCGCCGCCATTTCAGCAATTCAAAGAAAGCATCGCGTTCGGAGGGAGAAAACTGCATCGACTGCCAAATCTGTTGGTTCGAATATCTGGATATAAGCCAGAATGGCTGGACCTTGATCCAGATAGCAAAAAAGCCCGCTTGCGCGGGCTTTTTGGGGTGCTTCTGAACCTTGGTAGTGGTCCGAAGACTTAGGAATGGTGCCCAGAAGAGGACTCGAACCTCCACGCCCTTGCGAGCGCCAGCACCTGAAGCTGGTGCGTCTACCAATTCCGCCATCTGGGCGACGAGGACCCATCTAAGGGGTCGACCTGCCTCTGTCAATCGCGTTTTCTACATTCAGCCAGCTTTTTTTCAGCCGATGCTTTTTTCGCGTTGAAAAGAGGGACGGGCGCGTTGGCGCGCCCGTCAAATTCGCTGCCAGACAGCTATCAGGCTTCGAGAATTTCCTTCGAAGCGACTGTCGAATCAGCATTGAGCCGGTAAACGACCGGAACACCGGTGTTGAGTTCCTGCTTGAGAATCTGTTCCGGCGTCAGGCCGTCCAGCGCCATGATGAGTGCACGGAGCGAATTGCCGTGCGCGGCAACCAGAACTGTCTCGCCGCGCAGCACGTGCGGCTGCACCGTGTGCAGATAATATGGCCAGACGCGCGCGCCGGTGTCCTTCAGGCTTTCGCCACCCGGAGGCGGGACGTCATAGGAACGGCGCCAGATATGGACCTGTTCTTCACCCCACTTGGCGCGGGCGTCATCCTTGTTAAGGCCGGACAGGTCACCATAGTCGCGCTCATTCAGGGCCTGATCACGGATTGTCTTGAGATCAGACTGGCCGAGCTGGTCAAGAATGTGCTGGCAGGTCACCTGCGCACGTGACAGCGCGGACGTATAGGCGATGTCGAACTTGAGACCGGCGGCCTTCAGGCGCTGGCCCGCAGCCTTGGCTTCGGCATGGCCCTGTTCGGTCAGGCCCGGATCGCGCCATCCGGTGAAAAGGTTCTTGAGGTTCCATTCGCTTTGACCGTGACGGACCAGGACGAGAGTACGAGACATATGCAACGCTCCGTTGGAGCGCATCCCGAAAAGTGTGAAGCGGTTTTCGGACAAGATGCGCGATAAAACAAAACTCTGGAGCGCTGATCTGAACAGATCGGATCGGCGCTCCGGTGGAAATAATCAGTCGTTCAGCCCGAGAACGTCGAGCATCGAGTAGAGACCGGGTTTTTTGCCATAGGCCCAAAGTGCAGCCTTGATGGCGCCGCGCGCAAAGACCGAACGGTCTTCGGCATGATGGGAGAGAACGACACGCTCACCGGGACCGGCCAGCATCACCGAATGATCGCCGATCACCGAACCGCCGCGCAATGTTGCAAAGCCGATGGAACCTGTTTCGCGTGGGCCTGTATAGCCGTCGCGCACGCGGACACTGTTTTCCGCCAGTGCTATGTCGCGCCCCTTGGCTGCGGCTTCGCCGAGAAGCAGCGCGGTGCCCGACGGTGCATCGACCTTGTGCTTGTGATGCATTTCGAGAATTTCGATGTCGAAATCTTGCGGGTCGAGCGCTTGTGCCGCCTTCTGAACAAGAACGGACAAAAGATTGACGCCAAGGCTCATATTGCCGGATTTGACGATGGTTGCGTGGCGGGCAGCGGCACGGATTTTTTCGTCATCCTCGGTCGAACAGCCTGTCGTGCCGATCACATGAACGATGCGCGCCTGTGCGGCAAGCCCTGCAAATTCCACGCTGGCTGTGGGGCTTGTGAAATCAAGAACGCCTTGCGCCTTGGCAAAAACCGGCAGCGGATCGTCGGTTATGGTAACGCCGAGCGGGCCAATGCCGGTCACTTCGCCCGCATCGCGGCCCAGAAGGGGAGAGCTGGAACGTTCGATGGCGCCGACCAGTTTCGCGCCTTCAATGGTCTGGATGGTGCGGATCAGCGTCTGGCCCATGCGCCCGCCGGCGCCGACAACGACGAGGCCGATTTCGCTGTTCTGTGTTTCGCCGCTCATCGGGTTTCTCCTGTCCGCAATTCTTCTGCCGTCTTTTCGGTGATGATATCGCCGTTGCCGCTTTGCAACTGGTAGAAGCGGGCATAGACGCCGTTCTGGATAGCGATCAGATCGTCGTGGCGACCTTCCTCCACCACGCGACCGGCTTCCATCACCACGATCCGATCTGCATTCACCACCGTGGAAAGGCGATGGGCGATCACGATTGTGGTGCGGTTCTGCATGATACCTTCCAGCGCCTGCTGGACCCGCTTCTCCGATTCATTATCGAGCGCGGAAGTTGCCTCGTCGAGCAGAAGAACCGGCGCATTGCGGACAATGGCGCGGGCGATGGAAACGCGTTGGCGCTGGCCACCGGAAAGGGTCACACCGTTTTCACCGACCGGTGTATCGTAGCCCTGCGGCTGTTGCAGGATGAATTCATGCGCATGGGCAAGCTTCGCGGCTTCGATGATTTCCTCATCCGTCGCGTCCGGGCGACCATAGCGGATGTTGTCGGCAATGGTGCCTTCGAACAGATAGGGCTGTTGCGAGACATAGGCGATGTCGTGGCGCAGCGACCGTTTCTTGACCTGCGCGATATCCTGCCCGTCGAACAGGATCTTGCCGCTGTCGAGATCGTAGAAGCGCTGGACAAGATTGATGAGCGTCGACTTGCCCGCGCCTGAAGCGCCGACCACGGCGGTGGTTTCGCCCGCCTTGGCGACAAAGCTGACGCCATGCAGCACCGGGGCTGTCTCGTTGTAGGAGAAATAGATATCTTCGAAGCGGATTTCGCCGGGACCGGCTTTCAGCGCCACAGCGCCTGGAAGATCACGCTGGCGCGGCTCAATATCCAGCACTTCATAGATCATGCGCGCATTGACGAGCGCCTTTTCCAGTCCGACCTGAAGGCGGGCGAGGCGGCGAGCCGGATCATAGGCAAGCAGCATTGCAGTGATGAAGGCAAAGGTTGCACCGGGCGGCTGCTGTTCGAGAATGGCGCGATAGCCGCTATAGGCCAGCACGCCGGAGACGGCAACACCGGCCAGCATTTCGGAAATGGGCGTTGTGCGCTCGGAGACCTTGGCGATCTTGTTGCTACGGCCTTCGGATTGATCGATAAGCTTGCCGATTTTGGCGCGCAACTGATCTTCCATCGTAAAGGCTTTGACGATGGCAATGCCCTGAATCGATTCCTGCATGGCGCCCAGCAGATGGGAATTGAGATGCACGAGATCGCGGGTGACGGAGCGAATGCGGCGCGAAATATAAGCCACGGCGAGAATGAGCGGCGGTCCGATCAGAAAAATCGCTACCGACAGAACCGGGTCCATGTAGAACATCATGCCGACGAGGCCGACGAGTGAGATGAAGTCGCGCGCGATCGACGAGATCGTCATGTTGAGAAGATCGCGGATGCCGGAAACATTCTGGTTGATCTGCGCCGCCAGATGACCCGAACGGGTGTCGTTGTAGAAATCGAGACCAAGCTTCATCAGATGGTCGAAAATGCGCTTCTGATAGCGCGCGACCAGATTATTGCCGATCTTGGCCAGTTCCACCGCCTGTATGTAGCCGGAAATGCCGCGCAATATGAAGACGGCCAGCAATGTGCCGCAAATGACCCAGACCAGACTCAGATTCTGCTCGTAGAAGATCTTGTCGATCATCGGCTTCATCAGATAGGCCAGCGCGCCATTCGATCCGCCGACAATGAGTGATGCCAGAATGGCGATAATGTAGTTTTTCTTATATTCGCGGATGTTTTCCGACATCATGCGCCGGATTACGCGGGTGGCTTCGCCCGTATCGATCTTCTTGTTTTTCTTCTTGAATAGACTCACGTGCAAAAGCGCTTTTTGTCTCTTAGCCTTCCGGCTGGCCCGGCGGCTATCGTTGAAAAATACGACTTCCCATACGGAAACGCTGCAAAGGAAAAGCCATCGGCAATTTCAGTGCAGCGTTTCTATAACGTTATCCGTGCGGCTTGACCATCCTCAAGCTTTGTTGCTCAGTCGATGCGCCAGCGCCGCCCTTCGGTAGAGACTTCGAAACGGGCAGGGGCCTGCGCGAAGGCGGAAAGCCCGGCGAGGGCTGCGAGCTGGTGCGTGATCACGCGGACAGGAATATCGCGCATGATCGCCTTGTGCGGGGCCTTGTCTTCGAAGGCCTCGCGGAAAGCACCAGCCTTGAGTGCGGAAAGGATGCGCTGTGGAATGCCGCCGGAAAGATAGACGCCGCCCTGTGCCATGAAGATCAGCGCCAGATCGCCCGCAAAACGCCCGAGATAGGTGACGAACAAATGCAGGGTTTCTTCCGCCTGCGCGTTGCTGCCGTCGAGCCCGGCTGACGTGATGTCGGCGGGTGTCTCCAGCGTTGGCGAAACTTCATCGGCGGCGCATATGGCAAGATAGAGATTGCGCAGGCCACGGCCGCACAGGATCTGCTCGCCCGCGACGCGGCCTTCGATGCGCTCGATATGCGGGAAAACTTGATAATCGCGTTCACTCCGGGGACCGATATCAATGTGACCGCCTTCGCCCGGCACCGGCACCCATGCATGGCGCGTGCGGACGAGACCGGCAACGCCAAGCCCCGTGCCCGGCCCGAGCACGACGCGGGTGGCGATCACTTCTTCGGGCTTGCCGCCGATCTGTTCCAGATGATCGCTGCCGAGAGCCACAACGGCGAGTGCCTGTGCCTCGAAATCGTTCAGCACGGTCACATCCTCGAAACCGAGATCGGAGATCATCTTCTTCGGACGTACGACCCAGTCGCAATTGGTGAGGTCGATCTCGTCACCGTCGACGGGGCCAGCCACAGCAAGAATGGCGGAGCGTGGCTGGATCGAGGTGTGATCGAGAATGGCGCTCTGTATCGCTTGATCGATGGTGGCATAATCCGCCGTCTGGAGAACGGGAAACTCCTTCGGCTCGGCATTAGAATCCACGAGGATAGCAAAGCGGGCATTGGTCCCGCCGATATCGCCGACGAGTACTGGAAACCGGAAACTCTGTTCGGCCCGCTCTATCTCTTTGTTTTCATGCATGTCTTTGTCCCAAAACTGCTTCCCACTTTTGGGAGACACGCTGTAGTCGCCAGCACGTCCTCTCCCTGGTCATGTCTTCCGCCTGTAGGTGAACTGCCTGCGGCGCATCATTATGTGTTGTTTCAATCAAGCGCCTTGATCAGCTTTTCGGCTGTCGCGCGATTGAGCGCCATTGGAATATCATAGACGCTGCCAAGGCGCGTCAGCGCCTTCACATCGACATCATGTGGTAATGGCGATAGCGGATCGATGAAGAAGATGAGCACTTCGACCGTGCCTTCCGCGATCATCGCGCCGATCTGCTGGTCCCCGCCAAGCGGCCCGCTTTTCACACGCTGAATGCTGAGCGAGGGGCAGGCATCCAGAATGAGGCCGCCGGTTGTGCCTGTCGCTACAATGTCATAGCGGGCGAGAGCCTGCTCATGAGCCGTTGCAAAGGCAACCATGTCATCCTTCTTCTGGTCGTGGGCGATCAATGCGATGCGCAGGCGTTCCGTCATGAATGAGCAACCTTACGAGTTGATAACCTTGTCATTAGAGCATTTCCAGCAAAGGTGTGAAACGGTTTTGCGTAGGAAAATGCGATGAAACAAATAGTTAGAGCGGTTCCAACAACTCATTTTGACAGGAACCGTTCTGGCGTTCTAAATCGTTTAAATCTATAGCGAAGTGCCAAAGACCTGAAAAGCGCTAAAAGCCTTTCTACTGCACGCCGTAGGTGACATCCGCGACCGAATTCGGTGCAGGGCCGTTCAGGACGGCAGCACAGGCTTTCGGAAGATCGGAAACCATCACCGGACGCGGCTTTTTCGGCGGCTCCTTCGACGGCTTTGCAGGCTTCCAAGGCTCGTCGGTAAACCACCATGCGAGCGACTTGTCACAACCGTCACCTGCAGCCACTTTCGGCTGTGCCTTGCACTGGGGCGAACCGGGCTGGCAGGTCAGACGCACATGGAAATGATAGAAGTGACCCCAATAGGGGCGCACCTTGCCGAGCCAGCTTCTGTCACCCGTCACCGTGTCGCAAAGCTGCTTCTTGATGCCCGGATGCACGAAGATGCGTTCAACTTCCGGATAGCTTGCGGCATGTTTGATCAGGGCCGTGCGGGCAGGGGTCCATTTCTTGGGATCGACATAAAGCGAATCCCCTTTCAGCATCGATACGGCGGAAACGCTTTCGCGTTCGGCATCGGTGAAGCGCTTTTTCGGCATCGGCGTCAGCCAGATATCGGCGTCGAGCCCGACCTGATGCGAAGCATGGCCGGTGAGCATCGGCCCGCCGCGAGGCTGCGAGATATCGCCGACGAGAAGGCCGGGCCAACCGTCCTTTGCCGCATCGCGGGATAATTTTTCCAAGAGACCGATCATGCGTGGATGGCCCCAGCGGCGATTGCGCGAAAGGCGCATGACCTGCCAGTTCGGTCCGTCTGTGGGCAGTGCCACGGCACCGGCAAGACATCCTTTGGCATAAAAGCCAATGGATTGCGGCTGCTGCGTCAGAACGGGAAGCGCCTCTCCACCGAAAGCCTGTTTGGCAGGCATGTCTTCCGCCATGGCCACCGGCACGAAGTCGGGCGCGATCATTGCGGCCAGCGAGGCTGCGAGAACGATCTTCTTCAGTTTGTTTGCGATCATGGGGCGATTCCATGTTTTGCCAAGCGGGATGCGGCTGCGAATCAAGGCAACCTGATTGCAGGCATTATGCTGTGTCGACGGCGGGGCTTCAATGGCGGTCGACAGTTTGGCGCTGCCGACCGCCATTTCCGTCAGCTCTTCGGTATCCTCGCAAGTAAGGCCAGAACCAGTAACGGCATGAATGTGCAGAACGCTATCAATGGCCAGGCAGTATCGCCGGGCAGGAAAATGACGAGTGCGGTTCCTGCCAGACTGACGATCAGGCTTTGAATGCAGAAATAGATGGCGACCGCCATGCCTGCACTGTCGTCAAAGGCTGCGAGTGCACCATTTGCCGTCATGGATGCCGTGAGCACGATCCCGACAGCGGCAAGCCACATCGGGACGATGAGGCTTGCGAACAATGGTTGCAGCAGTTTTTCGCCTGCGAAAAGCAGAAGCGCGCTGGCAAGGAGCACGCCCATACCAAGTGCGACGCTGGTGCGGGCGCCCCATTTCTGTGTCTGGCGCGGCAGGATACGTGTGGCGGCGATCATGACGACGGCAACACTTGCAAAGGCAAGGCTGAAGCTGGTTTCGCCGAAACCGCCGCGCTCGATCAGAATGCGCGGCGCCGTGGAAAAGAACACGAAGAACGTGCCCATTGCCGTCGCAAAGCCCGATGTATAGGTCCAGAAACCGAAATCCTTCATAATCCGGCCCAGACTTCCAGTGCTTGATGCATTGGTGATCGGTCGCGTCTCGTGCCAGTGGCGCAAAGCGCGCCATGTTGCGACCAGGCCGAACATGCCAAGCGTTGCAAAAATTGCTCGCCATCCGAAGCCTGTTGCGATGAGTGCGCCAGCGATTGGCCCAAGCGCCGGAACGAAGGAAAGCATGGCGCTGAAAAGGCCGTAGATCGTCGCGCCTTCTGGACGTGCCGCATAGACGTCGCGCACCGTTGCGAAAGTGGCGACAAGTGCTGCCGAGGCGCCCGTTGCCTGCACGAAACGAAGCACCACGAAAGCTGTGGCATTGTCGGTGATCGCCAGAGCGAAGGACGAAAGGGCGAAGGTCAATCCGCCGCCAAGCAGGATGGGCCTGCGTCCGAAACGGTCTGACAACGGGCCGAACAGGAGTTGCCCGACACCCAACATCACCATGTAGAGGCTGAGCGTGAGCTGCACCATTGTGGGTGTCGTTTGCAGGATGGCGGGCATGGACGGCACCACCGGTAGGTAGATGTCCATGGCCAGTGAGGCGAGAATGTCGAAGGGCGCCATCAGCACGAGTGCAAAAGGCAGGGAGTGACCCCAGCGCGGGGTTTGTTTGTTATCAAAAGGCATGACGAAGCATCCGCTCGAGAAAAAATCGGGCGGCGATCTGCCTTCGTTGGAGCGCGTTTCGATCTGATTGAAGCAGATCGAAAACCGTTACACAGTTTTCGGGATGCGCTTTAAAGGAAATTGATCCGGGGCAGATGCCGCAACAGGTTGGAAAGCTGCTGCGGCTTATTTATCTGCTGATTTTTCGTTACCCATAGGTCTGTCCCGGTTTGATTGTGGTCGCATTTTTAGCAGCCCCATCGGGGCAATGCAAATCAGCGCCAGCAATCCTCGCGCCACATGGCCGAGAAGGCCGTCTTGTAGTCTGGATAGGCAAATTCATAGCCGAGATCCCGGATGCGCTGGTTGGAGACGCGCTTGTTCTCGCCATAGAAGGAACGCGCCATCGGCGTCATGTCGGCTTCTGAGAAGGGGACTTCCGGCGGCGGCGTCACGCCCATCAGTTCGGCGGCATAGGTGACGACATCCTGCGGGGGGCTCGGTTCATTATCGGTGATATTGAAGACGCCACCCGTATTCGTGCCTGCCAGAAAGCGCAGGCTACCGGCAATGTCATCGACATGGATGCGGTTGAAAACCTGATTTTCCTTGATGATGCGCCGTGCAGTGCCGCGTTCCAGATTGACGAAGGCGTTGCGGCCCGGCCCATAGATACCTGAAAGGCGCAGGACCGCGAGCGGCGTTCCATGCCGTTCGCTCAATTGTCCCCATGCCTCTTCGGCTTCGACGCGTTCCAGACTACGGCGGGATGCAGGCTTGCAGGCTGCCGTCTCGTCCACCCACTCGCCCTGATGGTCGCCATAGACGCCGACCGTTGACAAATAACCGATCCAGCGAATGGTGTTGTCGGGGCGGCGAAGCGCTTCTTCAACGACCGCGACCGCAGGATCGCCGCTTTCGCCGGGCGCAATCGAAATCACCACATGGGTTGCCTTGGCAAGCCGCTCCAGAAGTTCGGGCGAGGGCGTCTCGCCATCGAACAGGACCGGCGAAATGCCGGATTTCTCGATGATCGGGAATTTCTGCTCATGCCGTGTGGTTCCGTCGATGCGTTCCGCTTCTCCTGTCATCCGTTTGGCAAAAGCTTGTGCCGAGTATCCGGCCCCGAACAGGAAAATGCGCATATCAGACTGTCTCCATAGAGCGCCGTGCGACCTTCAGGACGCACAAAGGACGCTCTAGCCTATTATTAAATCTACGTATCGTGCTTTCCGAAAATCGATTCCGATTTTCGGGCCGATGCAGTATTCCACTCTGCCTGTACCGTAGCATCCTCTTCTGATGAGGCCAGACGTTTTTGCAAGGCATCGACGCGGTTCGGCCCGGCCAGCTGCTTCAAGGCCCATATAGCCGCGCCGCGCACGACCGGCGCTTCGTCTTCGAGCAATCGTTCAATATCCTGCAGAAGAGCCTCATCGCCGGAATTACCGGCGGCAATCAGCACATTGCGGATGAAGCGGTCGCGTCCGATCCGCTTCACCGGGGAGCCGGAAAACAAGGTGCGGAAAGCAGGGTCGTCCAGTGCCAACAGATCGGCAAGACGCGGCGCTTTCAGGTCATCGCGCGCCTTGAGCTTCATTTCGCTGGTGGCTTGCGCAAACTTGTTCCATGGGCAGACGGAAAGACAGTCGTCGCAGCCATAGATGCGGTTGCCCATCGCCTCGCGGAATTCGTGCGGGATCGGTCCCTTGTTCTCGATGGTGAGATAGGAAATGCAGCGCCTTGCATCGATGCGATAGGGCGACGGGAAAGCTTTGGTCGGGCAGACATCCAGACAGGCGCGGCACGAGCCGCAATGGTCGCGGTCGGGCTGGTCGGGCGGGATTTCCGCCGTGGTGAAGATCGAACCGAGGAACAGCCAGGAGCCGAGCTCGCGGCTCACCAGATTGGTGTGCTTGCCCTGCCAGCCGAGACCGGCGGCCTCAGCCAGCGGCTTTTCCATCACAGGTGCGGTATCGACGAAGACTTTGACGTCCTGCCCGGCGCGTGCTGCAAAGCGGCTCGCCACATGCTTCAGCTTGCCCTTGATGATGTCATGATAGTCGCGGTTCTGCGCATAGACCGAAATGGCCGCGCGGTCCTTCTCGTCCAGAATGGCGAGCGGATTGACGTTTGGTCCGTAATTCATGGCCAGCATCATGATGGAACGGACTTCCGGCCACAGCACACCCGGATCGGCGCGGCGCGCTTCGGTTTCTTCCATCCATTCCATATCGGCATGGTGACCGTCGGCAATATATTGCCGCAACCGTTCCGGCGCTTGCGGAATTGCATCCGGCGTGGTGAAGGCGACGGCATCGAAACCAACCGCCTTCGCCTCTTCGATCAGGAAGCGCTTCAGCTTTTCTGTTTTGGTACTAGAAGTCGAGGTCGCCATAATGAGCCACCGGGGCAAGTCCGCGAACACGATCGGAAAGCAGGGGTCGGAAAGCCGGGCGCGACTTCATCCGGGCGTACCAGTCACGTGCCGCTTTGGTTTCACTCCATTCGATCTCGCCCAGATAATCGAGAACGGAAATGCAAGCCGCCGCCGCCGTGTCGGCATAGCTTGGATGCGCGCCGCCGAGCCAGTCGCGGGTGGCGGCCAGCCAGTCGATATATTTCATGTGCTGGCGGATATTGGTGCGGGCGGCGCGAATGGCGGTCGAATCCGGCGCGCTGCCGCCCATCTCGGCGGCCATCTGCAGCTTGAATACACGCTCGCGGGCGATATGGCGCGTCACTTCGTTTTCGAACTTGAGCAGGAACCAGTCGACGAGGCGGCGCACCTCGGCGCGTTCCATCGGGCTTTCCGGCAGAAGACGGCGGCTGCGTTTCAAAGCGCCGCGTGTTTCATCGAGATATTCGGCGATGACCGTCGGGCCGACGACCGGAAGGTCGTTTTCAGCCAGAAGCACGGGCAAGGTGCCTGCCGGGTTCAGTGCCAGAAATTCCCTGCGGCGTGACCATGGTCGTTCCTCGATCAGCTCCGCTTCAACGCCATACTCGCCGAGGATGAGCCGCACATAGCGCGAACCCGAAGACATGGGGTGATGAAAAAGCGTAAGCATGATCGACGCGAGACTCTCGACTGAAGCTTGAATTGAACGTCCGGAGATTGGCATGGCGTTTGCGCATGCAGCAGGCTATTTCTGCTGCCAAGCGATTCGACGCCGCCTCAACGGAATATAAAGTCTATAAGACCTATGTTTGCGGGAGACAAGCAATCGCTGGACGTGCTCGTTGTCGCCACAACACCCGCAATCGCGGGCCGGTTCAGATGCCTCCATTGTACTCACTATTCTAAGGTACTGACTTCATGGATATTTTTAATCTGCTGGAAGCCGCATTTCTCGGTCTTGTCGAAGGCTTGACCGAATTTATCCCGGTTTCCTCCACCGGGCATTTGCTGCTGATCGGTCATTTTCTCGGCTTTGAATCCACAGGAAAGACCTTTGAGGTGCTGATCCAGCTCGGCGCCATTCTGGCCATTCTGACCGTTTATTCGGCAAAACTTCTGAAAATCCTGACCGATTTTCCTCGCGATGCCCGCACGCGGCGCTTTGTTTTCGGTATCCTGATCGCTTTTCTGCCTGCTGCCGTTATCGGCGCGCTGGCGCATGGCTTTATCAAGGGGGTGCTGTTCGAGACGCCGATGCTGGTCTGCATCATGCTTATCATCGGCGGGTTCATTCTGCTCTGGGTGGACCAGCTCAATCTGCGTCCGCGCTATCATGATGTGATGGATTATCCGCTGCCGATCTGCCTTGCCATCGGCTTCATCCAGTGCCTGGCCATGATCCCCGGCGTGTCGCGCTCCGGTTCTACCATCGTCGGTTCGCTGCTGCTCGGCGCGGACAAGCGCTCGGCGGCTGAGTTCTCGTTCTTCCTCGCCATGCCGACCATGGCAGGCGCTTTTGCCTATGATCTCTACAAGAGCCACAATACCCTGTCGTTCAACGACGGCGCGCTGATCGGGGTCGGCTTCGTGATGGCTTTCATATCGGGCGTTTTTGTCGTGCGCTATCTGCTCGATTATGTGTCCCGCCATGGCTTTAGACTGTTCGGCTGGTGGCGCCTGATTGTCGGGTCGGTGGGATTGGCTGCGCTTCTCGTCTGGGGATAAAGCTCCGCCATTATTTCCGCGCTGACGGTCTGCAAATGGCGTTTTTCTGCGCTTCTGGTGCTCATGTACCCTAAAGTACACTCCGCTCCGGTTCTCGAAAGCCACCATTTTCGCCTCGTCAGAGCGAAAATTCTGACAGAGCTTCGGCGCATAAAAGTTAGCCAAAAGAAAAGGGGCCTTTCGGCCCCTTGTTCATTTCCGCTGTCGGCTATCGTTCACGCAAAGCCGGTCTTGGTGTACTGGCCGGCAACGCGGTAGCGCCACAGATAGGCAGGTAGCACGGCGTCGACACCTTCCGGCGTGATGCCCATGCCCTGCAGCGTGCGGCCTTCCTTGGTCGCCTTGTCGGAAACGACATTGTCGAATTTCAACAGCGTCACCTGATCATTGGTGATCGGCGGATTTGGCAGCAGGCCGAGGACCGATGCCTGCAAGCGGGCAACCCACCAAGGCATCGAGATGAGGATGCGCTTGCGGTCGACAACGCGCAGCATGTCCTTCATCCAGTTCTTGAACGGCTGCACATCCGGGCCGCCGAGTTCGTAGACGCCGCCCGGCATCAGCTTGCCGTCGACGGCGCGCGCGACCGCTTCCGCCACATCGCCGACATAGACCGGCTGGAGGCGGGTTTCGCCGCCGCCGATGACCGGCAGGAACGGCGAGAAGCGCGCCATGTTGGCAAACCGGTTGAAGAAGCGGTCTTCAGGGCCGAAAATGATCGATGGGCGCAGGATGACGCTTTCCGGCAGAGCCGAAAGAATGGCGTTTTCGCCTTCCGCCTTGGTGCGTGCATAATCCGATGGCGAATTGGCGTCGGCGGCAAGCGAGGACACATGCGTCATGCGGATGCCTGCGGTCTTGGCCGCTTCGGCAATGTTCTTTGCACCCAGCACCTGAACGGTGTTGAAACGCTGGCGCCCGCTTTCGGCGAGAATGCCGACGAGGTTCACGACATGGTCGGAGCCTTTGACGACATGTTCGACCGAAGCGCGATGGCGGACATTGGCCTGCACCATCTGGATCTGGCCGACATTGCCGAGCGGTGCCATGTAATAGGCGACTTCCGGCTTGCGCACGGCGACGCGCACGCGGTAGCCGCGCTTGGTGAGAGCCGCTACGACCGCGCGCCCGACAAAACCGGAGCCGCCGAAAACGGTGACCAGTTTCGGCCTATTGTGGACTTCGTTCGGTTCGGTCTTCATCCTAAACTCCTGCATGAAAGCCAGTTGCGCCGCTTTCGAAGAGCGGTCGCGGTGCTTCTGTATTGCCGGTGATTTATCGCCTTTTTGCCACAAGGCAAAGGGGACTTGTTGTCACGATCATGATAGCAGGGCTTTTTCCAGTAATTAAAGCGCAATAGAGCTTTGAGATTCCGCTGCTTGCTGTTAAATCGCGCGCATGAGCACACCACTTGACCATATTCGCAATTTTTCGATCGTCGCACATATCGATCATGGCAAATCGACGCTGGCCGACCGCCTCATTCAATTGACCGGCGGTCTGGATATGCGCGAGATGAAGGATCAGGTTCTCGACTCGATGGATATCGAGCGCGAGCGCGGCATCACCATCAAGGCGCAGACCGTCCGTCTCACCTATAAGGCGAAGAACGGCGAAGATTATGTGCTGAACCTGATCGACACCCCCGGACACGTCGACTTCGCCTATGAAGTCTCGCGCTCGCTGGCAGCGTGCGAGGGTTCGCTTCTGGTGGTCGATGCCTCCCAGGGAGTGGAAGCGCAGACACTGGCCAATGTCTATCAGGCTATCGACAACAACCACGAAATCGTGGTCGTGCTGAACAAGATCGATCTGCCCGCTGCCGAGCCAGAGCGCGTGAAACAGCAGATTGAAGAAGTCATTGGTATCGATGCCGCACAGGCCGTGCATATTTCCGCCAAGACCGGCATCGGCATCGAAGACGTGCTGGAAGCCATCGTCACCCAGCTTCCCGCGCCGAAGGAAGGCGACCGCAATGCGCCGCTCAAGGCCATGCTGGTCGATAGCTGGTATGACTCCTATCTCGGCGTTATCGTTCTCGTGCGCGTCATCGACGGCGTGCTGAAAAAGGGCCAGACCATCCGCATGATGGGTACGGGCGCGAAATATCCGGTTGAGCGTACCGGCGTCTTCACGCCGAAGATGGTTCAGATGGATGAACTCGGCCCCGGCGAACTGGGCTTTATCACCGCTTCCATCAAGGAAGTGGCCGATACGCGCGTCGGCGACACGATTACCGAAGATCGCCGCCCGACGAACAAGATGCTGCCCGGCTTCAAGCCTGCGCAGCCGGTGGTGTTCTGCGGCCTGTTTCCGGTTGATGCGGCGGATTTCGAAGATCTGCGCGGCGCCATGGGCAAGCTGCGCCTCAACGATGCGTCGTTCTCGTTCGAAATGGAAACCTCTGCCGCGCTCGGTTTCGGCTTTCGCTGCGGCTTCCTCGGTCTTCTGCATCTTGAAATCATTCAGGAACGTCTTGAGCGCGAATTCGATCTCGATCTCATCACGACAGCGCCTTCCGTTGTCTATCGCCTGAACATGCAGGACGGTTCGCAGAAGGAACTGCACAATCCGGCAGATATGCCTGATGTGGTCAAGATCACAGCGATTGAAGAGCCTTGGATTCGCGCAACCATCATGACGCCGGATGATTATCTAGGTGCCATCATGAAGCTTTGTCAGGAGCGTCGCGGCCTCCAGATCGATCTGACCTATGTCGGTCCGCGTGCGATGATCACCTATGATCTGCCGCTCAATGAAGTCGTGTTCGATTTCTACGACCGTCTGAAGTCGATCTCGAAGGGCTATGCCTCGTTTGACTACAATCTTTCGGATTACCGCGAAGGCGATCTGGTCAAGATGTCGATCCTTGTCAACGAAGAGCCTGTCGATGCGCTGTCGATGCTGGTTCACCGTTCGGCGGCGGAAAAGCGTGGCCGTGTGCTGTGCGAAAAGCTGAAAGAGCTGATCCCGCAGCACATGTTCAAGATTCCGATCCAGGCTGCAATCGGTGGCCGCATCGTGGCCCGCGAGACGATCTCGGCGCTGCGCAAGGACGTGACGGCCAAGTGCTATGGCGGCGATATTTCGCGTAAGCGCAAGCTTCTGGACAAGCAGAAGGAAGGCAAGAAGCGCATGCGCCAGTTCGGCAAGGTGGAAATCCCGCAGGAGGCCTTCATTCAGGCGCTCAAGATGGGCGATGATTGAGGCTATGATTACTCCATTGCCTTTGTGAGCGTTGTTCACGAATTTACCACTGGAATTTAACTTTCTTTTCCCGCACCCTATATAGACTGATTTGGGTGCTGGGCGGGGAATGCTGTCCGAACTGGGCAGACAGGAGTTAGCGATGACCGAAGCTTTGAAACGGCTAATAGAAGCTGCCAAAACAATCGAGCAAAGCAAGCAAGACTTGGAACAGCAGCGTCGCAGTTTTGCCTATGGAAATACGAAGTTTGAGAACGAAATGATCACTCGGGCCATGATCGATGACCAGGCTGAGAAGTTGCGTTCTGTTGGAACAAAGTAATTAAGTCTTGATAAGTAAGAGTGAATCGCTATGGCGGATAACGAAGAACAAGAGGAAAGACATAGCGTAGCACTTGAAGCCGAGATTATTAATGATTCGCGGAAAAAAGCTGAAGCTGAGGCCCGAAATGGGCTAAAGCAGTATGATTTTGGGATGCAGGTCGTTCAGCAAGCGCTTGATCGCGGTACTTTTAAACTTCGAGTATCTGTTGTCTTGGCACTTCAACGCGAAGCGTTGGCGGGGATAAGTGCGTATGCCGGTAACTTCCGTCCAGCGGGTGTCGAGATACTTGGAAGCACGCATAAGCCGGTTGAAGCGCATCTTGTTGCTGAGCGCATCGAAGAAATGTGTGATTATGTAAATGATCACTGGAATGACGCTACTGCTATTCATTTGGCGTCATACATTATGTGGCGTCTAAATTGGATACATCCTTTCTCGGATGGTAATGGACGCACATCGAGAATTTTATCGTACGTTATTCTATGCATTAAAACCGGAAGCATATTCCCTGGGACACCAACTATTCCGGAACAGATTGTCGAGAATAGGAATCCATATTTTGCAGCATTAGATGCTGCTGATGCGGCTTTTGCTGACGGGAGAATAGATTTATCAGTGATGGAAGATCTCCTATCAGGTATGCTCGCTGTTCAGCTTAAGAATGCTTACGAACGTGCCGGCGGCAAGATTTAGTTCATCATGGTAATGCGATGCCGCATCTCCATCACCTACTGCACCCAATGCAATTGGCTGTTGCGCGCTGCATGGATGGCGCAGGAATTGCTACAGACATTCGGGCAGGACTTAGGTGAGGTGGCATTGCGGCCTGGCACAGGAGAGCTGGCTCGGGAAATTTGAACAGGGGGGATAAGTGGAATTTCTGCCTGACTTCGGCTTAGATGCCGTGAACAGGAGATACCATGACGAGACGACCGCGCCGGAACCATAGCCCGGCTTTCAAGGCAAAAGTGGCGCTCGCCGCCATTCGAGGCGAGCAGACGCTGGTGGAACTGTCCCAACAGTTTGACGTGCACGCCAACCAGATCAAGCAATGGAAAGACCAGCTCCTTGAGGGGGCGACAGGCGTTTTCGGCGATGAAGCGAAGGCGGAACCGACGGGTCCAACCGTCGATGTCAAAACGCTGCACGCCAAGATCGGGGAGCTGACGCTGGAGAATGATTTTTTAGCCGGAGCGCTCGGCAAGGCGGGATTGCTGAGCGGAAAGAAATGATCGACCGCGAGCACAAGCTGTCCGTCGTGCGTCAGGCGAAGCTTCTCGGCTTCAGCCGTGGCAGTGTCTATTATTCGCCGCGTCCGGTGTCTGACGGCGATCTGGCTCTGATGCGCCGGATCGACGAGTTGCATCTCGAATACCCGTTTGCCGGAAGCCGGATGTTGCAAGGGCTCTTGAGGGGAGAAGGGTTACAAACCGGTCGACTGCACGTCGCCACGCTGATGAAGAAGATGGGCATCGAGGCGATCTACCGTCGCCCGAACACGTCGAAACCGGCACCTGGGCACAAAATCTATCCCTACCTCCTGCGCAAGCTGGCGGTTACCAGACCCAATCAGGTTTGGGCGATGGACCTGACCTATGTTCCGATGGCTCGCGGATTTGTCTATCTCTGCGCCGTTGTGGACTGGTTCAGCCGGAAGGTTCTGTCGTGGCGACTGTCGATCACGATGGAGGCAGCCTTCTGCATCGAAGCAGTCGAGGAAGCGCTGGCCCGTTATGGCAGACCCGACATATTCAATACCGATCAGGGCTCGCAGTTCACCTCGATGGACTTCACGACGGTGCTGAAGAAGGCGGAAATCGCCATCTCGATGGATGGCAAGGGTGCGTGGCGAGACAACGTCTTCGTCGAGCGGCTCTGGCGTTCGATCAAATACGAGGAAGTCTACCTCCACGCCTATAAAACAGTGTCCGAGGCCCGCGCTGGCATCGGCCGCTATCTGACCTTTTACAATAGCCGACGCCCACATTCATCCCTTGACCGGCAGACACCGGATCAGGCCTACTTCAACGCGCTGGCACCAATGATGGTGGCGGCATAATCGAGGCGGAAATCCACTTAGCGAAACGCCCGAAACTGTTCAGACAAACCGAGCCACCTCTCAGGTGGTGTGTTCGAAATCCGCGTGCTGATGCCGGATGGCAACGAAGAACTTATCTGGGAGCGCAAGCGTGACGGCGGCTTTCCGGAAGCCAAGGTTTTGAAACAGCGCGTGCGTGATCTTGTCTGGCCGGACCGCGATCTCGGTCACTCTGACAGGATGTCAAAACCCGAATAGAAAAAGCCCGCAAATCGCGGGCTTTGCTATTTGAAGCTCTTAGTCCTCATCCACCACGCGCAGGCGCATCTGGGGCGGAGCACTTTCTGCGGGTCTCGCCTGCGGACGGGGCGTTTCCTCGGCAGGTGCCGGACCGAATTCCAGCGCCTCGATCTTCGCGCCGCGCTTCGTGACTTTGCTGGAAGACACCAGAATATCGTCAATATCCTTGTTGGCCTGTACGAAATGGGTCTGCAGCTTGCGCACACGTTCGTCGAGGCGGCCCACATCTTCCATCAGCCGGATCACTTCGCCCTGAATGACATGCGCCTGTTCGCGCATGCGGGCGTCTTTCAGGATTGCCTGAATGACCTGAATGGAAAGCATTAGCAGCGATGGCGAGACGATGACCACCCGCGCCCGGTGCGCGCGCTGGATCAGCGCTTCGAAATGCTCGTGAATATCGGCAAAGATCGATTCCGACGGCACGAACAGGAACGCCGTATCCTGCGTTTCGCCGGGGATCAGATATTTGTCGGATACATCCTTGATATGGATTTCCATATCGCGGCGAAACTGTGCGGCGGCTGATTTCCTGGCTTCGGGTTGTTCTGTCTCGCGCATGGTGTTCCATGCTTCGAGCGGGAATTTCGCATCGATCACCAGCGATGGCGCGTTGTTGGGCATGCGCACGAGGCAATCGGGGCGGGTGCTGTTGGAAAGCGTTGCCTGAAACTCGTAAGCACCCTGCGGCAAGCCGTCGGCAATGATCGCTTCCATGCGCGACTGGCCGAAAGCGCCGCGCGTCTGCTTGTTGGCGAGGATCGCCTGCAACTGCACCACTTGTCCGGCAAGCGACTGGATATTGTTCTGCGCCGTGTCGATGACGGCGAGACGCTCCTGCAATTTGGCGAGGTTTTCATGCGTCGAGCGGGTCTGCTCGGTCATGGTCTGGCCGATGCGATGTGTCATGCCGTCGAGCCGTTCGCGGATCGACTGGTTGAGTTCGGCCTGTCGCGAGCCGAACACTTCGGCCATGGTCTGCATACGGCCCTGCATCTCGGCTTGCGCTTTGAGGATTTCCGCCATGCGATGTTCGGCGTCGCGGGCACGGTCCTCGGCCTGCGCTTCTGCAACGGCACGCAGCCGGGCGGAGCGCGTCGCCGCGATCAGAAAAATAGCAAGGCACAGCACCAGCACGACAATGCCCGCCAGCAGGATATTCCCCAGCGTGAAGGATGTGGCGCCGAGCTGCAGAAGCGGCTCATTCAAGAGATTCTGGTTTTCCATGCAGAGAGCTTAGCTGATTCGTGCCGTCTTGATGAGATCAAAACAAGAACATTTTACAAAGTGTAATTGACGATTCTCGCGTGAGCCATTACGTGAAAGCCCATGTCTGTAAAACCGCTTGTCATCCTTCCCGATCCCGTCCTGCGTCAGGTTTCGAAGCCTGTGGAGCGCTTTGACGACCAGCTGCGCAAATTTGCCGGCGACATGTTCGACACCATGTATGATGCGCCGGGCATTGGCCTCGCCGCCATTCAGGTGGGCGAGCCTCTCCGGATGCTGGTCATCGACCTTGCTAAGGAAGGTGAACCGAAAGCGCCGCATGTCTTCATCAATCCCGAGATCATCGGCGTGACGGATGAAGCCAGCACCTATGAGGAAGGCTGTCTTTCGATCCCGGATTATTATGCCGAAGTGGAACGGCCAGCCGCCATCAAGGTCAATTATTTCGATGCTGACGGCAAGCCGCATTCGATGGAAGCCGATGGGCTGATGGCTACCTGTCTGCAGCATGAGATCGACCATCTGAATGGCGTACTCTTCATCGATCATATTTCCAAGCTGAAGCGCGATATGGTCATCAAGAAGTTCAAGAAGCTCGCCAGCCAGCGCGCATCCGGGAAAGTGCTTTAATGCGTGTCGTTTTCATGGGAACGCCGGAGTTTTCCGTGCCGATCCTCACCGCCATCATCGGTCACGGTTATGAAGTGGTTGCGGTTTATACGCAGCCGCCGCGTCCGGCGGGCCGTCGCGGGCTGGAGCTGACCAAGTCGCCGGTGCATGAAAAGGCCGAACAGTTCGGCATTCCGGTGTTCACGCCGAAGAGCCTCAAGGGCGTGGAAGAGCAGGAGGTTTTTGCAAGCCTCGAAGCCGATGTCGCGATTGTCGTGGCCTATGGCCTGCTGCTGCCGCAGGCCATTCTGGATGCGCCGCGTCTGGGTTGCTACAACGGCCATGCCTCGCTTCTGCCGCGCTGGCGCGGTGCTGCTCCGATCCAGCGCGCCATCATGGCGGGCGACAGCGAAACCGGCATGATGATCATGAAGATGGATGCGGGACTTGATACCGGCCCCGTTGCCATGGTTGAAAAGGTTGCGATCACACCTGACATGGCGGCAGGCGAACTGCATGATCGTCTGAGCCAGATCGGTGCCGACCTGATGATCCGTGCGCTCGGCGCACTTGAGCGCGAGAGCCTTGCCTTGCAGCCGCAGGCGGAAGAAGGCGTGACCTATGCCGCCAAGATCGACAAGACAGAGGCACGCATCGACTGGTCGAAACCCGCAAAGGATGTGCACAACACCATTCGCGGTCTGTCGCCGTTTCCGGGCGCATGGTGCGAGATGGAAATCAATGGCGCTGTCGAGCGCGTGAAGTTGCAGCGCTCCACGCTTGGCGAAGGCTCCGGTGCGGCTGGCACGATGCTGGACGATCGCCTGACGGTTGCTTGCGAGGAAGGTGCGGTGCGGCTCGTCACGCTGCAGCGTTCCGGCGGCAAGCCATTGCCTGCGCAAGAGTTTTTGCGTGGCGCAGCGGTTACGAAGGTTTTGTAGGCCCGTGCCGCGCTACAAGCTCACTGTCGAATATGACGGCACGCCCTATGTCGGCTGGCAGCGGCAGGAAAACGGCCACGCGGTGCAGAATGCCATCGAACTGGCCTTCAAGAAGTTCTGCGGCGAAGACCTGACGCTGGGTGCTGCGGGCCGTACCGATGCGGGCGTGCATGCAACCGCACAGGTTGTCCATGTCGATCTCACCAAGGACTGGGATGCAGGCAAGGTGCGCGATGCGGTCAATGCCCATCTCGTCATGGCGGATGAGCGCGTCAGTATCCTGAATGTCGAGAAGACGACGGACAGTTTCGATGCGCGCTTTTCGGCGCGTGCCCGGCATTATCTCTATCGTATCCATAATCGTCGTGCGCCTTTGGCTATCGATTATCAGCGCGCATGGTGGGTGCAGAAGCGGCTCGATGCTGGAGCGATGCATGAAGCGGCAAAGCGGCTTCTGGGCGAACACGACTTTACGACGTTTCGCGCCACGCAATGCCAGGCCAAAAGCCCGGTCAAGACGCTCGACCGGCTCGACATCACCCGTAACGGCGATTATGTGGAAATGCGCGTATCAGCGCGCTCTTTTCTGCACAATCAGGTGCGTTCCTTTGCAGGCAGCCTGATGGAAGTGGGCGTCGGTCGCTGGACGGCGGATGATCTGCAGGCGGCTTTGGAAGCCAGAGATCGCAAGGCCTGCGGGCAGGTTGCCCCGCCCTATGGGCTCTATCTGGTCGGTGTGGACTACGCTTTTCCATATTAAGAGCTGAAGTGCAGCTATCCAGTTTTTACGGAATCAAGAGCAAGCTTCCTGACGATTTTCCTGTTTCCAGAGCGCGGTGGGCTTGCGCTGCTTCGGTCAGCGCATGGGTGGCGCCAATGGTTCCAGTCAGCCCTTTTTCCATGACGTTGAAAAGCCGGGATGCAGAGTTCCGATAGTTTTCCAGGTCGTTGATGTAGGCGATCACGCTTGGCCGGACGAAAGAAAGATCATCTTGATTGCCAAGCGCATCAATGACGGCCTGGGAGATTTTTCCGCCGGCTTGACCTATGCTCGCCAAGGTTCCGAGACGACGCACAGATTGTGCGGTTTTTGCCAGAGTCTCTCCGCCGATCCCGTCATAGGCGACGTGAACGCCCTGTCCGTCCGTAAGACGCCTTATTGCCGCGACGAAATCGCAATCCCGTCCGACGAGAACATGATCCGCGCCGTTCTGGCGGGCCGTCTCGGCTTTGTCTTCTGAGCTGACCGTTCCAATCACCGTTGCCCCGAGCACCTTGCCCCACCGGGTCAGCAAGGTGCCCAGTCCACCTGCTGCGGCATGCACCAGCATGGTCGTATCCGGGCCGACTGGAAATGTATTGGTAAGAAGCATGTGGGTGGTCAGGCCACGCAGCATGGTTGCTGCCGCCAGCTTCGACGATATTGTATCGGGCAGCTTCAGCGCCCTTTGGGCAGGCAGGAGCCGGGTTGAAGCATATGCCCCCACCGGCAGGCCTGCATAGGCTACCCTGTCGCCTGGCTGGAGGTCAGTCACATCTGACCCGACTGCTTCCACGATCCCTGCACCTTCGACGCCGAGCGCAGCCGGAAAGGTGGGCAGCGGATACAAGCCGGTCCGATGGTATATATCGACAAAGTTGACGCCGATCGCCTCGTGGCGAATGCGTATCTCACCTGCATCGGGGTTACGTGGTGTGTGCGGGACTGTCTGAAGGCGTTCCGCTTCGCCTGATTCATTCAAAATGATCTCGTAGTCCATCTTTCACCTCCGTTGAAATCCGGAACAATATCGACGATAGAGATACGGGAAAAAATTGCCGATTTGATCGCATCGAATGGGAAACATTTCACAATGGTGAATTGGGAAAGCGTACGTTATTTCGTTGCTTTGGCTGATACGGGTACTTTGTCGGGTGCCGCGCGGTTGCTGAATGTAGAACACGCGACGATAGGACGGCGTGTGGCGGCCCTGGAATCCGAAACCGGTCTGAAACTGGTTGATCGCCGGGGGCGGCGCTTTCTGCTGACGGAAGACGGCGAGCGGATAGCGGCAATCGCCCGTAAGATGCAAGATGAGGCGCAAGCTATCAGCCGTTTCGGCGCGGTCCGCGATACTGGAATGAACGCCACCATTACACTGACAGCGCCGCCTTCCTACGCGGTTGCAAGGCTAGCCGGGCCGCTTGCGGCGGTCACGGCGCAATATCCGGGTATTCATATGCGTGTGATGGGAGAAGCGCGCTTCAGTTCGCTGAACCGTCGGGAAGCGGATATAGCCATTCGTTTAACGCGCCCGACCAGTGGCGATCTCACCATTCGCAGGCTGGGGGAGGAAGCATTCCGTCCCTATGCGAGCCGACTTTATCTGGCCCGAACGCCTCCGGAAGAATGGCAGTTTATCGCTTATGACGAAAGTCTGGAGGACGCTCCGCAACAGGCTTATCTGCTTGCTTTGGCAGGTGCCCGGCCAATTGCCTTGCGCGCGAATACGCTGGAGATGCAGCTCGCTCTTGTAAGAGAAAGCGCAGGCATAGCCATGTTGCCTGATTTCATGGTCGAGACACAGGAGGACCTGACGCCAGCGCTGCCGGATCATGCTCCCCTCATAAGGGAGGTTTGGATGGTCGTGCATTCCGATATGAAGACGGTTCCAGCTTTACGCGTGGTCATGACCGAGATCGCCAGCGCCCTCAACCATCCTATGCCGATGTAACAGTTCCTTTTAGTACGCGTGCGGATCGAAACCGATCCCGAGCAGTTGCTGCAACAGCACAGTCAGGAACAGCGACCCGAAGAAGATGCTGGCGAAAAACGGTGCTACATAGGTATGCGGGCGCTGCAGCGCGACGAATGTAAGCCGGTAGCCCAGTACGACGGATATGCCGAACATGATGATGGCGAAGAGTGTCGCCACATCAAAGCGTCCGGGGAAGAACAGTTGCAGCAGCGTGATTGGCGCGAAGATCCATGAAATCAGTGCGCTGCCCCAGTTGGTGGCAATCACGAAGGCCGCATAGCGCTTGGCGATGCCGATCCGCTTGGCAATGAGGCCGATGATGACGAGCGGGATAATCCACGCCGCTATGTCCACGACGGCCGCGCGGGTGACGATGGCAAAACGCAAGCCGGCCTCCTCGCGGCCCGCCGTCAGATCTGCTGCATAGGCGACCCAGCTTGCAAATAGCGGCGGCAGCGCAATTGCAATTGCATAGAAAGACGACCAGAACCCCTCGGCGGAAACGTCGAGATAACCCAGTCCTTCCTTGCGCCCGAGCATCATTTTCCAGACGCCCCAGAAATATCTGAAAATATCATCCAGACTTGGCATGAGATTCCCAATTTTTCGCGTAATCCTGGCGGAAAAGTCATGCGACTTTTCGGGATTATGCGTTACCCAAAGAAATCGGCGATGAAGCGTTCATAAATCTGTGTCAGGCCTTCGAGGTCGGCAAGGGCCACGCGCTCGTCAACCATATGCATGGTCTGTCCGACAAGGCCGAACTCGACCACCGGGCAGTAATCCTTGATGAAACGGGCGTCAGACGTGCCGCCCGATGTCGATAGTGCGGGACGCTTGCCTGTTACCGCCTCGACGGAAGCCGTCAGCGTGCCGATCAGCTTTTCGTCGCGGGTCAGGAACACATGGCTCGGATGCTCGCGCCAGGTGAGTTCATAACTGATCGGCGTTTCGCGTCCGGGCCGAAGGCGATTGTCGCGGGCGGCTTTTTCAAGGCGCGCGACGATTTCGGCCTGCAAGCTCTCCGCCGTCCAGGTGTCGTTGAAGCGGATGTTGAACGAGGCTGTTGCCTTGTTCGCGATGACATTGGTGGCCTTGTTGCCAACGTCGATGGTAGTGACTTCCAGATTGCTGGCCTGAAAATCAGCCGTGCCTTCATCGAAGGCCGGATAAAGCAGGCTGTCGACCAGCGTGGTAATGCCGCGCACCGGATTTTCGGCCAGATGCGGATAGGCGGCATGGCCCTGTACGCCGTGAACGGTGATCGTGCCGGACAGTGAGCCGCGCCGCCCGATCTTGATCATGTCGCCGAGCGCGTCGGGATTGGTCGGCTCGCCGACGATGGATGCATCCCAGCTTTCGCCGCGCTCTTTTGCCCAGTCGAGCAGCTTGACCGTGCCATTGATGGCCGGGCCTTCCTCGTCGCCAGTGATGAGAAAGGAAACACTGCCCTTGATGCTGCCGTGTTTTTCGATGTGACGGGCAACCGCTGCCACGAAACAGGCGACGCCGCCCTTCATGTCCACAGCACCACGACCGTACATCACGCCGTTTTCGATTGCGGCGGAGAAGGGCGGGTGTTTCCAATCGCCTTCATTGCCGGGGGGGACGACATCAGTATGTCCTGCGAACATGAGATGCGGACCATTGCCGGACTTGCGCGCGTAAAGATTCTCGATATCCGGCGTGTCTTCATCGCGGAAGAGGGGCCGTTCCACCGAGAACCCCATCGGCTTCAGCATCGCTTCCAGCGCCGTCAGCGCGCCGCCTTCGGCGGGCGTCACGGATGGGCAGCGGATCAGGGCGGCAAGGTTATCGGCGGGATTGACGGCTAAACTCATGAGATCGGAACTTTTTGAAAAGGGAATCGTCTGACGGCGAGATTATCGCGCATCCCGAAAAGTGCGAAGCGGTTTTCGGATCAGGATGCGCGTTGAAACAAACAGATAGAAATCACCCGATGAAACAATAATCCGGCGGTTGCGCGCAGGATGCATTTTTCGCCTTTCACTTGTTTTTCTCAACCGGTTTCAATTTGGGAACGAAATTTCCTTGACCGGAGGGGCCCTGTCATCGTTAGTTAAAAAAAAGTTGATAACGAGACCCGCAAAGGGCCGGTCAACGGGGACTCTTTTAAATGGGAAACTGCGTATGCGTTTTGTCACTTCTGCGATAGCAGGCATGATGGTGCTCTTCGGGGCGACGACAATACCGGCCAAGGCCGCGCAATGGAGTGAAGCAGGCGGGCTAACAAGCATTCCTTACGGACACAAGGATTACTGTGATCGCAACCGGCGCGATTGCGGCACGCATCGCGTGTTGCCGCCGATGAAAATGACCCCGCAGCGCGCCAAGCTGCTGCAATCGGTCAGCAGTTCCGTCAATCACCGCATCAAGCCTGTTTCCGATCAGGATAATTATGGCAAGCGCGATTACTGGACCATGCCCGTCAACGGCAAGGGTGATTGCGAGGACTATGTTTTGATGAAGCGCGCCCAGTTGATGGCACGCGGCATCAGCCCGTCACAACTCCTCATCACCATGGTGCAGGGCAGCGAGCCGCACGTCGTTCTGACGGCACGTACCGATCATGGCGATTACATCCTCGACAATCTGCGTGACGAGGTGTTGCCGGTCGAAAAAACCTCTTACCGCTATATCAAGATGCAGTCGCCCGCCAATTCCGGCCAGTGGGTTTCCATCGCCGGACGTTCGGTCGCGGTCGCAAACAACTGACAGGATCACAACGTTCGATCAAAGGCTGGCCGGTCAGTTCATAGAGCTTTATCAAGCCGCATCTCGATGCGGCTTTTTCTTTACAGCACGAGCTGATTTGACCTGCTGATCGATGCCAGCAGCAAATCAGGGTGTCATTTCGACGGCGCTGGTTCCGTTTGTACAATGCCCATTTCGCGAAAAATCGCGCTATTGTTCACTCCCATTGGACAATATAATGGGACAGACTGTTCGCGCATTTCGAACAAAGATGGCTTTGTAACAGTCATGTGATCGCTGGCATATCAATCAACTTATTGTTATTATTGTATTTTTTAAAAGACCATTCTCGTTTCTCAAAACATTACGGGCACGAATGTGTGATTAAGAAAACATTTTCGTGACTGGAACTTTTCCGCACTGTCACCCATTTCAGCAGCATCGGAACGACGAACAAACCGCCGCTCCACTTTCCAAGGAGATAGGAAAATGAAGAAGATTGTTCTTGCTGCCGCTGCCCTCGCTCTTACTGCCGGTGCCGCTTTTGCAGAAAACCCACATGTCGGTGAACCTGCCGATCTTTATGCAAATGACCGCACGCCGGTTGCAACGCAGAGCGTCGACTATACGGCTCCTGCCTCTATCAACAAGGCAACGGTTTATCAGGACGGCTCGGCTCACCGCTTCGGTGACGCATCGCCTTCCTCTTACCAGAACTAAAAGCCCGTTCGGACTTTTGGCCTCTCCGGTTCGTTCGGACCGGCATGAATGAAATACCGCATTGCATGTATCCCGATGGTGTTGGGGCATTTCCTCCCAGATGTGCCGGACACCTTAGGGCGGGCCACGAAGGCCCAGTTAACCGAATGTCCCCAGCAATCTTGAGACGTGGTCTCGAGATCCGGTCGGTGAAGTACCGATTTCAGGGGACGCGATGGAGAAAAGGAATAAAGAAATGAAGAAGTTTGCTCTCGCCGCTCTTGCTGTCGCTCTTAGCGCCGGTGCTGCCTATGCCGAAAACCCGTTTGTTGGCCAGCCGCCTGCAATGGCTGCCCAAGACAAGGCTTTCGTTCTTCCGGGTGAAACTCCGGTCGCTTCGACCCGCAGCAATCTCGATTACACGGCTCCGGCTGCCATTCGTCAGTCTGCTCCGGTTTATCAGGACGGTTCGGCTCATCGCTTCGGCGACGCCTCCCCATCCAGCTACCAGAACTAATTTGCTCTGATAGCTGAGCCTGTCGGTTGTCCTGCGATTGTCTCCTGCGTTCGTCCCCCTCACGCATGAGACAGGCAGGCAACCGGAGGGCTGCTAGAGCATTTTCCGTTATTTCATGAAACATTGGAAATGCTCTATCTGCTTGTTTTTACGCATTTTCCGACGCAAAACCGCTTCGCGCTTTTGCTGGAAATGCTCTAAAAATCTCCCCGGAGGATGGCGTCAATGTCTCCCCGGATTGCCCGGATCAGAGGCATTGCGCCACCCGAAGGGGCGACCAGTTATAAAAAAGGCGACGCCAACAGCGTCGCCTTTTGTTTTCAGCACGATCTCAGTGATTGTCGAAACGCGCTATCCATTTGTTTTACGCATGTCTTTATCCCGAAACCGGTTCCCACTTTCGGGAGATATGCTTTAGTCGCGCAGCAACTCGTTGATGGAGGTCTTGGAGCGGGTCTTTTCATCGACGCGCTTGACGATCACGGCGCAATAGAGGCTTGGGCCCCAGTTTTCACCGGGAACGTTCTTGCCCGGCATGGTGCCGGCGACGACGACCGAATAGGGCGGCACTTCACCGTAGAAGACTTCGCCGGTTGCGCGATCCACGATCTTGGTCGACTTGCCGATGAAAACGCCCATGCCGAGGACCGAGCCCTCGCGCACGATGCAGCCTTCAACGACTTCCGAACGGGCGCCGATGAAACAATTGTCTTCGATAATGGTTGGGCCAGCCTGCATCGGTTCCAGAACGCCGCCGATGCCGACGCCCCCTGAAAGGTGAACATTCTTGCCGATCTGTGCGCAGGAGCCGACGGTTGCCCAGGTGTCGACCATGGTGCCTTCATCGACATAGGCGCCGAGATTGACGAAGGACGGCATCAGGATCGCATTTGGCGCAATATAGGCCGAGTGGCGCACGACGCAGTTCGGCACGGCGCGGAAGCCGGCCTTTTCGAACTCATTGGCCGTCCAGCCGTCGAATTTCGAGGGCACCTTGTCCCACCAGGATGACTGGCCGGGGCCGCCCTTGATGACTTCCATCGGGTTGAGACGGAAGGAGAGCAGAACCGCTTTCTTCAGCCATTGGTTGACATGCCAGTTGCCGTCCGCCTGTTTTTCTGCGACACGGGCTTCACCGCGATCGAGCAGAATGAGCGATTGTTCGACAGCTTCACGCACTTCGCCGCGCGTTGCCGTGTTGACACCGTCGCGCTCGTCAAAAGCCTTGTCGATTATCTTCTCAAGGGAGGCGAGGTCTGGCTTGGTCATAGGGTGCGGTCTCCATGAAAGGGCAGCGGATGGCAGGCGCGGCACAAGTCCGGCCCATCTGTTGGGAAATTGATTAAGCGAAGGCGCCATGAGGGTCAATGTTGTTCATCATCCGATTGCAGTGCCACGTTTGAGACAGATTAAGCATTTAGCGCCAGAATGGATGCTGTTATGCGTTGAATGGCAAGAATGAAGGAGCAGGTGAGACGAATGAACCCAATGGAGAAGTCCGGCTGGACGCCGTTCCCGAATTCAGAAGAAGCGGTCAAGCAGGCGCGAACCGTACCGCAGACGCCGCAGACCGAAGCCCCTGCCTATCGCCTTGCTTTCACAGACGATGATTTTCTGACGCGGCGCGAGCTGCGGCCGATCCGGCTGCAGCTTGAGCTTCTGAAACCTGAAATGATTCTGGCTGACCGGGGGATCAAATCCACAGTCGTCATGTTCGGCGGTGCGCGTATTCCGGAGCCCGGCGGCGAGGCGTGGGCGGCCAAGAACGAGGTTCAGAAGAAGAACCTAGAAGCCAATGCGCATTACTACGAGGAAGCGCGCAAGTTTGCGCGGCTGTGCTCCGAATATTCCGCGACGACCTATTATCGCGAGTTCATCGTGGTGACGGGTGGCGGCCCCGGCGTCATGGAAGCCGGCAATCGCGGTGCGGCCGATGTCGGTGCGCCGACGATCGGCCTCAACATTGTGCTGCCGCACGAACAGGCGCCCAACGTCTATGTCACGCCAGACCTTTGCTTCAACTTCCATTATTTTGCGATCCGCAAGATGCACTTCCTGATGCGGGCCAAGGCGATCTGCGTGTTCCCCGGCGGTTTCGGAACGATGGACGAACTTTTCGAGGCAATGACGCTGATCCAGACCAACCGCATGGAGCGCGTGCCGCTGATCCTGTTCGGCAAGGAATTCTGGACCAAGGCGATCAATATCGAGTTTCTGGCTGAGCAGGGCACGATTTCGCCTGCCGATATCGAGCTGCTCAACTTTGTCGAAACTGCCGACGAAGCCTGGGATCAGATCAAGGATTTCTATAAGCTCTGACCGCCCTGGATATTCTGTTCGATACGCCCGGCCAAAAGGTCGGGCGTTTCTTTTTGCGCTTCTTCCTCTGCCTGATAGGGGCGTGGGCGGTGAACAAGTGTCACCAGCACGACCGAGATAATCATCAGGAGATACCACGAGCCGAGCTTGCTCATTGATACCAGCTCCCAGCCGTTGCGCTGGTTCGGATAGAGCCAGGCCTTCGACCATGTGCCGATATTCTCGGCAATCCAGATGAAGAGCGAGGTCAGCAGGAAGGCGATCAGCAGCGGCATTTTGTGCCGGAAGCGGAAGACGCGGTAATGCATGGTGGTGCGCCAGAACAGGGCGAAGGTCGCGGCAAACAGCAGCCAGCGCATATCCCAGATGAAGTGGTGCGCGAAGAAATTGATGTAGATTGCGGTAGCCAGAACGATGGTCATCCACAGCGGCGGATAATGGTTCAGCCTGATATCGAAGATGCGGTTGATGCGCGCCATATAGGAGCCGACAGCCGCATACATGAAGCCGGAAAACAGCGGCACGCCGCCGATGCGAAAGAAATTCTCCTCCGGATAGACCCATGAACCGGCATGGGTCTTGAACACTTCCATCGCTGTCCCGACGATATGGAAGATGACGATGACCTTGGCTTCTTCCCATGCTTCCAGCTTGAAGACCAGCATGGCAAGCTGGATCGCAAGTGCAGACAGGAACAGGAAGTCGTAGCGCGTGATGAAGCCTGCACCGCCATCCGGCCAGAACCAGCGCGTCAGTATGATGAGCGCCAGCATGGCTCCACCGAAAAGGCAGGCCCATGCCTGTTTCAGCCCGAAAACCAGAAATTCGATCAGCGCATCGCTGATCCGGTGACGGGGCAGATTGTCGAGAAGGCCGTGGGCGGCTTTCTCGATGCGTTTTTCAAGACCTGTAAAATGCCTATCTTCGCGCAATGATCTCTTCCAGAAACCGGGTCAGATTATCGGTCACATAGTCCACCTGATCGGTGAACTCGGGATCGCTTTCCCATATTTCGGAAAAAGTAGGCTCAAAGTTGTTCGGCACCACCAGCACAGTTTTCATGCCGAGCGCCTTGGGGACGACCAGATTGCGCGCCAGATCCTCGAACATCACGGCCTTGCCTGCATCGATACCGAAGGCACCGAGGAAGCGGTCATAGGTGACCCGTTCCGGCTTCGGTGTCAGGCCTGCCGCGACAATGTCGAAAATGTCGTCAAAATCATCAAGGATTCCGAGCTGGCTGGCGGCACGTTCGGCATGAGTTCGATCGCCATTGGTGAAGATGAAGCGACGGCCCGGCAACGCCTTGATTGCCTGCCCGAGGGCCGGATCGGGCGTCAGCCAGGAATAGTCGATGTCGTGGACTTGTCTCAGAAAGTCGTCCGGGTCGATCTGATGGCACTCCATCAGGCCTTTCAGCGTGGTGCCATATTCCAGATAGAACTGCTTCTGAATCTTGCGCGCTTCGTCACGCGGCAGTTTCAGAAGGGCTTCGACATAGCTCGTCATCTTCACGTCGATCTGCGAGAACAGATTGGCGGCGTGCGGGTAGAGCGTATTGTCGAGGTCGAACACCCAGTCGGTGACGTGGGCGAAGGCAGCTCTGTCCGGAATATCGGTCATGGTCGATTCCTTATGGCACGATCAACGTGCCGGCACCGTGTTCGGTGAAAAGCTCCAGCAGCACGGAATGCGGGGTCTTGCCGTTGAGAATGACGACGCCTTCCACACCGCGACGGATCGCATCGATGCAGGTTTCCACCTTGGGGATCATGCCGCCGGAAATGGTGCCGTCCTTGATCAGCGCCTGCGCATCGGCAACAGACAGTTCCTTGATGAGGTTCTTGTCCTTGTCCAGCACGCCCGGAACATCGGTCAGAAACAGGAGGCGCGTTGCGGCAAGCGCGCCTGCGATAGCGCCCGCAAAAGTGTCTGCATTGATGTTATAGGTGTGGCCGTCGCGACCGGGAGCGACCGGGGCAATGACCGGGATCATCTCGGAACGCGCCAGAAGGTCGAGCAAAGTGCGATCCACTTCCGCCGGTTCACCGACGAAGCCGAGGTCCAGCACTTTCTCGATGTTGGAATCGGGATCGATGACGGTCTTGTGGGCCTTTTGCGCAAAGACCATGTTGCCGTCCTTGCCGCAAAGACCGATTGCCCATTCGCCTTCGGCATTGATGAGGGCGACGATTTCCTTGTTGATGGAACCGGCCAGAACCATTTCCACCACTTCGACGGTCTTCTCGTCGGTGACGCGCAGACCGCCTTCAAAACGGGATTCGATGCCGAGCTTGGTCAGCATGGCCTGGATCTGCGGGCCGCCACCATGAACCACGATCGGATTGATGCCCGACTGTTTCAAAAGCGCGATGTCGCGCGCGAAGGCCTTGCCCAGTTCCGCATTGCCCATGGCATGGCCGCCATATTTCACGACGACATGCTTATTCTCATAGCGCTGCATGTAGGGCAGGGCCGCCGACAGGAGTTGCGCTTGCATTTCGGGATTTTCAAGTGTCGTCATCGCGGGCTCCATGGCTGGCGACAGGGCAAAAAGAGGCACGTTTTTCTAGACTGGTTTGGCTGCAATTGGAATCCGTGAAACCCGTTTGGAGGAATATTTTCGACCGTCCGTTCGCGATTAGTTGATTTTACGGTCCAAAACATGCCCAACAAAAAGCCGGATGCGCGGTCTATGCAGGTTTTTGAACCGGAATAATTTTCAGAGAAGCTGTTTCATGCGCAAAATGTTCCTCGCCGCACTTGCTGCCCTGTCTGGCACATCTGCATCTTATGCTGCGCCAGCGCAAACGAGCGAAACGATCATCCTCATCCGCCACGGGGAAAAGCCGGAGGGCGGATTGGGACAGCTCACTTGCCGGGGGCTCAATCGTTCCTTGAAACTGCCCGCTGTCATTGCAAGGGATTTCGGCAAGCCCGATGCCATTTTCGCGCCCGATCCCGCCAAGGAGAAGACGGATAACGGCATTTCCTATGCCTATAACCGTCCGCTGGCGACGGTGGAGCCGACTGCCATCCATTTTTCAAATGCCGGTCGATACGCGCTTCGGCTATGACGAGATCGGGAAACTGCAGGCGGCGCTCGAGCAGCCGCAATACAGCAATGCGACGATACTGGTCGGATGGGAACACAAGCAGCTTTTCAAACTGGCCAGAAATCTGCTGAAGGACAATGGCGGCGACAAGGCTGCGGTGCCGAAATGGCGCGGGGAGGATTTCGACAGCATTTATGTGCTGCGCATCCGGCGCGGTGACGGGCATGTACGTGCCCGTTTCGAACGCCTCAATGAAGGGCTGGACGGACAACCGGAAAGCTGCCCGGGCTAGAGCGCATCCCGAAAGTAGAAGCCGGTTTCAGGATAAAGACATGCTTTAAAAATAGACAGAACATTTCCAGTAGTTCACGAAGAACGGGAGACGCTCTATCTCTTTGTGCTTACGCATTATCCGATGCAAAACCGCTTCGGACTTTTGCTGAAAATGCTCTAAGTATCAGTATTCCTTTATCAGCAGCGCGATAGCTGCACGCAGGTCATCGAAACCTTCCCCTTTTTCCGACGATGTGGCGATGATGCCGGGGAAGCAGGCGGCGCGCTTGTAAGTAAGCTTGTGCGTTTCTTCTATCAGGCGCGGTACGCCCGCAGGCTTGATCTTGTCGATCTTGGTCAGCACGATCTGATAGGACACAGCCGCCTTGTCGAGAAGGTCGAGCACTTCCGCGTCGTTTTTCTTGATGCCGTGGCGGGAGTCGATCAGCACATAGACACGTTTCAGTGTGGTGCGTCCGCGCAGATAATCGAACACCAGACGCGTCCAGGCGTCGACTTGTGCTTTCGGCGCTTCGGCAAAGCCGTAGCCCGGCATGTCGACCAGTGCGAGCGGCGGCAGATCGCCATTTTCGCCGGAATAGCCGTCTGGCACGAAATAGTTCAGTTCCTGCGTGCGGCCGGGTGTGTTGGATGTGCGCGCGAGGCCCTTCTTGTTGACCAGCGCATTGATCAGCGATGACTTGCCAACATTGGAGCGGCCAGCAAAGGCGATCTCCACCGGGCCTTCGGGAGGCAGGAAATTCATCGACGGGACGCCGCGGATGAAAATCCACGATTTCTTGAAGAGCAGGCGTCCTTCCTCGGCGAGGGCCGCCTGGGCTTCCCGGACCGCATCCGCTGCTGCCTGAGCGGCCTTGATCGCCGCCTGCTTCTTATCCTGCTCGCTCAATGGTTCTATCCCGATGGTGTATTCTCTTGCGTACACGCATCAATGTTATGAACCGCATTGTCAACATGACGGCACAAAAAACCCCGCCGAAGCGGGGTTTTTCAGATTTTACTTTTTAGCTTCTTTCGGCTTTCGCTTGAAGAGGCCCTTGAGATTGTCGAAGAGCTCGATCTTCACGCCCTGGCGCTTCATGATGACGCCCTGCTGGGTGATGGAGAGCAGGTTGTTCCATGCCCAGTAGATCACCAGACCGGCCGGGAACGAAGCCAGCATGAAGGTGAAGATCACTGGCATCCAGGTGAAGATGGCTGCCTGCGTCGGATCCGGCGGCGTCGGGTTCATGCGCATCTGCAGGAACATCGTGATGCCCATCAGGAGCGGCCAGACGCCGATCATCAGGAAGTGCGGCACGGTGTAAGGCAGAAGGCCGAACAGGTTGAAGAGCGAGGTCGGATCGGGCGCTGCAAGGTCATGAATCCAGCCAAAGAACGGCGCGTGACGCATTTCGATGGTGACATACAGAACCTTATACAAGGCGAAGAACACCGGAATCTGCACCACCACCGGCCAGCAACCGGCAAGCGGATTGATCTTTTCCTGCTTGTAGAGCTGCATCATCTCCTGCTGCTGCTTCATCTTGTCATCCGCATATTTTTCACGGATTTCAGTCAGCTTCGGCTGCACAAGCTTCATGCGCGCCATCGACTTGTACGACTTGTTGGCAAGCGGGAAGAACAGACCCTTCAGCAGAACGGTGACGACCAGAATGGCGACGCCGAAATTGCCCGAGAATTTGTAGATCCAGTCGATGAGATAGAACATCGGCTTGGTGATGAAGTAGAACCAGCCCCAGTCGATCAGGAGTTCGAACTGCTTGATGCCGAGCTTTTCTTCGTAGTTCTTGATGTTGGAAACCACTTTCGCACCGGCGAAGACGTGGTTTTTCAGCGTCTGTGCCTGGCCAGGTGCGATGGTCATCGGCGCGCCAAGGAAGTCGGTCTGGTAGCGCGGACGATCATTGGTGAAGTGCGAGAAACGACCGGTGAACTTTTCGTCCTGCGGCGGTACGAGCGTTGCCGCCCAGTACTTGTCGGTGATGCCGAGCCAGCCGCCCATGACATCCTTGAACGAGATGTCCTTGTCGTCTTCGACCTTGGAATATTTGATTTCCTGCAGGCCGTCCTGGCCCATGACGCCGATCAGGCCCTCATGAAGCACATAGGTCGCGCTTGCATGTTCCGGCTGGTTGAAGCGGGTCACGCGGCCATAGGAGGCCAGCGAGATCGGCGCGCCGGTATTGTTGGTGATGGTGTCTTCAACGGCGAACATATAGGCGTCGTCGACCGAGATGACGCGCTTGAACGTGATGTTCTTCTCGTTGGTATAGGTCAATGTGACGGGCGTGGACGCCGTCAGCCGGTCGTTGCCTTCAACAGTCCAGACCGTGTTCGGACCCGGAACGGGGCCTGTCGTGTCGTTGCCGGTGAAGCCAAGTTCGACGAAATAGCCCTGCTTCAGCGCCGAGGGTGCGAGCAGTTCGATATTCGGAGAATTGTCATCGACGGTCTCGTGGTACTTTTTCAGGAAAAGATCATCGAGACGTGCGCCGGTCAGATTGATCGAACCGCGTAGCGAAGGCGTATCGATTTCGACACGCTGCGTCTGTGCGACGGCTGCTTCACGGGTGAGTGTGCCGCCGGCGGCTGCAACATCGCCATGGCCGGGAATGTTCCCGGATGTGGTCGGCATTTGCGGCGTGTCGCCGCTGGCCTGGCCACCTTGGGCCTGCTGTTGCGTAGCCTGTTGTTTCTGTTGCTGCTGCTCCTCAATGCGCGCCTGCTCCCGCTGGGCTTCCGTTTTCGGACCCAGATAAAACACTTGCCACAGCGTTAGCACGAGGATGGACAGGGCAATGGTGATGAAGAAATTGCGATTATTTTCCATTGACGGGTCCTGATTCCGGTCTTTCCGTTCGGCGTTTCCCATCGCCCCGCCGTTCACCCTTCGCCTTGATGCGGCGGGAGAGTTCTTCGGTCAGTCGCGAAAAGGGCGCAGTGAGGGCTTGCTCGCGCGCTACGATCACATAGTCGGTCGAAGGCGCCATGTCACGCCCTGCGTGACAACGAACCGCTTCTCGCAGCCTGCGGCGGATGCGGTTTCGTATCACGGCGTTGCCGTTTTTTTTCGTTACGGTGAAACCGGCACGGGGTTTTTCGCCGATTTTGGCGGTTTGCGATTCTTCTTCGGTCCGTTCACGGACTTCGAGAAGAAACAGTGGACCACGTCGCTTTTCACCATTCCTCAAAGCCAAAAACTCCGCTCTCTTGCGAAGGCGGAGTATTTGTTTCGGCTTTTTCATATCTTCATTCACCGCGCGACAGCGCGGGAAAAGATTAAGCGGAAAGCCGCTTACGGCCGCGCGAACGGCGAGCGGCGAGAACCTTGCGGCCGCCGGTGGTTGCCATGCGTGCACGGAAACCGTGGCGACGCTTGCGGACGATCTTGGATGGCTGGTAAGTGCGCTTCATTTATTTAATACCGCGGTGTGCGGCCCTTCTTAATTCTGTTTTTCCGTTGAACACGATCTTGTCCGAAAACGTTTTCACCTTTCGGGATCATGTTCTATTGAACAGGAGCTGGTTCTTGTCCTTTGCGACGGACAGCAAAAAACCATCCGTAAACCGCGCGGGCGAACGTGACGCGGCTTATAGGGGGAGGGTGGCAAAGAGTCAATGGCGGCCGGCCCACCCTGATACCCCGGTTTGGCTAAAACATCTGGATTTACCGTAACACAACTTATACTCGCGTCTGACGAGGCGTATTTTCCGTTCATTTTCCCAAATGGAGGAAGGTCAGATGAGGTTCCTCGTATTTCTGTTTCTACTGTTCGCCGGGTCTGTCGGATGGGCCGCCAGCGACACCCCGGACCAGTTAGCGCAACGCGATCTGGAGCGAAAGGCCGTCAGCGCGGTGATCTGGGGCATGCCAGCGGTCAATTATGATCTGATGCGTCAGGAAATGCTGACCACGACCGACGCCAGGGTCAATCAGGTTCTTTACTGGGGGCATCCTCTCGACTGGCACAACCAGACACTGACGCCCAATCCGGATGCTCTCTATTTCATGGTGTTCTACGACACCAGAGAAGTCGGTCCGGTGGTCATTGATGTACCAACTGCAAATGGTGGTTCGTTCAACGGTAATATTGTCGACATCTGGCAGATGCCGCTGGAGGATGTGGGGCTGCTGGGCGCCGACAAGGGCAAGGGTGGTAAATATCTGCTTCTCCCACCGGACTACGAGAAGCCCGTGCCAGAAGGCTTTATCCCATTGAGATCGAATAGTTTTGGCGGTTATGCGCTTTTGCGCTCCAATCTGCCAAGTCACAGCGATGAGGACGTCGCCAAGTCGGTGGAGTACGGTCGCAAACTTAGGATCTATCCACTTTCGCGGGCCGATAATCCGCCGGAAACCGTGTTTGTGGATGCAAAGGACGTCCTGTTCGATACGACGATTCGCTACGATGCGAGCTTTTTCGACAATCTTAATCGCATTGTTCAGGAGGAACCATGGCTGGATCGTGATCGGCTCATGATTGATCCGCTCCGAACGATCGGCATCGAGAAAGGCAAAGCCTATACTCCCACAGGTCAGACCAGGCAGGTACTGGACGCTGCGGTCAAGGAAGCCCATGCGACGCTTGCAGCCAGATACGATGCCGGATTGCCCGCATTCTGGGACGGCAGCCATTGGGCGGCACCCGCTTTTCCAGAACTGGTGAAGGCGGCGCAGGCCTCGTTCAACGATCCCAATGCCTATCCAGTCGATGCGCGCGGCCTGACCTATACTTACGGTTATATTGGCATCAAGCATCTGGGAACTGGCCAGATGTATCTGATCTCCATCAAGGACAAGAATGGCGAGAACTTTGATGGCGGCAAGACTTATCGTCTGACCGTGCCGCCGAAACCACCGGTTCAACAATACTGGTCTGTCACCGTTTATGATCGCGATACCCACGCTCTCGTCAAAAACATGGCAAGGGCTAGTCGTTCGTCGCAAATCGCTGACCTGCAAAAGAATCCGGACGGTTTCGTCGATATCTTTTTCGGTCCGGCTGCGCCGCAGGGCAAGGAAAGCAACTGGGTGCCCACCGATCCTCAACGCGGCTTCGAGCTGATGTTCCGGCTTTATGCACCGACCAAGGCCCTGTTCGAGAAAGCATGGGTTCTGCCTGATGTCGAAAAGATCGAATGACAGTCGGTTGCTGAGGCAGGCAGGGGAATTTCCATATTCTGTTCAACTGCATTTCGCTGGAGTCGAAAAATGACGCACATCAAGGGGACGAATTCGCAGTTTGTTGGCGCGGTGCTGGTCGCCGTTCTGGCGAGTACATCTTTGGGCATTGGTTCGGCTCGGGCGGCAGACCTGCCGGGTTACACATTTGAACAGGGGTACCCCACCGCCGAAACCAGCGCTCGGGCGCGTGACGATGCTGATTTTCAGCGCGCCGTCACCGCCTACCGTTTTTGGTATCCGACAGTTTCGGTCGAAGGCATCTTCAACGGGAACAGGGAAGCAGGGTTGAAAGACAACGAAGCGCTGGGTGCTGCCGCAGCAGGTCCGCGACAGGTTGGGTTCACATTGAATTCAGACACGCCCTATGGTTCGGCGACACTTGATGTCTCAAAGGAACCGATGGTTATAGAGCTGCCGGAAGGGGCATATATCGGCCTTGTCAACGATCACAATCAGGGCTGGATTCTCGATATGGGAATTCCGGGCCCCGATGCTGGCAAGGGTGGAAAACATTTGATTGTCGGGCCCGGCTACACGGGAGAAATTCCGGACGGTTTTTATGTTGGCCACTCCGCGACGAACAAGGCCTTGATGGCGGCCAGAGCCCTGCCGGTTGCGGGCGACCAAAAAAAGGCGCTGGAGGCATTGCACGCCATCAAGATCTATCCGCTTTCGACCGCGAGAGAGCCAAAGCTGGCAAAAGTCGTCGATACCACCGAGATGAAAATGGATAGCACGTCCCTGCGCTGGGAAGACAATATCCAGTTCTGGCAAGTTTTGAGCCGCGTTATTGATGAAGAACCCGTCGTACAGAAGTTCGAACCGATGTACGGCCTTCTTTCGGCGCTTGGAATAGAAAAAGGCAAGGCATTCAAGCCGGATGAGCGGATGAAGGCCATATTGGAGCGCGCGGCAAGGGAAGGGCGTGACCAGATGCTGGTTTCTGCTTTCGACAGCAACCGCCCTGACCGTCTCGCATGGCCGGATCGCAAATGGGAATGGGCCGGTCTGGTGCCGGATAGCGCTCAGTTCGAAACGCCGGCGGGAATCGATCTGGAAGCGCGCGACCGATGGTTCGCCCAGGCGATCGTGACTTCGCCTGCCATGTTCCGGCGCAGCGCGGGCGCGGGGTCGCTCTACTGGCTCGCAGCGCGTGATGGCACCGGGGCCTATCTTGACGGTGGCAAGACCTACAGGCTGTCGATCCCGCAGCCGGTTCCGGGCAATCTGTTCTGGTCGGTGACGGTCTATGACGCTCAGACGCGCTCGGAAGTTCAGACAGATCAGGACAAAGCTGCCTTGCGCTCGTTGTTCGAGCTGAAGGATTTGAAGGGTGGTGAACCGGTCAATCTCTTCTTCGGTCCCGAAAAGCCGTCAGGTGAAGATGGGCGCTGGATCAAGACGGTGCCGGGGCGTGGGTGGTTCGCTTACATTCGTATCTACGGGCCGCAAGAGCCCGCGTTCGACGGCAGTTGGAAACCGGGCGACTTCGAGGAAGCTCGCTGATCAACCGCGCGCTGTTTCGCTGCTTTACCCGAGCTGTGCCTCTATTGCTGCCTTGTCGATGATGGACCAGACTTTCCGTATCAGCGTGTTCTCGAACTCATAGAAAACATTCTCGGCGAACTGGATTCGTCTGCCGTTGACCGGAAGTCCGAACAGCATCGCCTTCGGCGTGCAGTCGAACTGAAGGCGGCTGGCAATATAAGGCGGTTCGCTGACAAGCAGTTCAATATTGAAGCGCAGGTCGGGGATAGCCTCGAAATCCTGCTCCAGCATTGCACGGTAACCATCCAGTCCCAAGGGTCTGCCATTATGAATGGCCTCCTCGTGCACATATAGTCCGAGGTCGTCCCAGGCCTGCCGGTTCAGACATGCAATATAGTCGCGATAAATCTCGGCGAGCGGTTCCGACATGGCTGTCCTCCTCTTTGGAGCGGTTTCAGTTGAAGCTGAGTCGCTGAGACCGCTCCAAGTATTTGTTTCCTCGCATTATCCTCACGCAAAACCGCTTCGCACTTTTGCTGGAAATGCTCTTTTTACTGAAATTGCATCATTCGGACCGGCATTGGCATTGCCAAAGCAGACTAGGGCTTTAATAAGGATGCGCAACATATTCACATGCGGGACTGGTCCCGCAGAAGAGCAGTATTGAGAGGAGTTCACCATGAGCATCCGTCGCATCGGAGTCGGCCCGCGCATGAGCCAGGCCGTTGTTCACGGCAACACCGTTTATCTCGCCGGTCAGGTGGGAAATCCGGGCGCCAGCGTCACCGAACAGACCAAGGCCGTTCTGGCTGAGGTGGACCGTCTTCTCAAGGAAGTAGGCTCCGACAAGACCAAGATCCTTCAGGCCATCATCTGGCTCGCCGACATGAAGGACTTTGCCGAAATGAACGCTGTCTGGGATGCATGGGTCGATCCGGCACATACGCCCGCCCGCGCCACCGGCGAAGCAGCGCTGGCAACGCCTGACTACAAGGTTGAAATCATCATCACCGCTGCGGTGTAATTTCTTCATATCGATGCGAACCCCGTCGAAATTCCGGTTTCGGCGGGGTTTTTATTTGCGGATTCGTTCCGAAAAGCCGTCGCGTCCGCCTGCCAGCGCTCTTGCATCGATCGACGCACGTTCCCGTGCTTCCTCCAGCGTACCGCCATTCTCGATCCAGCCGTGATCGTAGAGATAGCCGGGCAGGTAGCCTGACAGGAGAATGCGGTAGTCGAAGGGGAAGGCAGGGTCCAGCACACGCGCCATGTGGAAGATGATCGTGGTGCAGTTCGCGGTCAGCGTATTGTAGAATTTCGGCTGTTCCGCCAGATCATTGCCAAGCTCGACATAAGACAGGAACAGCTCGCGCGCCCCCACCGGCGGCAGCTTCACGCGATAGCGATAGACGTTTTCCTTGCGGACATTGCTGCGCAGATAGATGATATCGCGCTCTTCGGCGGCAATCATCGCCAGCTCATATTTGCGGAAGAAGCCGGCAATCGGCGAATAGACCTCATGGTGTTCGCGGCGGATCTCGCCGGAAAAGACCACATGACGGCCATCCTCGAAACCGAATGACAGAAGCGTGTGGGCGATTGCCGGGCCTGACCAGTAGGAAAGAAAGACGTCGACCGACGTGATCTTGCTGAGATCGTAGGTTTCCTCTTTCCAGTTGGGCGTAAAATCTTCCGTTGTCCGCCAGATGAAGTCGCGGACATTGGAAAGGGTGACCATGTCGCCATTGATCTGGCCTGTCACCGTGCGGGCGACATCGGGCGCCCAGATACGGTTGAGGGATGGGCGCACCGTTGACCATGCACCCAGCATCACCAGTGCCAGAAGACAGAAGAACAGGCGTCTGCGCCAGCAGCTGTAAAGTCTTTCGCCTGCGATCACTCCCAGCGCGATCAGAAGCCAGACGGCGATGACCGATCCGCGCACGGCGTCGCCGAAGGGCAACTGGAACCACATGGCAAAGCTGGCCCATATCGCAAAGATAAGGACGAATAAAATGAAGACGAATTTGCCTGCGATGCGGACGGGAGCCGATTTCAGGAGAGAAGACATATGCATTCCGTATTCGTCGGTTGCCGCTGCCTGGAATTATTTAGCGTGCGGAAATCGCGGCGATACTGACATGATTTGCATCGTTATGTCATGGGGGTATTCTTTAGAATAGAGAATTTAAGTTTCTATATTAGAAACTGTAAAAAGTTGCTCTGCATTTCGGGATTATTTCTTTACCGCCAACGCTTCGCCGCGCGGGCGGGACACAGGCTTGCGGTTGCGGGCGTGCGGACGCACCAGACGCCATAAAAGCAGCGCGCTGACGATCCCGGCATAGATGACCGGCTCGGCGGGCCAGCTCTTCACCGACATGATGAAATGGATGGCACCGCCCGCTATCGCGACATAGACCAGTCTGTGCAGGCTGTTCCAGCGACGACCGAGTTTGCGAATCGACCAGTTGTTGGAGGTGAGCGCCAGCGGCACCAGCAGGACCAGACTGATCATGCCGATGGTGATGAAGGGCCGTCGCACGATATCGGTGATGATAGCGGACAGGTTCAGGCCCTGATCGAGCACCATATAGGTGGTGAAGTGCATCAGCGCATAATAGAAGGCGAGCAGGCCAAGTGCCCGGCGATAGCGTAAAAACGCGATGCCCGTGAGGTCACGGATCGGCGTGACCATGAGGGTCAGAATCAGAAAGCGCAAAGCCCAAAGGCCAAGCGTGTGTTCGAAGGTTTTCACCGGGTCGGCGCCAAGGCCTCCGGTCGCACCCAGATAGAATGTCCAGACTGCCGGAATGAAACCGGCCGCATAGAGCAGCCAGACTTTCCATTCGCCGGGCCGGGCCGTTTTCTTTCTGCCCGTCTGGTGGCTTTTCTGGTTACTTGTCTGGGTCGCTGCTGCCATGTCAGTAATTCGCTTTCAGGTCCAGTCCCGCATAGAGCGATGCGACTTCCTCGCCATAACCGTTGAATGGCAATGTCGGGCGCCGGCCCGAACCGAGAAAGCTGCCTTCGCCGATACGTCGCTCGGTCGCCTGGCTCCAGCGCGGGTGATCGACCTCCGGGTTCACATTGGCATAGAAGCCATATTCGTTGGCGGCCTGTTGCTGCCATGAGGTCGGCGGCTGCTTTTCGACAAAGCTGATTTTCGTGATCGCCTTGATTCCCTTGAAGCCGTATTTCCACGGAACCACGAGCCGGATCGGCGCGCCGTTCGCATTGGGCAATGTCTCGCCATAGAGGCCGACCGAAAGAATGGTCAGCGGATGATTGGCCTCGTCGAGACGCAAGCCCTCGATATAGGGCCAGTCGAGAACCTGAAAGAGACCGGTCTGACCCGGCATTTCTTCCGGACGCACGAGGCCGGTAAAGGCAATGTATTTGGCCGAACCAAGCGGCTCCACCTGCGACAGAAGACTTGAAAGCGGAAATCCGACCCAGGGAATGACCATCGACCATGCCTCGACGCAGCGCATCCGATAGATGCGCTCTTCAAGCGGCATCTTTGCAATCAGATCCTGAATGTCGAATTCTTTCGGCTGTTTCACGAGGCCATCGACCGTGAGCTTCCACGGCAGCGGTTTATAATTGCCGGAATTGGCGGAGGGGTCGCTCTTGTCCGTGCCGAACTCGTAGAAATTGTTATAGGTCGTCACCGCGTCCTGCGGGGTCAGTTTTTCATCGACTTTGTAGGCGGAAGCCTTGGCCTTGAGCGGCTCGGCAAAAGCGGATGACGCAACACCGGCAGCGGCCAGCGCGCCTGCCATGAACGTGCGCCGGTTCAGATAAAAGTTTTTGGGCGTCACCGCATCATAAGTGAGACGAGCGGATGAAAAACGCCCGGGTTTGAAGCTGCTCATGGTCACTCCCACTTCCAAAACAATTGACCCTCAAGTTGCAGATACGATCCCACGTAAACGCGTCAAAAGCATGGATAATTTGGGACCAAGCTGTTGTTCACGCATTGTTGAAGCCCTGTATGACCGTAACAGAATTGTAACACGATGTAACTTTTCGTGCATTCTGCCATATTCTCGCTAAAACTCTGCTGTTAACGGCATTATATTCGTGCATCCGAAAAGGCGCAGAGGGCGATTTCGGAGAGATGTGTCGGATAGAATTGATATCGCCGGCAGGGGTGGGGACGCACCCGGGAAGAGCTGCCTTCAAACCTTCGTTAACGTCTCATTGGCTATGGTGAGATCATGGTAAAGAAGATGTTTATTGCCGCTTTGGCGGCAGCTGCACTCACGGTAGCGGCTGGCTCGGCTCTGGCCGAAGGACAGCCCGTTTCGACAAACGGTCAGGGCAAGGTTCTGAGCGCTATTGCTGCTTCGATGAAGGAAGAGCAGGGTGCTCCCAAGCTCGGTGAAGGCGTGACAATGCGTGAGAAGAAGATGGATACGGAAACCACCCCGGAACAGAATTTTTCGCGCAGCAAGCAGTTCATTCACCGCTTCTACAAACCGGAAAATGCTTCGAATGAGCTGGTGATCCTGCTGCACGGTTCGGGTGGAAATGAAACCAGCCTTGTGCCGCTGGCTTCCAGGATCTGGCCGCGCGCCACACTGCTCGGCATTCGCGGCCGCGTGATGCAGGATGGCGGCACGCGCTGGTACAAGCGCATCTCGCCGGTCAAGTTCGACCAGAAGGATGTAAAGCTCGAAGCCAATGCCTTCGTGACTTTTCTCACCCGTCTGGCCGACGACAAGGATCTCGATCTTACCCATGCTACTTTCGTGGGCTATTCGAATGGCGCCAATCTGCTGGCTGCAACAATGATACTTCACCCCGATCTGGTGAAACGCGCTATCCTAATGCGCTCGATGCCGGTTCTGGACAATGCTCCGGTCGCCAATCTGAGCAAGACGCGTGTTCTGACCATTACGGGCGACGAGGACAAACTCTATTCACCGTTTGCGCCAGCGCTTTCAGCACTTTTGCGCTCCGGCGGCGCGCGCGTCGATGCCCGCACGATTGATGCGGATCACATGCTGGGTGAAAAGGATATCGCTGCAATCAGCCAATGGGTGGCGTCGCTCGGACCGGATGGCGCACCAGCGGTTTCCATGAAGGCGAAGTGACAGGCGTCAGGGATCACGTCCCTTATATCAAGGCGCCACGATGCTGACGCATCACGCCTTGAAAAGGTTCAATCTCCGCTCGGGCTTAACCAAAACCCGATGAGTCATGCTCATGGGTTTTGGGCTCATGGGTTTTTGGTATTACTCCCCCTTTACATGAACCGTTTCCGGCACTGGCGTAATCGCCTTGCCGGTGTCGAACCACGCGATGAGATTGTCGATCACCAGATTGGCCATGTCGCGGCGGGTCTTGACCGAGGCAGAACCGATATGCGGCAGCAGAACCGTGTTCGGCGCATCGAGCAGTGCTTGCGGCACGTGCGGTTCGTTTGCAAAGACATCGAGACCGGCTGCGGCAATCGTTCCGTTCTGCAGCGCTTCGGCAAGCGCATCTTCGTCCACCACAGAACCGCGTCCGATATTGATTAGCACGCCTTCCGGCCCGAGCGCCTTCAGCACTTCCGCATTCACGGCCTTGGCTGTTTCCTCGCCGCCCGGCGCCACCAGAATGAGTGTGTCGACCGCCTGGGCAAGTTCGAGCAGGGTCGGATGATATTCATAGGCGACATCCGCGGACTTGCGGCGGTTATGATAGGCAATCGGCAGGCCGAAAGCCTCGACGCGGTGGGCAACCGCCTTGCCGATGCGGCCAAGGCCGAAAATACCGACCTTGCGTCCGCGCAATGAAAGCTTGGACAGCGGATAGCGGCCTTCCTTGACCCAGTTGCCTGTGCGCAGGAATTCCTGCGATTTCGACAATTCGCGCACCGTGTCGATCAAAAGTCCGATGGTCGTGTCCGCCACTTCATCCGTCAGGACATCTGGCGTGTTGGTGACCATGACATTCTTCGCGCCAGCATGTTTTGCATCCACCGCATCGTATCCGACACCGAAATTGCCGACGATTTCAAGAACGGGCAGCGCGTCGATCAGCGCCGCATCGACGGTCGACATGCTGGCAATGCCCTTTACGTCCTTCGCCCAGGCTGCATCCAGAAGTGCAGTGTCGCCGCGCGCAATACGCTGGACATTGAACTCGCCCGAGAGCCTCTGCACGGCATAATCATCAAAGTTGCCGAGCACCAGTATAGTCGCGTCGCGTTTTGTCATGGCATTCCTCATGTCACGGGGCATTTCCAGCAAAAATGCGTAAAGAAAACCGGTCCGTCGGAAAGGTGACCGGTGCGGGGAAATCAGCCGTGTTTTGGCTTGGATGTCGATTGCCGGATATGCAGTTCCGGCTTGATGAGTTCCTGCATCGAGGAAACCTCGACGCCGTTCAGCTGGTCGAGCAGCGCACGGGCAGCCCTGCGTCCCACTTCACGCTGCCCGTTCCAGACGGTTGTAAGCGCGGGCGTCGCGATGGCCGCCTCTTCAAGATCGTCATAGCCGGTCACGGAAATGTCCTCGCCCGGCACCAGCCCGGCGCGGGCAATGCCGTTCATCAGGCCGATGGCCGTCAGGTCGTTCCAGCAGACCGCAGCCGTCGGCTTGTCCTTCAGCGCCAGGAATTGCGGCGCAACTTCAAAGCCGCCCTGTTTCGTGCGCGGTCCGGCAATACGCCAGTCGGGGCGAACCTCAAGGCCAGCCTTGTCCATCGCCTGCACATAACCACGATAACGGTCACGACCCGTCGAAGTCTGGTCCGTACCGCCGATCATCGCGATGCGCGTATGTCCAAGCGAAATCAGATGATTGGTGGCAAGACCGATGCCATAGGCATCGTCGCCCCGGAAAACCGGAGCATGAACACCCTCGACGCTGCGCGCAATCAGCACGACCGGCAGGCCGTTATCTTCCGCAAGCTGGATATCTTCCGGCGGCGTGCCGATGGCGGGCGACATGATGACCCCGTCCGCGCCGAGCTGCAGAAGCGTATCCATGAAGGTGCGCTGCTTTTCGAGCTGGTCGTAATGGTTGGACAGGATGAAGGTCTGCCGCGACCGGTCCAGTTCCGTTTCGATGGATTTGAGAATTTCCGCGAAGAACGGGTTCATGATGTCATGCACCACAACGCCGACAATGCCGGAGCGTGACGTGCGCAGGCTCGCAGCGCGACGATTATAGATATAACCGATCGTGCGGGCATGTTCCTTGATCTTCTCGCGGGTCTGATCGGCAACGAGGGGGCTGTCGCGCAAAGCGAGCGAAACTGTGGCTGTCGAAACACCAAGCGCATCAGCGATGGTCGATAGCTTTATTTTCTGGGCCAAGTCGCCTCCCCAAATTGGTCCGTGCCGCAGTCGGAGACGCGGCCGCAACCTGACAAGGTAAGACGCGACCGTTCGTCCTGCGAACGGTTATGCCATTGCAATCCTTGAATTGGAAGCATTTTCGATAGCACGCATCTTGAAAAGTGTTTAATGGTTTCCAGCCAAGATACGCGTCAAAACAAATAGTTAGAGCCTGATAAACGGCAGGTCTATTCTGCGTCGTCTTCGTCAGGCATTTCCGTTTCAGGCTCATCGGGAACGCGCGCGACGCCACGGAGCGCGAGATTGCTCTCCATCCGGCTCAACATCTTGAGGAAGGTCTTGCGGTCCTTTTTATCAAGGCTCTTCAGCATGTCCTTTTCGGTCTTGCGAATGGATTTCTCGATTGCCTTGATCGTCTCGAGACCGGTCTGCGTGAGGTAGACATGCGACTGGCGCTGGTCGGTTTCCGAGGCGCGCTTGGCGACAAACCCCTGGCCCTGCAGGCGTGCAATGGTTTTGGTGATGGTCGGCGGACGCACACCCAGCCGCTGTGCAAGAACGCCCGGCGTTAGCCCGTCTTCCGCAGCCAGTTGCAGCATGACCGCATCCTGCCCCGCATAGAGCCCTTGCTCCAGAAGCCGCGTGGCCAGCACCGTTCGCGACAATCTTGCCACGGATTGCAGTCGGTAAAGTACAACCGCCTTATTGTCCTTGCTCATCGCCACCTCGCCCTTGTTGCCGCGTTGGAGCGCATCCCGAAAGTGTGAAACGGCTTTCGGACAAGATGCGCGTTAAAATAAACCAGTTCCTGTCGCCTGATCGATAGTCCCGTCCATTCATATATCGTAAAATATTGTCCGACTTATGAAACAACAAGGCCCGGTTGCTGTCATGGCTAACGGACGTTAGGGTCAGGACCCAATAAAATAAATAAAGCGAGGAAAACATGACCGATCTGCGCGATCAAAACAGCGACATGATTGTCGTTCTGCCTCTTGGCGCTCACGAACAGCATGGGCCTCATCTGCCGTTTGAAACAGATACGATCATCGCCGAAGGCATCGTCGCGCGTGTCAGCGATGCGCTGCCTGCCGAGCTTAACGTCAATTTCCTGCCTGCACAGCCGGTCGGCTATTCCATCGAGCACATGGATACGGAAGGAACCCAGAGCCTCGCCTTTGCCGAGGCCGTGAACCAGTGGGTCGGCATTGGTGAAAACCTTCATGCGGGCGGGATTCGCAAACTGGTCATGCTGAACGCGCACGGCGGAAATTCGCCGCTGATGACGATTGTCGCGACGGAACTGCGCACCCGGCTCGACATGCTTGCAGTCGCCACGAGCTGGACCCGCTTCGGCCTGCCGGAAGGCCTGATTACACCGGAGGAAAAAGCGCTCGACATTCATGGCGGCTTCATCGAGACATCGGTGATGTTGGCGCTGCGCCCCGATCTGGTGGACATGTCGAAGGCACGCAATTTCTCCAACGCCCAGTCACGCTATGCCGAGGAATTCAAATTCCTGCGCGCCTATGGCCCGCATGCCTTCGGCTGGAAGATGCACGATCTCAACCCGGATGGGGTTGCAGGAAACGCAGCCGCCGCAACGGCTGAAGCCGGAGAAAACCTGATCGCCAATGCGGTTGCAGGCTTTATCGATCTGCTGCGCGATGTCGACAGGTTCGATCTTGACCGCTTCAAATCGCAGCGCCTCGCGAGCCAGGCGGGCTAGGTCCGCAAAGCCTGTGAACCAACTGGCGTGAACGTGATTGGGCGGATGTAATATTATAGCATTGCATATGGCATTCACGCGGCGCTTCCCCTATATGAATTGTCCTATCCGAGGTTTCGGTGTCGGCCGCTTCGCGCTGGCCGCACCGGGGCCCGACGTCAAGAGGCCACAACTTCAAGAGGCATGACCATGAGCCAGGCTGAAGCCCAAACCGAAGCTCCGTCTGAAACCACGACGACCACTGACGCTGGCCGCATTCCCGTGACCGTTCTGACCGGTTATCTGGGTTCGGGTAAAACCACTCTTCTCAACCGCATCCTGACCGAAAATCACGGCAAGCGTTATGCCGTCATCGTCAACGAATTCGGCGAGATCGGTATCGACAACGACCTGATCGTCGAGTCGGACGAAGAAATCTATGAAATGAACAATGGCTGCATCTGCTGCACCGTGCGCGGCGACCTGATCCGCGTGGTGGAAGGACTGATGCGCCGTCCGGGCCGTTTCGACGCCATCGTCGTGGAAACGACCGGCCTTGCCGATCCGGTTCCGGTTGCGCAGACCTTCTTCATGGATGATGACGTGCGCGCCAAGACCGGTCTTGATGCCGTTGTCGCCCTTGTCGATGCCAAGCATTTGCCGTTGCGCCTGAAGGACAGCCGCGAAGCGGAAGACCAGATTGCCTTTGCCGACGTGGTGCTGATCAACAAGACCGATCTGGTGACGCCGCAGGAGCTGGCCACCATCGAGGCGACCGTGCGCGCCATCAACCCGCATGCCGTCATCCACCGCACCGAGCGCGCTTCCATTCCGCTCGACCGTGTGCTGGATCGCGGGGCCTTCGACCTGAAGCGCGTCCTGGATAACGATCCGCACTTCCTCGATCACGATCATCCCGATCACGTCTGCGGACCGGACTGCGATCATGATCATGATCATGATCACCATGGGCATGATCACGATCATCATGACCACCATCACGACCATGATCATGTCTGCGGTCCTGATTGCGACCATGATCATCACCACGATCATGCATCGCCGATCCATGATGTGACGGTGAAGTCGGTATCGCTGAGGGCCGGTGAAATCGACCCGGCGAAATTCTTCCCGTGGATCCAGAATATCACCCAGACGCAGGGACCGAATATTCTGCGCCTCAAGGGCATCATCGCTTTCAAGGACGATCCAGACCGCTATGTGGTGCAGGGCGTGCACATGATTATCGAAGGCGATCACCAGCGCGCCTGGAAGGAAGACGAAAAGCGTGAAAGCCGCCTCGTTTTCATCGGTCGTGAACTCGACCCTGCTGACCTGAAAGCCGGCTTCGAAAACAGCCAAGCCAAGTAAAACAAGTCAAGTAAACAAGAAATACCGGAAGCCGATGCCTACAGTAGCTCCGTTCGACCTTGACGGTCATTGTCTTTATGCGCGCTTTGTCGGCGGCATTCCCTTCTTCGCAATGGCGGATGGCTCGATCCATCAGCTCAACAACGCAAACAAGACCTCGGCAGCCCATGACGGGCTGCTGAGCGCGACTATGTCCGTCGATGGAAAGTCGCTCATCACCGGCGGCGAGGATGGACGCGTCTGCCGCACGGATGCCGATGGAACGGTGAGCGAACTTGCGAAGATACCGCGTAAATGGATAACAGCCGTTGCAAGCGGCCCCGGCGGAACCGTCGGCTTTGCATCGGGACGCACCGCGTGGGTGCGCACCTCCGACGGCAAGCAGCAGGAATTCGCACAGGAACGCAGTGTCGAAGGCCTTGCCTTTGCGCCGAAAGGCCAGCGGCTGGCGATAGCCCGTTATAATGGTGCAACCCTGATCTGGACCGGAACGGCGGCAAAGCCTGTCGAACTGGAATGGAAGGGCGCGCATATCGGCGTGATCTTTTCGCCCGACGGTCGCTTCCTCGTCACCTCGATGCAGGAGAACGCCCTGCATGGCTGGCGTCTCGAAGACACCAAGCACATGCGCATGACGGGCTATCCGGCGAAGGTGAAAGACTGGTCGTGGAGCGCCAAGGCCAAGTGGCTTGCCACCTCGGGCGCGCCCGCGGCAATCGTCTGGCCCTTTGCAGGCAAGGATGGCCCGATGGGCAAGGCTCCTCTGGAGCTTGGCCTGCGT